>CAJWAD010000021.1 GCA_913020245.1 uncultured Oleiphilus sp.
TTTACAACTTCAGTATGCTTGTTTACCAGCGCAATAGCAGGCAGGAAACGTGCTCTTTGCAAACCATCTTTGTAAAGACCATCAGGAACAATGTTTGATGTACAGACCAACGATACACCGCGTGCGAATAAGGCCTCCATTAAACCTGCCAAAATCATCGCATCACCAATATCTGAGACGAAGAATTCATCAAAGCAAATAATGCGTGCCTCTTGACTAAGCTTATCAGCAACTATTAACAGCGGGTTACTTTGATCTTCTAGCTTTTGCAGCTCAGCATGCACTCGCTGCATAAAACGGTGAAAGTGAATCCGCATTTTTTGATCAAACGGCAAGCTCTCAAAAAAGTTATCCATCAGATAGGTTTTACCGCGACCCACGCCACCCCAAAAATAAAGGCCTTTTACCGGCTTTGGATGAGTTTTACGAAACTTGTTAAACCACTTTCTGGCCTCTCGGTCACGCTGTTTTTGATCGTCTATTAGCACTGAATAAAGGGCTTGGAGCTTATCAACCGCCATTTTTTGTGCAGCATCCGCGACAAAGCCATCCCGCTCCAGATCTTTTAAATAACGCTGCAAGGGTGACAGGGGTATAGATGACATTTATTTACGTAACCTCTAAATTATCTCGCATACGAGATGAACACATAACAATCGTATTTAAGCCTAAATTTGCGGCGATATTGTGCCCGTTCAAACGTCAAAGGCCAACCAACAGGCAAAAAAAAACTTGTCTATTGTGTTAATCCACAAAGGTCTCTAGTATCAAAGTCAACTATGGTGACGATACGAAAACGATCAAATTCGATTAGGAGCTGGCTTGGATATTTCAGAAATTCAAATTTTTGCTGGATTAGGGCTATTTATATTAGGCGTTTTGATTGGCGTCGTGATTCAAAAAAGCAATGGTACTGACGGTAAGCGAGTCACCCGCCTGCAGCAAAAATTAGCAGAATCTGAAGAGAAGCATATCAAGTATCAAGCACAAGTCAGTGAGCATTTTTTGGAAACCGCGCGCAAAGTTCAAACATTAAACAACAGCTACCAAGCAGTGCATGAGCAATTAGCGCATGGCGCGACAAAACTATGCGCAAGCGACGAGGCGAGTGCTTTCATCCCACTTAGTTTTGACCAGTCACATCGCGGTCACACGATAGAAAGCTCGGAAGAGCAAGGCTTCATTCCGCCTATGGACTATGCACCTAAAAATGTAAAAGAGTCAGAAGGCACCTTATCTGAAAAATTCGGCTTGGAAGAAATTATTAACGCACCAGATCAAACTGCTGGCGATAGCGAGGAGTTAACGCCTCGTCAGGCGTAAACCAAGAACTACTGACGTTTTGTTAGGTGGACTGCCGCATTTACACCGGATTATCAATATCGATGAATTCGAAATCGACCTTAAACTTTTCGCCCAAATGCTTACCAAGAGCCTGAACCCCATAACGTTCAGTTGCATGATGGCCTGCCGCGAAATAGTGAATACCTGCCTCACGCGCAATATGCACTGTCGGTTCGGAAATCTCACCACTCACGTATGCGTCAACACCTAAATCGACAGCTCGCTCAATCATGCTTTGCGCAGCCCCCGTGCACCATGCAATCGTTTTTATCGGCTCTTGGTTACCGGCGATATGCATGACTTTCCGTCCTAGTTTCTCACCAATCTGAGCGGCAAGCGTTATTGCATCGGCCGGCTCGGCAAGCTCGCCTGCTAACCCAACTTTTATCTGTGCACTTGGCTCTAACGCACCCGTAATTTTAAAGCCTAATAACTCAGCTAGACAAACGTTATTACCCACTATTTCATGCACGTCTAACGGCAAATGATAAGCAAAAAGATTCAAGTCGGCACCAAGCAAAGCTTTAAGACGACGCTTCTTTATACCCTGGATTTGCGCTGACTCACCTTTCCAAAAATAGCCATGATGCACAACCAATGCATCGGCATTTACGGAGATTGCCGCATCAATGAGGGCTTGCGAAGCCGTCACTCCACCCACTATTTTTCGAATGGTTTCTCGGCCTTCCACTTGCAAGCCATTTGGACAGTAGTCGTTGATGTGGTCAGCATTCAAAAACGCATCACAATAACGTAGGAGTTCAGCTCTCGAAATACTCATTTTAAGCTTCCTAATGTAAGGGCTTTGTCAGCAATTAAACGCTTGATTTACGAGTAGACAGCTCTACTAGCGACGCCGTCAGTGCTGTCAGCATTTGTACATTTTGCTGGGGCTTACCAACGGTTAAACGAAGACAGTTTTTCAAACTCGGATGCCCGCCATCCAGACACTTAATGAGAACGCCTAGCTCTTTCATTCGCGTAAAAACCTCGCGCGCTGAAGCCTGAAGACATCGTACAAGCACAAAGTTAGCCTCACTTTCATAAACCTGCAATCCGTCAATAGCCTGCAGCCCTGCCGTCAATTCAGATCGCGCAGCTCGCAAACTCTCAGTTTGCTCAGACAGAACATGATAGTTGTCCAAAGCCAACTCGGCGCTTGCTTGGGTCAGGACGTTGATATTGTAGGGCAAACGCAACTTATCAAATTCATTCAACCAAACGGTCGAGCCAATCAAAAAGCCTAAACGAAGACCTGCTAAACCGACTTTCGAGAGCGTACGCATTACCACAACATTTGGATATTCGGCAATGAGTGGCAAAAGATCTGAACCGGTAAAGGCCATATATGCCTCATCGACGACGACAAGCCCCTTGCTTGCCTCCACAATTGCTTTTACTTCATTTACGCCGAACAAATTTCCTGTCGGATTGTTGGGGACAGCTAAAAATATCAAAGAAGGATTGTAGGCTCGAATTGACGACAAAAAAGCATTTAAGTCGAGCGAGAAGTCTTCATTCAATTCAACACCGTGATATGGAATACCGACAAACTTCGCAATCATTTGGTACATCACAAAACTTGGCTCTGGCGCCAGTATACCGCGCTCTTTTGAAGCCAGCGTCATGGCTAATATTTGAATAATCTCATCAGAGCCATTACCGAGCATGATACTTAGCTCAGTATTCGCTCGCGCAGCAAGCACATCGACATTCAGCAATTTACGCAGACGCTGATTAACGCCCGATGCAGATGGATCGGGGTAGCGATTCGCATCAATTTCTTTTAATTTATCAAACCACGCATTTTGCAAATGACCTGGCCAAGAAAAAGGATTCTCCATCGCATCGAGCTTTAGTAGTCCAGACGAACCGGGTACATGATAGGAATGCAAGTCTTTTACTTCCGCACGCACTAATGACTCAACCAGCATTTCGCTTTGCCGCTGCAACTCACTCATGTTTTCTTCCACTCCAAACTCTCTTTGTCAGTCTTATTTATTTCAGACTAATCTTTAATGCGGTATTCAGCAGAGCGCGCATGTGCAGTTAAACCCTCACCTCGTGCAAGTACCGACGCCACTTTGCCTTGTGTGCTCGCGCCATCCTCCGAAAAATTAATGATCGAAGAACGTTTTTGAAAATCGTAGACCCCTAATGGTGAGGAAAACCTTGCTGTTCCAGACGTGGGCAATACATGATTGGGCCCGGCACAGTAGTCACCCAAGGCCTCTGCCGTATAACGCCCCATAAAAATTGCACCTGCATGGCGAATTTGCTTGAGCAAGACATCCGGCTCCTCGACCGACAGCTCTAAATGTTCTGGCGCAATACGATTACTTACATCAGCTGCCTCCCGCAGAGAAGCCACCTTAATAAACGCAGCGCGAGATCGAATCGAAGACTCAATAATGTCTTTTCGCTCCATCGTTGGCAGAAGTTTTTCAATACTCTTCTCCACCGCATCGAGAAAACGTTCGTCTGGACAAATTAAAATTGATTGCGCATTTTCGTCATGTTCGGCTTGCGAAAATAAGTCCATGGCAATCCAATCTGGATCGGTCTGTCCGTCACAGATCACTAAAATTTCTGACGGGCCAGCAATCATATCTATACCAACCTGCCCAAAGACCTCTCTTTTTGCAGTGGCCACATATATATTGCCAGGACCAACAATTTTATCGACGGCTGGAATTGTCTCGGTCCCGTAAGCAAGTGCTGCAATTGCTTGCGCACCGCCAATCGTAAAGACGCGATCAACACCCGATAGCGCGGCTGCCGCTAAAACTAATTCACTCACCTCACCACGCGGGGTGGGCACTACCATCACAATTTTCTCAACGCCTGCTACTTTTGCTGGAATAGCGTTCATAAGAACAGATGACGGATAGGCTGCTTTGCCACCGGGCACATATAAACCCGCACTATCTAATGGCAACACACGTTGACCGAGTAAGGTGCCATCAGCCTCTGTGTATTGCCATGAGCCTTGCGCTTGTTTCTCATGATAACTGCGGACACGGTTAGCCGCATTTTCCAAGGCAGCTCTTTGTTGGTCAGAAATATTCCTAAGCGCCATTTTTAAACGCTCATTCGAGACTTCAAGGTCAGCCACGCTGTCAACCTCTAACCCATCAAATGTAGACGTATAGTCAAGCAATGCCTGATCGCCTGATTTCTTGATCCCTGCAAGCACACCTTTAACGGTGGTATATACCTGCTCATCTAAGGCTTCATCCCATGCAATGAGTTTTTCTAGCTTTTGCTGGAAGTTGCCATCAGACGCATTAAGCCGTGTAATACCGTACATATGTAAAACCTAAAAAAACGTTCGAAAGAGCTTATTTACGTTGACGTTTAGCGACCGCTTCAGCTAAACGCTCAATAATTGGTTGAATTTGAGCATGCTTTATTTTCATCGATGAGCGGTTTACAACTAGCCGCGTACTGATATCGTGGATCGCTTCGCGCGGCTCTAAGCCATTCGCTCGAAGGGTGTTGCCTGTATCAACAATATCAACAATTTCATCCGCCAAATTTAAGACGGGCGCCAGTTCCATTGCTCCATAAAGTTTTATAATGTCAGCTTGTATACCCTGTTTAGCATAAAACTCTTTTGCCAAATTAACGAACTTCGTGGCAACACGTATTCGCCCTGTCGGCTTTTTTTCGCCCTTTAAGGCCGCTGTCATCAACTTACATTTAGCAATACATAAATCAAGCGGCTCATAGATTCCCTCAGCGCCATGTTCCATCAGCACATCTTTGCCCGTCACACCAAGATCAGCACCCCCATACTGCACATATGCAGGTACATCAGTTGCACGAATAATGATGAACTTAATGGTATTTACCGTGGTGTCAAAGATGAGCTTTCTGCTCGATGACAAATCTTCAACCGGCTCAACACCAGCCTCAGCAAGCAATGGTAACGTTTCTTTTAAAATACGCCCTTTAGACAAGGCGATTACCAAATTATCAGTCATAATCTACGCGCCATTGCGCCAATCCATAGCAGGATTTACCTGCAAAATAAGTGATGTTTGCTAGCCTGGAAGACGCTGTATGCGCCCACCCAGCAACTGCAATTTCTCTTCGATACATTCGTAACCGCGATCAATATGATAAATACGATCAACGAGCGTGTCGCCTTGCGCCATCAAGCCTGCGATTACCAAGCTTGCCGAGGCCCGAAGATCTGTCGCCATTATCGGCGCCGCATTCAAATGCTCTACGCCGGTCACGATTGCCGTGTTTCCCTCAACATGAATATCAGCGCCCATGCGTTGAAGCTCTTGGACATGCATAAAACGATTCTCAAAGACCGTTTCTGTAACAGATCCCGTGCCTTCAGCTATACAGTTGAGTGAGACAAACTGCGCTTGCATATCTGTCGGAAAACCAGGATATGGTGCTGTTTTGATAGACACCGCTTTAGGACGTTTGCCCTTCATGTCTAGCTCTATCCAATTATCACCGTGCGTGATTTCTGCACCCGCCTCTTCAAGTTTCAGTAGCACAGCGTCCAATAAATCTGCACGAGTGTCTTTCAGTTTAACTCGCCCACATGTAGCGGCAGCCGCTACGAGGTATGTGCCGGTTTCAATTCGATCGGGCAACACATCGTAGTGACAGCCTTTGAGACTTTCAACGCCATTAATTTCAATCGTCGCTGTTCCATGGCCTTTTATATCGGCCCCCATAGCGATCAAACACTCCGCTAAATCGACCACTTCCGGCTCTCGAGCGGCATTATTCAAGATCGTTGTCCCATCAGCTAGAGCGGCGGCCATCAAGAGGTTTTCCGTGCCCGTAACGGTGACCACCTCAAATACAATATTTGCACCTTTCAAACGGCCATCGGTATGCGCCTTAATATAGCCGTCAACCACCTCTATCTGCGCGCCCATGGCTTCAAGTCCGCGCAGGTGTAAATCAACAGGACGACTGCCAATAGCACAACCGCCCGGTAATGATACTTCCGCGCGACCAAAATGCGCTAATAGGGGGCCAAGTACAAGGATCGAGGCTCGCATAGTTTTAACCAATTCATATGGTGCCGTCAGCTCCTTAATAGTTGTCGCGTTTACTTCGACGCTCATCTTTTCATCGATTAACAACTCAACGCCCATGCGCCCCATCAACTCAATCATGGTGGTGATATCATGCAAATGCGGCAAATTACCGACCGTAACTGGCTCATCTGCCAATAGTGTTGCCGCAAGTATTGGTAAAGCAGCATTCTTCGCACCAGAAATCCTGATTTCACCGTCTAGTTGACCACCGCCACCAATTACTAATTTATCCACTATTTAAATTCTCTTATAAAGTTATGCATTTTGAGTTTGCCATTCTTCCGGTGTAAACGTTTGCATGATCACCGCGTGAATGGTGCCATCTGCAATATGCTTATTGAGACACCCGTAAATTAACTGTTGTCGCTTTACTTTATTGAGCCCCGCGAACACTTCACCAATCGCTCGAAGCTGGTAGTGATAACCATCCGTTTCTACGACTACATCCAATTCTGGATATTGATCCAAAACAAGTTTTTCCACTTCGCTGGCTTGCATAGCATTTCTCGTCAATATTGATAATAAGCGTATAAGTCAAGCTGTTACGCTTCTTGGGAGCGGTATAATACAGGATACATTCGAAAGGCTAAAGTCATGAAACTGATTACATGAAGAATCTATCAGCGGATGATAGTCACTGTGATCGTCTTATAACGATCGTGGTAAGACCGAGTCCAAACCGCCTACTCGAGCCATGTCAAAAAGCCCTGGAGGCATATTATCAAAGCGCACACGACATTCACTTTTCTGAGCCATGCGCAGGCCGCATAACAGTAATGATAAAACTTGTGAATTGAAGGTCGTTAACTTTTCTAGATCAATGACTAAATCATCATTTTTTGATTTTTGAATTTCATTAGTAAGCGCCGCTTTAAGTTGGAGCAAATTGAGCTCACTCTCAACGCCGCCCTCGAGCTTAATTAATTGGGCATTTAGTCTATTCAGCTCAGCCACCTAAACCTCCTCGGGCAAATCAATACCGATGTCTACTGTCCAGCCATCAATCACCTTATCAACATCGCCCTTATTAACCCGCATTTGCGCTTCAAACCTATCTTTGAATGCCAACCCAATGTTAACCCCAAATACAATGACATTTTCTACCAACCAAATATCTTCTTTGTTACGAAACATGGAATACGTGACCGGGTAAGAATTACCCTTGTCGGATACCACCTCCATTTCAACACTTGCACGCTTATCGCTTCTCGGGTTAATTTTTGCTTTTAAAACAGTAATATTGAATGATCCGCTGTTCACTAATGTTTTGGAATACGAATCGAACAAACTCGACTTAAACACCTCAACGAAGCGATTGCGCTGCTCTTTACTCGCCTTGCGCGCATGTTTACCCATCACACGCGCAGCAATCCGGCGAAAATCTACTATTTTGGTAAGCGCCCCCTCCATGTCTTGATAAAAGCCCTCTGGATCCGTTTCAAACGAAGATTTTTTCTCCTCGAAGGTCGCTAAGATACTTTCCACGTTCTGCTCAACCACCTGTTTTACTTCAATGGCCTGATCCGCCCAAGCATTAGCAGAAAAAATTAAACCCAAAACAAGGCATGCTCTAAAGACCGATTTTATCTGCAGATCCATTAACCACCTCAATTGATCACTCATTAAAAATCTGCCTGTCCGGAGGCAAAGGCGCCAATTAATTTTTCTAAGTTCAACGCTGACTGAGTATCAAAAATGGTATCGCCATCCGCCAAATATTCTTCGTCTGCTCCCACGCTGATAGCTATGTATTTGTCGCCCAGCAGTCCAGACGTTTGAATTGACGCAACACTATCTGTCGACAAATTGTCAACTTCGGTGTAAATCTCAAGCTCCACCAAGGCGCTATATGATTCTTTATCCAACGAGACATTATTGACGCGACCAATGGTGACTCCTGCAAGTGAGACACGGCCGCGAACGTTTAAGCCACCCAAGTCATCAAACTGCGCATATACTTTATATGTCGCTCGCTGACTGTCGAGTGAGAGGCCACTTACCTGGAGGGCAAGAAATACCATCGCTAGGGCACCGAGGAGAATGAACACTCCGACCACTAATTCCATCGAACGCTGATACATAAACTTTTCCTAATTTTTTTCTAATTCGGGCCAACTTCATAGCGGGTATTTATCGTAACCCGGCACATTAAATACCACCGAACATCACGGCAGTAAGCAAGAAATCTAAACCAAGCACAGACAAAGATGAATACACAACGGTTTTCGTTGTCGCGGCGCTAATTCCCTCTGAGGTTGGCACCAAATCGTAACCTTGGAAAACCGCAATCCAAGTGCAGACCCAACCAAAGACGACCGCTTTGATCATACCGTTAATCACATCATTGTTAAATTCGACTGCCTTCTGCATGTTAGACCAAAACGCCCCGTCATAGACGCCAAGCCAATCGACACTGATCAACATACCGCCAAAAATCCCCACCATGCTAAAAATTGCTGCCAATATTGGCATCGAAATAAAACCTGCCCAGAAACGCGGCGCAATGACACGTTTGAGAGGATCAACACCCATCATTTCCATGCTAGATAATTGTTCGGTCGCTTTCATCAAACCGATTTCTGCCGTCAAGGCGGAACCTGCCCGCCCAGCAAAAAGTAGGGCTGTCACAACAGGGCCAAGCTCTCGCACTAAGGTGAGTGCCACCATCTGTCCGACCGCCTGCTCCGAGCCATAATCAACTAAAATGCTATAGCCCTGCAAGCCCAACACCATGCCAATAAACAAACCCGACACAATGATAATAATGAGCGACAACACACCAACGCGATAGATTTGACGCGCCAATAGTTTTAGGCCCTTACCTGATAGCGACAGACCCACTATCGCTCGTAACAAAAAAATACTTGCTCGACCGACTGCTGCGCAAAAATCTAAACCGCTCCGGCCGCTTCTTCTTATAAAATCAATCACGTACGGCTCATCTGTTCGTTAACAAATCCTGCGCATAATCGCCGGCAGGAAAATGGAATGGAACGGGCCCGTCAGGCAGTCCGTTTATGAACTGATTTACCAATGGTGAATCCATAGCTTTTAATTCTGAGGGTGCACCTGCACCGATAACACGCCCATCTGCAATAATAATCGCGTGATCACAAATACTTAGGGCTTCAGAAATATCATGGGAAACTAATACACTGGTCAACCCTAATGCATCATTTAATAATCGGATCAACTGCACCAAAACCCCCATAGCTATCGGATCCTGCCCCGCAAACGGCTCATCATACATAATCAAATCGGGGTCGAGTGCGATGGTTCTAGCGAGCGCCACGCGCCGTGTCATGCCGCCTGACAGTTCGGAGGGCATCAAATTTCGCGCTCCGCGCAAACCTACCGCATTCAATTTCATCACGACAATGTCGCGAATCATTTCGTCCGGCAGCTGGGTATGCGCGCGCAAGGGAAATGCTATATTCTCAAACACCGTCAGATCCGAGAACAAAGCTCCACTTTGAAACAACATACCCATTTTTGCGCGTGCATCGAACAGTTGTTTTCGCGACAACCGCTGAAAGTCAAGCCCGCCTACCAGAACACGACCTGAATCGGGACGTAATTGGCCACCGATTAGTTTCAGCAAAGTTGTTTTGCCTATGCCGCTCGGCCCCATTATTGCAGTTACTTTTCCTCTAGGGATCGCTAAATCAAGATCCGTAAAGATGCTTCGGTGGCCACGAGAAAAACAAAGCTTTTGAACTTCTATGTAGGACGACAATGCCCATTCCTTATATTGTTGCTGAACGCATAGTACCCAAAGATGGCACATCTATCCAAGCGCTTTACAAATTAAAACATGTCAATCTAGTTGATCCGCAGAAAACTTGAACTGTGCTCATGACTTACGCACAATGCCTGAACTATTTAAATCAGGAACTTCACCTTCGTGCTTCTTTTCTCTCTTGCGATCATTGGCGGCCTTATTATTCTCATATGGAGTGCCGATAGATTTGTCGAAGGCGCTGTCGCCAGTGCGCTAAAAATCGGTATGACCCCGATGATGATCGGTATTACTATTGTCGCCTTTGGCACCTCTGCACCTGAGCTCATTGTTTCAGCAACCGCCGCTTTCGAGGGCGCAAGTAACCTTGCCGTCGGCAACGCACTTGGCTCTAATATTGCGAACATCGCACTCGTGCTAGGTATCACGGCATTAGTTTCTGCTATTCCTGTCACACGAGGCATTCTAAAAATAGAAATGCCGATTCTTATCACCGCAACGTTACTCGCAACCCTTTTCATCATGGATGCAACGCTTACATTCTGGGACGGCATTGCCTTGCTCATTATACTCACTGCCTCTCTGCTCGCCTTAGCAAAACTCTCTTCAGGCAACAATAATGGTACCGCTGATGAAATTGGCGAGACTGCTTTGATGTCATCAGCCAAAGCATATGGTTTGCTTGGGTTCAGTATTATTTTACTGCTGGGCAGTTCACATCTTTTGGTATGGGGCGCTGAAGGCATTGCAAAGGCGCTTGGCGTTAGCGATCTAATCATTGGATTAACCATCGTCGCAATTGGCACCAGTTTGCCCGAACTCGCGGCTTCAATTGCTAGCGCAATGAAAAACCAACATGAATTAGCACTTGGCAACATTATCGGCTCAAACTTATTTAATTTGCTTGCCGTGCTTGCTATTCCAGCACTCATTCACCCACCAGAAATTGATGCCTCCGCACTTTACAGAGATTACGGGGTCATGCTGGGACTTACCATAGGCCTTGCTTTGTTAGCTTTTTGCAACCATCTGTTCGAGAAGCCTTACATTGGGAAATTTGCAGGTATACTACTTGTCAGCAGCTATATTGTTTACTTAGCTGTCCTATTCCAGCAAACGACAAGCACAGCGCTATGAGTTATCAAGAATCTGCATTAAGAACCATACGCATCGAGCAAGATGCTATTGCCGACCTTAAAGGTCGCATTAATCATAATTTCCATCAGGCTTGCGAGATTATGCTGCAGTGTACCGGTCGGGTCGTAGTAACCGGAATGGGCAAATCAGGCCACGTGGCGAATAAGATTGCGGCCACACTGGCGAGTACGGGGACACCCTCGTTTTTCGTGCACCCCGGCGAAGCAAGCCATGGTGACCTCGGTATGATTACGAAATCCGACGCTGTGCTTGCGATTTCTAATTCCGGTAATACCGAAGAAATATTGACAATCCTGCCGCTTATTAAACGCATGGGCGCCCCACTAATCAGTATGACCGGCAATCCAAGCTCCATGCTTGATCAACAAGCTGATGTCAGCCTAGACATAAGTATCAAGGAAGAGGCTTGCCCGCTTGGTTTGGCGCCAACTTCAAGCACGACAGCAACGCTCGTTATGGGCGATGCCTTAGCAGTTGCGCTACTTGAGGCACGAGGCTTTTCTGAAGAAGATTTCGCTTTTTCTCATCCAGGAGGCAGCTTGGGCAGAAAATTGCTCCTCACCGTGTCAGACCTTATGCACACAGGAGAACGCATCCCAATTGTGCCAAGCGGTACAATGCTTTCGGATGGTTTACTCGAAATATCAAAAAAAGGGTTTGGCCTGACGGCCATTATAAATCCCGATAACTCGCTTTTAGGGCTCTTCACGGATGGCGATTTACGCCGTGCCTTTGAGGAAAATGTTGACCTGACGTGTACACAAATTGATAAGCTTATCACACACGATTGTAAAACCGTTCAACCAGATACCTTGGCCGCCGAAGCGATGCAAATTATGGAGCAATACAAAATCACCGGTTTGCTTGTTTTAAACTCAAATCGTGAATTAGTGGGTATTCTTCATATGCATGACCTTATCCGCGCTGGAGTGGTGTGAGATGACGATAAGTTCTTTAGCCTCAGCCAACTATGCAAAAGAAAAAGCAAAAAGTATAAAGCTTCTCGGTCTTGATGTTGATGGTGTGCTGACGGATGGCAAACTCTACTTTAGTGCACAAGGGGACGAACTCAAAGCTTTTAGCATCCTCGATGGCCTTGGCATCAAAATGCTACAAAAAAGTGGTGTTCAAGTCGTAATCATTACCGGACGTGAGTCGCCCCTGACCGCTCGCAGGGCGAGTGATTTGGGCATTGAAATAATTCGACAAGGAAGAGAGGACAAAAAAGCTGCTTTACTTGAGATTTGTGCGGAGCTCTCGCTCTCGATTGAACAGTGCGCATACATGGGAGACGACTTGCCAGACTTATCTGCCATTCGCTCTGCCGGATTGGGTTTAACCGTCCCCAACGCTTACGAATTTGTAAAAGACCATGCCGACTTTTGCACAGAAAAAGCCGCCGGGCAAGGCGCCGTCCGAGAGGTATGCGACCTCATTCTCAATGCACAAGGTAATCTAAACGCTATGCTTGACGCCTACCTTACTTAAAATGCCACGTCGCCCTGCTCGCCCTCGTTTTATCGTAAGCCTCGCAATTGCTCTGGCGGGAATTTGCCTTTACTTGCTAGAAAGTGAGCAAAACAATACGGCAGAATACGTGGGTTCTGATGTGCTAAAACCGTCTCATTTTATACGTGATGCTCGCTTTGTTTATTACAATAAAGAAGGCGAAATTAAATTAGATGTAGAAGCCATGAAAGCGAAATATTATGAAGCTCCAGAGGAGGTAATTGAAATAGAAGCACCTACAATTCATTACCTGCCATCACAAAATCTCAAAATGGACTTGAGGGCAAAGTTTGGTCGCTATCTCCCGGCAACTGAATCCCTCATATTAAAAGATGCCGTGGAACTATCGCGCGCAGACAAAACGTTCGGCGAAGTTCAAATCCTAACGGAAACTTTATATCTAGATGCAGAGAAACGCTTTATATCAACCGATCAACTCGTTACCATTAAGCAGAACAATAGCCAACTGACATCATATGGTTTAGAAGCGTCGTTAAATGATAAAAAGCTACAACTGGTTGATCGTGTACGAGGTTATTATGAAACGACACCTTGAGCGCAAATACTGCATTTTATGCTTATGTTTATTAACAGGCGTCAACGCGAGCTACGCGATTGATGCAAAGAGCAATTTACCAATTTCTATTGAGTCAGATAGCGCCTTACTTGACGATTCAACGGGCACCTCAACCTATTCTGGTAACGTTGTTATTTCTCAGGGTGATTCCGTTGTCAATGCGGATAAAATCGACGTAAAAGCGATTGATCGTAAGATCAGCTCGATCACCGCTACGGGAAAGCCTGCACATTTCTTACAGAGCGATGCAGTACTTGGAAAAACCGAGGGTTATGCCAATATCATTGTGTTTTCGGCACAAGAAGCAATTCTAAGTTTCGAAGGCGACGCTTCATTGATCCAAACGCATAATTCTTTTTCAGGTGAAAAAATAGAATATGACATTATGAAAAAAGCGATTCGTGCTAGAGGCGATGAAAATTCGGGTAAACGCGTAAAAATCCAATATTTCCCCAATACAGATACTGAGGTATCTGCTGACGAAAAAGTCTATGAAGCCGAATGAAAACGCTGACAGCTAGAAACCTCGCGAAAAGTTACAAGAAACGACAGATTGTAAAAGATGTGTCCATGTCCATTAAATCGGGGCAGATTGTCGGCTTACTGGGACCAAATGGTGCGGGAAAAACTACCTGTTTTTATATGATTGTAGGCCTTGTGAAACAAGACAAGGGTAGCGTGAGCATTGATGATCAAGACATCACAAAACTACCCATGCACGGACGAGCTCGCGCAGGTATCGGCTATCTGCCACAAGAGGCTTCGATTTTTCGAAAGCTAAGCGTACACGATAATATTTTGGGCATTCTCGAAACACGCAAAGACTTAAATCGTGCAGAGCGACTTGAACAGACCGTCAAACTCCTCGACGAATTTCATATTAATCACATTCGAGATAACTTGGGCATGTCATTATCGGGCGGTGAGCGCCGTCGGGTAGAAATTGCACGCGCCGTTGCGACTGAACCAGATTTCATTCTATTAGACGAGCCCTTTGCGGGCGTCGATCCTATTTCAGTAAGCGACATAAAACAGATCGTTCGTCATCTAAAAGATAAGGGCATCGGAGTACTGATAACCGATCATAATGTGCGCGAAACGCTCGATATTTGTGAAACCGCTTACATCGTTGGCAACGGTTACATTATTGCTTCAGGAACTGCTGAAGAAATTTTACATAATGAAAAAGTAAAAGAAGTCTATTTAGGAGATGAATTTATCCTGTAATGCAGTTTTTTGGGCAAGAATCATCTGTAAACATAACTTTTAAGCACGAGTTCACAACAAACAAAGTTTCACAAACGAAGTTATCGCAGTAAACTATATTTAAAGCGTTGACGCGACGCTTAGCTGGCGAGAGTAAGAAATAAAACCATATGAAACAAAACATAATCCGTAGCCAGGTAATAAGCCTGTGGTCATGAAAGCATCGCTTCAGCTAAGAATGGGGCAATCGCTGACAATGACGCCTCAGCTGCAACAGGCAATCCGCCTACTACAGCTATCTACACTAGATTTACAACAAGAAATTCAAGAAGCCCTTGAATCCAATCCTATGCTGGAAGAATTCGAAGAAACGTCCAGCGAAACCAACAAAGACAATAACACCCAAGAGACAGCCCCGAAAGAACAAAATGGATCTGAGGTCAATGACGCTGATCGCCCCACCGGTAACGAATCGGAAGTGAATGAACCGTCGACTGAAAAACATGAGAGCGAGCTTGATGAGTGGGGTGATAACCTTCCAAATGACTTGCCTGTTGATACGGCTTGGGAAGATGTGTACCAGTCATCATCAGCGCCAAGTAGCGGGCCAGCTGACGATGAAAATGATTTCGATTTTGAGAGTCGAAATTCACCTGGTGAAACACTTAATGATCACCTGCAATGGCAATTAAACCTCACACCGTTCAGCGAAAGAGATAAGGCGTTAGCAGGCACGATTATTGATTCGATTGATTCAGCCGGTTACTTAATGAGCAGCCTCGAGGAAATCCTAGAGGGACTTGTTGATGAGCAAGACGAGGACCCTGTCGAGCTAGATGAATTGCAAGCAGTGCTCAAACGTATCCAACATTTTGACCCAGCAGGAGTTGCCGCCCGGGACTTGCAGGAATGTCTACTTTTGCAGCTTAGACAATTATCGCCAGAGACAATGTGGTTAGGTCAGGCAAAACTGGTTATCAGTCATTACCTCAATCTGCTGGGCAGTCGTGATTACGCGCAGTTAATGCGACGCAGTCGTCTCAAAGAGGATGAGCTGCGCGACGTTCTGCAACTTATCCAAACCTTGAATCCTCGACCGGGCGAGTCAGTTGTCCATAATGAACCCGAATACGTTATTCCGGATGTTATTGTCAAAAAACTGAATGGTCGATGGCGCGTTGAATTAAATCCGGAGATCGCCCCTAAAATTCGTGTAAATAACAATTATGCAGGGTTCATCAAGCGAGCGGACAACAGCACCGACAACACATTTATGAAGGATCAATTACAAGAAGCAAAGTGGTTCATTAAGAGTCTGCAAAGCCGAAATGAAACACTGCTGAAAGTTGCCAGTAAAATAGTTTTACATCAACAAGGCTTTTTAGATTACGGTGACGAAGCAATGAAACCGCTGATATTGCATGACATTGCTCAGGCGGTAGATATGCACGAATCAACTATTTCTCGGGTTACCACCCAAAAATATATGCATACGCCTCGTGGCATTTTTGAGCTGAAGTATTTCTTTTCAAGTCATGTTAGTACAAGTTCAGGCGGCGAGTGTTCGTCAACTGCAATTCGCGCTATTATTAAAAAATTAATTGCTGCAGAAAACCCAAAGAAACCGCTGAGCGATAGCAAAATTGCAGAAGTATTAAAAGACCAAGGGATCAACGTTGCCAGACGGACTATCGCAAAATACCGCGAAGCCATGTCTATACCCCCTTCCAATGAGCGAAAACGATTAGTTTAACCCAGGCGTCAACTAATCTAATTCTCTTGGGAGATTCAAAGTGTCTGCGCGCAAGCGGGCATTCTGTTAAACGATAGGAGACAGCTATGCAATTAAATATTACTGGTCATCACGTCGAGCTTACCGACTCAATGAAAGACTATGTAAATACAAAAATAGCCAAACTTGAGCGACATATGGACGGAATCACGAATGCTCAAGTAACGCTTTCTGTTGAGAAACAGCGTCAAATAGCGGAAACGACCCTACACATTAGCGGTGCCGATATTCACGCAACAGCGGAAAACGAAGACATGTATGCTGCGATCGATACCATGGTAGATAAACTAGACCGCCAAATCTTAAAACACAAAGAGAAACAAGTCGCACGCTCCCATGGGACGGCCTAAGTAAACTGAGTCACGTTATGAACCATAGTTCGATCACGATCGAGTCTATCCTTGCCCCTGGCTTAACCCTCACGGGTTTTCCAGGGACGAGTAAAAAGAAAGTTATAGAGCATATCTCTCAAACCATTGCGAGAGAGCATCCAAAACTTGACGCAGACCATGTGTTTGAGAGTTTAATTGCACGAGAAAAGCTTGGCAGTACAGGCGTAGGACAAGGGATCGCCATTCCTCATGCACGTTTAAATAACTGTAGTCATGTGATCGGCAGCCTAGTTCGACTGAAGGAGACAATTGATTTTGATGCGATTGATGGTAAACCAGTGGATCTTCTTTTCGTGCTCGTTGTTCCAAAAGAGGCAACCAGCGAACACTTAGAGTTGCTAAGTCAAATTGCTGAAAAATTTAACAACTCAAAGCTATGTGACGCACTACGCCAAGCCGAAAACGACGAAAACCTTTATAACTTAATGTTTGATAGTTGAATGAACCAATAAACGCTTTTTGCCTAGCTATATGAACGAACAAGGCATTACACAAAAACCTGAAATCCGCGTCCCCATGTCAGGAGAGCATCTTTGAAACTTGTTATCATTAGCGGCCGATCTGGCTCTGGTAAGAGTACTGCTCTGCATGTGCTCGAGGACTTAGGGTACTATTGTATTGATAACTTACCAGTAGGTTTGTTACTTGAGCTTGGCGCTCAATCAGCTCGAAGCCAAGACCAGCGACTTTCCAAAGTTGCCGTAAGTATTGATGCGCGAAATCAGCAAAGCGGAATCGAAAACTTTCCTGTTTTCTTCCAAGCCTGCCAAAAACAAAATATCGATATTGATATAATTTATCTGGACGCAGACAGTGAAACACTTCTGAAACGCTTTCACTCCACGCGGAGAAAACATCCGCTTAGTGATGCAAATCTTTCATTGAAAGAATCGATAGAAATTGAGAGCAAACTGCTGGAACCCATTGCTCGTAAAGCTGACTTGAAAGTAGATACCAGCGCACTATCTCTTTATGAATTGCGTGATCAAATTAAGCTTCGCGTTGCCGGTCGAACTAGCCAAGAAATGGCATTACTTTTTCAATCCTTCGGCTTTAAACATGGCGTGCCGCGTGATGCGGATTATGTGTTTGACGTTCGCTGCTTACCGAATCCCTATTGGGATCCAGCACTTCGCAGCTTCAATGGCTTAGACCAACCGGTTATTGACTTCCTATCCGCCCAAGACGAGACAAAACGTATGGAAAACGCAATTGTCAATTTCCTTGAACCTTGGCTAAAAAGCTTTTCGGATACAAATCGAAGCTACATGACCATTGCAATTGGCTGTACCGGCGGACAGCACCGTTCAGTATACTTATGCGAACGCGTCGGCGCTTTCTTTGCGGACTTGCATCAAAACGTTCAAATACGCCACAAAGAGCTACACGCCAGTTTAAAAAACGAATAGACTTTACGTTAGGTTTAATTTGAAACGTCGTCCTTAATCATGCTTATTCAAAAAGTGGAAATAATCAACGAACTTGGCCTTCATGCGCGGGCAGCTGCCAAGTTCGTTGCGTGCGCGTCACGCTTTGAAAGTACGATGCAGGTTCGTAAAGACGATAAGATGGTAGACGGTAAAAGCATTATGTCTATTATGCTATTAGCAGCGAGCATTGGTTCGATATTAGAAATCGAAGTTTGCGGCGCTGATGAGGGTGAGGCCATGACCGCAATCATAGACCTCATCGCCAATAAATTTGGCGAAGAAAATTAGTTCACACACCTGCCAGCAAATCAAAAAAATAAGTTAAGCTATTGTTTTTATTTGTTTATTAATGCCATTTTAAGATTTTTAGCTATACTTACATTCTATAAGTCGCCTAGCGGAAACTCGTTTAATGGTCAGTCAATACACGCCCAAACTGTCAACATCACAATGGCAATCGATCAGTGATGCAATTGATTCGGGTTCGCTGACGCAAGTTGCTCGAATTCTCAATAAAAGCCTTGTTCCCGGTGATATCGGGCACCTGCTGGAATCCTCTCCGCCTAAACAAAGAAATATAGTCTGGCAGCTTATCGACCACGATTTACGTGGCGAGGTACTGCAATACCTCAGTGAGGACGTACAAGGCTACTTATTAAGCAAGCTAAATACTCAAGAAGTAATAAGTGTCACGGAAGATCTTGATACAGATGATTTAGCCGATATCCTTCAGAATTTGCCTGAAAAAGTTATTCAAGAAGTGCTCACTTCAATGGATAGCCAAGATAGGGAACGTGTTGAGAAAGTCCTTGCTTATCCCGAGGATACGGCAGGCGGTTTGATGAACACGGATACGATTACTATCCGTGCTGACCTGACTATCGACGTCGTCTTACGCTATCTGCGTCGTCATCGTTCCCTCCCAGACATGACCGACAGTTTACTCGTCGTCAGTCGCAAGGGTGTGCTTATCGGCAGTTTACCTATTACGAAAATGTTGGTTACTAACCCTAATACGACCGTACGGGAAGTCATGAAAACCAGCATCGTCACCATTAATGTAGCGCTAAGCGATAGTGATGTAGCTAATTTATTCGAAAGGCAAGACTTAGTCTCTGCCCCAGTAATCAATGAGAAAAATGAACTGCTTGGGCGAATTACGATCGACGACGTGGTGGACGTTATCCGTGAAGATGCGGACCATTCATTAATGAGTTTGGCCGGTTTAGATGAAGAAGAAGATACCTTTGCGCCGATTAGACCGACCGCTAAACGACGCGCAGTATGGTTGGGTATCAACCTCATTACCGCTTTTATCGCCTCTGCTGTCATTGGTTTATTTGAAGCTACGATTGAGCAAGTAGTCGCACTTGCTGTACTGATGCCGATTGTCGCCAGTATGGGCGGTATAGCTGGCAGTCAAACATTAACGCTTGTCATTAGGGCCATGGCCGTCGGGCAAATCAGCTCAAACAACCTAAATTGGTTACTGAACAGGGAATTTGTGGTGGGCTTGTTGAACGGCTCGCTTTGGGCATTGGTCGTCTCGGCACTCTCGATATTTTGGTTCAATGACCCTACCATTGGCATTGTAATCGCAGCTGCGATGATTATTAATCTTGCAGTCGCTGCGCTTGCCGGGACGATCCTACCAATTTTCTTGAAATCGCGAAATATTGACCCCGCCCTGGCGGGTGGTGTCATTCTTACCACGATTACTGACGTCGTAGGCTTTCTATCCTTCCTAGGTTTAGCGACAATAGCCTACACATGAGTGTGACTGCACTAACATCAAGCGAGCGATGCTGAGACCGAGATGAATAAACACAACAAATTCCCAAAAAATGAAAACGAAGACGAACTTGAAGACGTAAAGAGTCGCACACAAATAAAGCGTGAGATGGAAGGTTTGCAGGCAATCGGGAAAAAACTCTGTGAGTGCAAAGAAAGTATTCTAAAAGAAGTGCCATTGAGCGATGAATTAGACGATGCTATCAGCACCTATAAACGCATCAGTTCAAGGGAGGCAAAGCGTCGCCAACTTCAATATATCGGCAAACTTATGCGGTCGGAGCCTATTGAAGATATCCAGCTAATACTCGATAAGCACGATGCAAGCAGTCAAGTCTTTGCGCAACATCTGCATCAAATTGAAGCATGGCGTGATCGACTCATCAATGACGGTAAAAGCGCTCTAACTGACTTCGTCGATGCCCACTCAAATGTAGAAGTGCAGCAGCTTCGTCAACTGACACGCAATGCTATAAAAGATAAGGACAACAGTAAAAATACTGGCGCCGCAAAGAAGTTATTCCAATTTATCAAGAAAGCAGCCGATTAGAAGATATCGGTTCGCTGATGTTTATTCATTGGCATTGCTTTCCGGATATCGTTTAACGTATCTAAAGTCAGCTCAGCACAGCATATGCCTGTTTCCTGATCCACTTTTGCGATGACATTTCCCCAAGGGTCAATGATCATACTATGCCCCCAAGTTTGACGGCCATCAGCATGAATACCTGTTTGATTAGCGGCCAGCACGTAACATTGTGTTTCGATTGCGCGAGCACGCAAAAGCACCTCCCAATGCGCCTCCCCCGTTCTCGCTGTGAATGCAGATGGAATCGTCAACACATTGGCACCATGCATTGCATAGCGTTGATATAATTGAGGAAACCGCAAGTCATAACAGATTGACATCCCGAGACGTAAGCACTCAAACTGAACCAGCTCTGGCTTTTTGCCACGGATAAACTGGTCTGACTCGCGATAGCTTGAGTACGGATCATCAACATCAACATCAAAGAGATGCAACTTATCATAAGACGCAAGCGTTTCGCCCTCTCGCCCTAGCAACACAGAGCGAGAAAAGTAACGAGATTCCGCTTGCGATGCGCTTACCGGCACCGAACCGCAAAGTATCGCAATATTGCCATCTTTTGCACGCTGGCTTAACTGATATAGCGCCACCTTAAACTTTCTCGATGCATCCTTTAATTTACTAAGCCCCATACAAAGAAAGTTTTCAGGAAACACAACTAGGTCAACCCGTTGATCGACCGCCTGTTCGATTAACGACGAAATCCGAAGCATATTCTCGCTCGGCTCGAGCTGACTATTGAGTTGTGCGACCGCCACTTTCGGTATGTGCGCTTTAGGCATGTTATTTGAGTTTAACACTTGGGTCATCCCAGCTGCCCGTGATTTTAAATTTAGAGCGCGTAATTTTTGATAAAGGCGACCCCAACACTTTATCCACTAACCAGACCGCACCGCCGATTTGCGGTGCACCCAGCATCAAGCCAGCCAGTGGAGCATTACTGGCAATGGGTAACAGCACCTCCATTTCCATATCTAGCATTTCTTGACGCATGTCTGTTGAGCCTTTAATTGTATAATCACCGCCTGGACCTTCTATTCTTAATGGCTCTACCAACTTAAGTTGCCCATCTGCAATCGCTGCTTTGATGGAGACATCGTCGTAACTTAAACCACTTTTGTATACATCGGAAAAATCGAGTCGCAGTCGTCGGCCGATCGCCTCAGCATTAAACACGCCAAATAACCGCAGCAGTCCAGTTTTAGAATCAGACGTATTCAAGAACCCCTCTTTAAATTTCATATCTACCGCACCCGTTAAATTTGCCAAACTAAATGCTTGCGGCGCGTCAGGCCAACTAAGATCGAAGTCGGCCTGATAACTTTTGCTGCTTAATGGCGGTTTTCGACCAAACGAAGCAAAAAGCGGCTCTGCATTGCCACCCGTAGCGTTGATAGTCAGGCGACTTGAATGATCACTATCGATGCATTTCCAGTCCAAACGACCAGAAATGTCTGATCCATTCGTTCGACCCAAAATGTTATTAAACAAAATACCCTGATCATTCGATTCTGCGGCGAGTGTCCAACGACCAAGCATTTGATTGTTTAGTGTCAGCTTCTCGACTGAAAAATTCATTGAAGGAATAAACTGTGGTTCCACATTCGATTTTTGCTGTACTTGCGCAGCAGGGGCTCGGTCATGATTTGTGTCGAGAACTAAATGGTCGAAATTTAACGATATTGGCTGCTCATCATCTGCAAGTATAACTCTTCCCTTTGCGCTCTTCCCTTCTACGTCGATTAACCAATCTTCAGAAACGCTTGCACTTGGCTTTATACCAACATTTAAATTGGGAAACATTTGCCCGTAAGCATTCAGACGCTTGGCAGCGACCACAACACTCGATAAAGAAAAATCAGGCTTATCTTGTGATACTAGGGTCGATGAATTCCCTAATTGGTCAACCTTTGCAAATGTCTTACCGACAAAATCAACCCAAGTCTCAACCGCTACATCGTCAACAGAAGCGTTTACATGCAATCCAGTTAATTTGGCGACATCCCCGGTATTATGGCCGACTTTATTATTGCCTACCCTTACATCCGCAGCTTTAAACGCACCCTTTTCAATATATATAGTCGCATTGGTATCTGATATCGGCTCACCAGACAGTGATATCTCAACACTCAGATCATCATCACTTAGACGACTACTTGCAAGAAAGGAAACAGGCGTATCACGCGGCTTTTTTAGTGGCATGGGCCAAGCACTCGTAATACCAAGCAAAGAAGAATTTAAGCGTAATGAGACCGGTTCGCTATCATAGGGGATTGCCAAGTTTAAATTGTACTCGGCTTCTCCACTTAGCCCCCAAACTTCACCAAACTCAAACATCTTTTCCAGATGAGAAATACCGATCTTAGATTTCAAATTAACTGCCGTACTGACAGCCTTTGTAAGACCGCCTGAGGCCGTTTGCATCTTTGTACGAATTTTAACTTGCGAGGGCTTACCTAGGAAATCCATATACAAATTATCGGCAAATACCCCACGTTCCGAGCCAATCTTTAAGACACCTTGCATACTCTCCGAGCGCAGTCCTGTCGGAATATGTTCAAGTTTTGCCTCGGACAAATCTAAATTAAGCGCATACCCGACAGAAATCGAATCGTTTAGATCAAGGCTAAGATTTAACTCACCAGGAATACTGCCTTCAACTTTTAATTGATTATTTACTTCGGCAAGACCATCGGCGACGGGTGACTCTGTCAACCAATAGCGAATTTGATCTGAGTTCGCGACAAACTCCGTATCGATATTTAATTTCGACGCGAGGTCATCTCGCTGTGCAGGCAAAAACACCTCCACAGAGGTCAGGGCCATATCCGCAATCGAAGCATCCTTTGCACTTAGCTTCAACTCCGAATCTTGCAGACTAAGTTCTGCGGCGACGTTCTCCAGGGGTGGCCATGCCTCATCAAACTTTAAGTTGCCTGATCGCGTCGTAACACGCAAGCTACTGGTAAAACTATTATCAGCCGAGTCTGATTCAACCGAGCCAAATGCCGTGTATAACGCAGAGTCTACGTTACCACTGATGAGTGAGGCATCGAGCCATTCATAAAGACTTTGGTCAATTTCATAAAAGGGCACCAAACTCGTCACTTGGGTAAAGGGTAAATCTTCTACTGCGAGACTCAATGACAAATAGTCTTCATGATCATCATCATTTAATCGTAAACTAAAATCACCGAAAACATGCCCACCTTTTGCCAGCTCAAGGCTTAAGCCCTGCGAGTAAATATCAACCGAGTCATCAATCCCCTTAATCAACCAACGCACTTCGCCTTGCCCGTTCGTATCTAAGAACGGGTTAGTGTATAAGTCAGGAAATGACAGTCCAAACTTGTTACTGGCAAAACGCACTACCCCCTCATCCTCACTAGCATGCAGACTACCCGTTACATGATACAAACCCGGTGTACCCTCGAAAGGTTCCATCGAGACATCTAGCAACTGTGCATCAACACGTAATTTTGTCGGCTTCGAATCTATAAATTCGGAGGTAAGCACTTCTAATAGTCTCTGATCAATTAAACCTTTTTGGTATAACTCAGGCACAGATTCAATGCGTTCATAAAGATTTTTCGCATACGCATCTAAACTTTTATCGTAAAAAATATTTAAGTGCTCAAGCAAACCAGAGGGTTGACCGACAAACACTCGATCTTTTAATTCGTCACCAAGAATACCCACCGTCGACGTCATGTCCGAAACACATCTTAGATCCAATGCTTTAATGTAAGCTTTATGCTGTAAAGCACTTGCCTCATAAAACCCACTCAATGGTTCGCAGGCCTCGCCTCTCCAACGCAGATTCATCTGGTGAACATCGATCCGCTGACCTACCTCGTTTCCATGCCAGCTTAACCGCAAAGAAGAATTAAGAAGTGGGGGTAAAGATTCGTTATCATGCGACCAGTTAAGCTCACTAAACTGCAACTCTGTGTAAATGTTATCAATCTTAGGCCCTTCAAAATCAACCCAAAGTCGAGCGCGGCCATCCACATTATTGATCGAAAGACCTTCCCAGTTTAAGTTGTGTAGCAATTCATCAACGAAATTTGAGGACCGCAATTCAACATAGAGGCGCTTGTTTACAGTATTTGAAAAGGTTTTGGGCCGTTCATTATATGTAAACCTTATAAAAGGTTGTAAGCCTTCCGGTTCAATTACATGACCATCGGCGAATATCTGCCCATCAAAATAACTAATATTCGCGGCAGGTATTCGCCAACGGCGGCTAAGTTTATCTTTGGTCTGTAGCGACATATAGATATCAATCAGCTTAATATTTGCGCCGAGAAACACTTCCTCAATTGGAAAAGCAGCAGAATTAGGCGAGTCGTTTAGGTTAAAATCATTGAGTCGAAAACCTGCAACTACCCAATCACGATCAGCTACCTGCTGAACAGCAACCTGCCCCTCGCTAAATTCGAGATCTTTAATTCTAGGTGCTCGGTCAAGTAGCGTTTTTAAAAAAGCAAACCGCGCGCGAGCAGACCCTAAATAAGCATGATCTGGCCCGTTTATACTGATCCCTTCGATAATAATAATCGGATCAAAACCAGACCATGTTCCTCTTATGCCATCAATCTGAATAGGGAAACCGAGTTCACTTGAGAGGTATGTTTCTAAATCAGATTTATAATCAGGAAGATACAAAAAGGCGAGACGGCCCAAGGCGACGTATAGCAAGACGGAGAACAGTATCAGGTAAGCGAACCATCGGGTATTGAAATTCAGAACACGGTAAAACTTACTCACTTTTGCGTACCTGCAAAATTTATAGTGCGCTGATAGGTCATAGGTTTGTTATTTATGATTGATAAAACTAGATGAGAACAACGTCATATTGACCTTGGTTATACATTACCTCAACTTGAAATTTAATCTGTTTGCCAATAAACGTCTCAAGGTCTGCTACGTTATCAGACTCTTCGTCTAATAGACGATCAATAACACTTTGGGAACCCATGACTAAGTAAACAGATGCGTCGTATGCGCGATTAACGCGAAGAATTTCTCGCATCACTTCATAACATACTGTCTCTGCCGTCTTCATATAACCGGTGCCATCACACACGCTACAGGGCTCACATAAGGTCTGACCCAGACTCTCCGTCGTGCGCTTGCGGGTCATTTCTACAAGGCCTAGTTCAGACACACAGCTTATACTCGTGCGAGCGTTATCGCGCTCGAGCATTTTCTCGAACATACGAAGCACCTGACGTTGATGCTCCGCATCTTCCATATCAATGAAATCAAGAATGATAATGCCACCAAGATTCCGAAGGCGTAGCTGGCGGCCAATCGTTCGCGCCGCCTCAAGATTTGTTTTGAAAATAGTTTCTTCTAAATTACGATGCCCGACAAAGGCTCCCGTGTTTACATCAATCGTCGTCATCGCCTCAGTTTGGTCGATAATCAGATACCCCCCTGATTTTAGTTGAACTTTTCGACCCAAGGCCTTTTGAATTTCATCTTCGATACTGTAAAGATCAAAGATTGGACGCTCCCCAGGGTAGTATTCCAAGCGTTCACTAACGTCAATTAAGAAACTTTCTGCGAATTCTTTGACCATAGCGAAACTTTCGCGCGAGTCGATGCGGATTTTTTCAGACTGTGGTTTTACCAGATCGCGAATTGCGCGCACATGCAGCGGCAAATCTTGATATATTAGTTCACCCACCTGCGTGGTCTTAATATTTTGCACCAGCTTTAACCACAATTTTTGAAGAAATCGAATGTCCGCTTTAAATTCATCACTACCGGCACCTTCAGCAACTGTACGCACAATAAAACCAGCACCCGGTTCTAATGCCTTTGCCCCATCACTTTGCGCGAGTGGTTGCTCTTCCACATCATTACAGCATTCACCGACGAGCTGTCGCAGACGCTCGCGCTCGGCGTCATCGTCAATGCGCTGAGAAATACCAACATGTCCAACCGAGGGCATGTAAACTAAATAGCGGCTAGCAACAGATAACTGCGTGGTTAAACGCGCCCCTTTTGTACCAATAGGATCTTTTATAACTTGAACGACTAGCGACTGCCCCTCACGCAGAATCATCGCAATTTCAGTTTGCTTACCTTCTGCATTTGCATCAACGATATCAGACACATGAATGAAGGCCGAACGCTCCAAACCGACATCGACAAACGCGGCTTCCATACCAGGAAGCACACGCACGACTTTACCTTTATAAATATTTCCGACAATACCTCGGCGGCTCGCACGCTCAATGTAAACTTCTTGAAGCATACCGTTTTCAACGACTGCGACGCGCGTCTCGACGGGGGTTACGTTTATTAGAATTTCTTCACTCATATACATCCTGAAGCTGTTGCTTCTTATCCTTGAGGTGTCAAGCACTTATGGATAAAGCACCGCCCATTAAATAACGGTCGCATAGCCGCGTACTCGCAATGCTAAATGTAATTCTTGCAATGGTAAGCCAACAACATTGCTATAACTGCCCTTAATTCTAGACACAAACAACGCCCCCAAGCTCTGAATACCATAACCTCCCGCCTTATCAAGCGGCTCTCCGGTTTGCCAGTACGCATTCATTTCGAGCGTCGACAACACTTTAAATTCGACCTCTGTCTCAACACTGATTAACTCATCAGCTAACTTACCTACACCATGCGGGTTTGCACCAGAAATCGCAATGGTGCTTACAACTTTATGCGCTCTACCAGAGAGCTTTCTCATCATTTGCATAAAATCCTCATACCCTTTAGGTTTCCCTAAAATGAGCTCATCGACAATAACGGAAGTATCACACGTCACGACTATGACGTCCTCAAGGTTTGCGAACTCCTTCGAAAGCTTCAACTTTGCAGTAATTAATTTCTGTTTTGCCATACGTTCTACATAAGTCAATGCTAGCTCATCCGCATGCGGTGTCTCGTCAATATCCACCGGTCGAACTAAAGCTTGGATCCCGATTTGAGCAAGTAGTTCCCTCCGTCGAGGCGAGGCTGATGCTAAAACCAGACGCATTAGCGGACCCATGCGCTAATGCGATCGAGCAGTAGAGCAAAAAACGGCCAAATTAACGCACTCGTAAACGCCTGCAAAAAAATCGAAATAAGATTGTCAGGAACCGACAATAATGATTCAAAGGTATAAACAATAAACAGGCTCAAAGTCACCAAAAAAAACACCACAAAAGCCTGCTGAGGAATTGGGAAGAGCTGCACTCTTTTTTGCATTCCAACTAAAAGATATGAGACCAAGCTCAGGGCCAAAGTGTGAATACCAAAATATGAACCGGATACGACATCGAGTGCCAAACCAATAACAAAGCCGAACCCAACTCCAGCAATATCGGGTCTGCGTAATATCCAATGCACCAGCACAAGGGTTAGCCATTCTGGTCGCGCATTTGCAATTAAATCTGGGAATCGAATAAACTCCAGCACCAAAGCAAGCACGACACTAATGATTACCGCGATCCAATTTCCGCTCACCCTCATGGCGAGATCTCTTTGGTCGCGACTTCGCCGTTTATCTCATTCGAGGGTGCCGCATCATTGAGCCTAAGTGCAACTTCATCGCGTTCACTATCGGTGCTTTGGCTCTGAAGCCCTTTTCCATCCTGAAACACTAATAACAGCAAGCTACTTTCGTTTAGCTTTGCCTTAGGCCTAACCTCGACGCGGGCAAACGAGTAACCCGGATCATGCTCAATACTAGAGACCGTTGCGACCGGATAGCCCTGAGGGAAACGCCCACCCAGACCAGAACTAACAAGCAGATCACCTACCTGAATATCTGCAGTATCCGGCACATTACCAAGCTCCAGCCGCCCCATTGACCCAACCCCATATGCGATCGCTCGAACCCCATTACGATTGACCTGCACAGGTACCGCATGACGGCCATCAGAAATCAACAACACACGGCTTGTAAACTCACTTAACTCGATCACTTGTCCCATTAAACCATTATCATCTAGAACAGCTTGTCCTCGATAAACACCGTCCGATATTCCTTTATCAATGACAATGTACTGGTTATCAACATCAGGACTAACCCCGCTTAATTCAGTAACCACTACATCATCATCGACGACTCGGGAAGCCTTCAATAGCTCTCTAAGGCGGTTCATCTCAGCCGTCATCGACGCTAATTTTTGTGATTTTCGCTCTAGGACCAAGACCTTGGCTCGCATTGATTCAAGCTCGTCTTCCAAGGCTTCACGTGAAGTAAATAAGAACGCTATGCCATTGGAGAGACGAAACGGCAGATCACCAAGCCACTGCATTGGCGTAAAGGCGGAACTTAGCCAATGCCGGGCGTGGTCTAAGTGCTGAAAGCGCACATCCACTACAATTAACGTAATCGAGAGCACGACCGACAACATAAGCCGATAGGCTGTGAAAGGCCCTTGTACGAATATAGTGCTAATTGATAGCTCCTCTAAAAATCATCCATACAAAAATGCGCTGACAAAGCAGCGCATTTCAAACTAATCGAATGTTCCACTAATCAATCGGAAACAGGCCATTGGCGCTCTTATCTATTAACTCTAGCGCTTTACCGCCACCACGCGCGACACAAGTCAAAGGATCCTCGGCTACAATTGCCGGCAAACCTGTTTCTTCACTTAATAGCCGGTCCAAACCACGCAGCAGCGAGCCACCGCCGGTCAGGACAATACCACGTTCAGCAATATCTGATGCAAGCTCAGGTGGCGACTGCTCTAATGCCCCTTTTACTGACTGCACGATGGAAGCAAGCGACTCTTGAAGCGCTTCAAGAATCTCATCACTGTTCAGCTTGAAGCCCCGAGGAATGCCCTCCGCTAAGTTACGGCCACGCACATCAATTTCGCGTACCTCCAGCCCCTCGTAGGCGCAACCAATCTCCTGCTTAATTTTTTCAGCAGTGGCGTCTCCAATCAGACTGCCATAGTTGCGTCGTACGTAGGTGACGATTGCTTCATCGAAACGATCACCGCCAATTTTCACTGAATCTGCGTATACGATACCATTCAAAGAAATAATCGCGATCTCTGTTGTTCCCCCACCGATATCCACGACCATAGAACCGCGGGCTTCCTCAACAGGCAAGTCTGCGCCAATGGCCGCAGCCATCGGTTCTTCAATTAAGTAGACTTCTCGCGCCCCAGCGCCCAGCGCAGATTCACGAATTGCTTTCTGCTCAACTTTTGTCGATCGGCTTGGGACACAAACCAACACGCGAGGGCTTGGTGTAATAAAACTATTTTCGTGAACTTTGTGGATAAAATGCTGCAGCATTTTTTCAGTCACCACAAAATCGGCAATGACGCCATCTTTTAAAGGACGGATCGCGGTAATGTTGCCAGGGGTGCGACCAAGCATTCTTTTAGCTTCAGCACCAACAGCCGCAACGCTTTTTTGTGCACCGTGGTTGCGAATGGCAACAACTGAGGGTTCATCAAGAACGATACCACGTTCGCGCACATAAATTAGGGTATTAGCGGTTCCAAGATCAATTGAAAGATCACTGGAAAACAAGCCTCGAATTTTCTTAAACATGAAGGGGAGTCAACCTGAGCAAGTTTTAAATATAATTATGGCGCAACTTTAACAATGGCGCCTACCATGAGCAAGCGAGCCATAACAAAATGAACGATAATTAAAGGCCTTTGGATAAAATTTTTCAGTCATCCGCGGAGAAAATCAAAACACCTACCCATTTCAAGTAAAATAGCGGCCTAATAATGTCCCTAGGCCACACAACTTGCTATGCTACTTCGCAATTTTTTAGCGCAGGGCCTTGTGCATTCATTGGAAACCCTCGCTCATTATCATTTTTGAATAAAGTAAGGATCTGTCATGTCTATAAGCCCAGAGGACATTCAAAAAATTGCCAAGCTGTCGCATCTTCAATTAGAGAAAGATAAAACAGAAAAACTTGGACAAGATATTAACAACATTCTGTCCTTTGTAGATCAACTTCAGGCGGCAGATACGTCTAATATCGAACCTATGGCGCATCCTATGGACGCCGAACAAATCCTCAGGGCAGACATAGTGAGTGAACATGATCAACGCGAAAAACTCGCAAAGAATGCTCCGGCGATCGAAGATGGTCTTTTTTTAGTTCCAAGGGTAATCGAATAGACCGATTCGTCCAGAATCGCAACAATCAATGTAACGCAGTCGCCAAACAAACTAAGAGCCAAAAATGTTTGAAAAATCTATAAAAGAACTTGCCGAAGGACTCCGCCAGGGTGAGTTCTCCAGCCAAGAGTTAACCAAAGCGTATTTAGATCGTATCGATCAATATAACGGTAATCTTAATGCCTATATCACAGTCGCGCATGAACAAGCGTTAGCGGATGCGAGAGCGGCGGATGAGAAAATAGCCGCGGGCCCTGCAAACATATGGACAGGTATTCCGTTCGCGCACAAAGATATTTTTTGTACCGAGGGGTTATTAACAAGCTGCGGATCAAAAATGCTCAGCAATTTCGTTCCTCCCTATGATGCGACAGTTGCCACCAACTTTAAACAGGCAGGCGCGGTATGCTTGGGCAAGGCAAATATGGATGAATTTGCGATGGGGGGCAGCAACGAAAATAGTTTTTATGGCCCTGCAATTAATCCTTGGAGCACTGACACGTCTCTAGTTCCGGGCGGTTCATCAGGTGGCTCTGCTGTTGCCGTGGCCGCAAGACTTGCGCCGGCCGCAACAGGCACAGACACTGGCGGATCAATTCGCCAACCCGCAGCATTTTGTGGACTCACCGGACTGAAACCGACTTATGGACGCGTCTCACGCTATGGCATGGTCGCGTTTGCCTCTAGCCTCGATCAAGGTGGGCCGATGGCACGCAGCGCAGAAGATGCAGCGGCAATGCTGCAAGTAATGGCCGGTTATGATGCAAAGGATTCTACAAGCGTAAAACAAGCTGTACCGAACTATTCAATGCACCTAAATCAGGATTTGAAAGGTTTACGCATCGGACTTCCCGTTGAGTATTTCAACAAACACTTAAATGCAGCTATGCAAAAAGTCTTAGAAGATGCGATCAAACTCTTCGAAGCCCGTGGCGCTGTCTGTAAGGAGATATCACTTCCGCACACCGAGCTCGCAGTGCCTGCCTATTATGTCATTGCACCAGCTGAAGCTTCTGCAAATCTGAGCCGCTTTGATGGGGTTCGCTACGGCTACCGCTGCGATGACCCGCAAGACCTGATGGATATGTACATGCGCAGCCGCTCCGAAGGCTTCGGAACAGAGGTTAAGCGTCGCATAATGGTCGGCGCTTATGCTCTTTCGGCGGGTTATTACGATGCCTACTACCGTAAAGCCCAACAAGTTCGCCGTCTCATTAAAAACGACTTTATGACGGCTTTTGAAACCGTGGATGTGATCTTAGGTCCGACCACCCCAAGCCCAGCCTTCGGCCTTGGCGAAAAAGGCGATGACCCAGTACAAATGTATTTGGAGGATATTTATACCATTTCGGCAAATCTTGCTGGCCTGCCAGCGCTCTCAGCACCTGCAGGCACTATCGACGGACTACCAGTGGGCATGCAGCTGATTGGCAACTACTTTGACGAAGCCAGACTGCTTGCGATCGCCCATCAATTTCAAGCCGAGACAAACTGGCATACTCAAGCCCCGAAAACTGAACTAACAGGCCTATAAGCTGAGGAATAAAAACTATGAAATGGGAAACCGTAATCGGCTTAGAAGTTCATGTCCAGTTGGCGACAAAATCAAAAATATTTTCTGGGTCCTCTACTACCTTTGGTGCTGAACCAAATACACAGGCAAATGCAGTTGACTTGGCATTACCGGGCACATTGCCCGTGCCAAATGAGCAAGCATTTCGTTATGCAACGATGTTCGGCCTAGCAATTGACGCTAAGATAAATCGCCGCAGCGTTTTTGAACGCAAAAACTATTTTTATCCGGACCTACCGAAAGGCTATCAAACCACTCAGCTTGATGCACCTATTGTCGGGTCGGGCATTGTACAAATTCAGCTTTCAAATGGTCGAACAAAAGATATTCGCATCCACCATGCACATCTAGAAGAAGATGCAGGAAAGTCACTTCATGAAGACTACCATGGCATGTCAGGTATCGATTTAAATCGAGCAGGAACGCCACTTATCGAAATCGTTTCTGAGCCAGATATGCATACCGCGGAAGAGGCCGTCGAATTCGCAAAAGCATTGCATTCAATCGTGACCTCACTCGGTATTTGCGATGGCCAAATGTCTCAAGGCTCTATGCGTTTCGATGTAAACATTTCAGTACGTCCGGAGGGCTCCGATACCCTAGGCACACGCACAGAAACAAAAAATCTTAACTCGTTCCGTTTTATGGAACGCGCCATAGCGCTCGAAGTTGAACGCCAAATTGATCTCATCGAAGATGGTGGCCGCGTTATCCAAGAAACTCGGTTATACGACGGTGAAAAAGATACGGCACGCTCTATGCGGAGCAAAGAAGAAGCAAACGACTACCGATATTTCCCTTGCCCAGACCTATTACCAGTCGTACTGGATGATAGCTTTATCGACGCAGCGCGCGCCGCGATGCCAGAACTGCCGAAAGATAGAAAGAATCGCTTTATAGATAACCTAGGTTTAAACGATTACGATGCAGGAATTCTTGCCGCTAGCGCCGAGCTCTCGGCCCTATTCGAATCGGCAAACAAGGTGGCGGATAACGCAAAGCTTTGCGCTAATTGGGTAATCGGAGAACTCTCCGCAAGACTAAACAGTGACAATGTAAACCTCGAAGATAAGGGCTTTACTGGCGATATGTTGGGGCTTTTAGTTTTGCGCATTAAAGATGGTACGGTTTCTTCCTCAGGCGCTAGAAGGGTCTTCGATATTTTGTGGGAAGGCGAGCACGCGGATGTGGATGCCATTATAGAGACGCAAGGCCTCAAACAAGTTTCAGACACCGGTGCATTAGAAGCAATCGTAGATGAAGTGCTAGCGAGCATGACTGCTCAAATTACCCAGTATAGAGAGGCTGATGATAAGAAACGCAAAAAGCTGATGGGTGGTTTTATGGGACCTTTGATGAAGGCCTCCAAGGGGCAAGGCAACCCAAAACTATTTAACGAAATTCTGCAAAAGAAATTGAATGGTTAACGGAGCCGTCTCGGTCCCAGACAATACCAAAAGCTCAACCTAAACTGATAGAGCTTTTGGTATCGGACGATTACCTCATACGCCTAAAAGCTCAAACCAAATTGAAGGCTCAATCCAAAAGTATTGAGGTCGACACTCGTAAATGCTGCAACTTCCAACGCTGAATCAAGGATATCAACGCCGAGACCCGCCGTCGCAAGCGTTTGTTTATCAGGATTTATTAGATCTACGCGCGCGCCCGTTCTCACTTGAACGGTTGGCCAAGCATCATATTCAAGCCCCATGCTCCAAGCTTGTTTGTCCCCCTCGGAAAAGGTTTCTGAGGTTTTCGTCAACTCAAGATCTGTTGCCAAAGTCAGCCCTTCATCATGATAGGCCAATCCCGCCAACAGCACCGGGGACAAGCTTACTTTAATTGAATTTGATGCTGACGTTAAACCCGTCCCGTTAGTCGGCGCTGTGTTAATATCTTTTGGAATAACGTTAACAACCGAAATGCCGGCAATGACTGTTTGCGCATTGTCAATATAACTTGCCAAACCCAAATCGAAATTAAAAGATCCGTCGTTGTCATACTCATCTTTTAAATCGTCAAACTCATATTCATCAAATGTTGATGAATAATCGTATACCCGCAGATCAACATACTTAGGTGTAACGCCGATAGCATAGTCATGCCCGTTGATTCGCAGATTATGAGATAAAGCCAGTCCTACTTGAGATCTCGCCAGACCAACACCTCGCACTGAAGACTCTAACGTATCGATATCAGGATTATACGGAATGTCTGCGCTCGAGGTGTAACCACCGACATCGTTTATAATGCCCTGCAATAAGTCTCGATCTCTGTATTGTCCTTCGATAACTACTTGCGCCGCGACACTTGTAAATAAACCCACGCCAAGCGTTCGACTCGGACGCACAAGGGAAACGCCAACCCCCGCGTTGCCATCGGCATTATCGCCATCAATGTCTTGAAGCTTTTCATTAAGACGACGCGCCGAACTCGCAGCTCGCACTTTATTGATCGTTTCCTCTGACGTTCCAAAAGAAGAGCGAAGCGCTTGGATCGCTTCATTAAACGGATCTAGGTAATCACCCTGAAAATCGTCGATCGCACCACGCAAGTCATCGCCATCGCGATCCATCACATAAGCGGAGGGCAATAATGCACCAAATTTGTCCTGATTTTTTGGTTGCCGTAAAGATAAAAGGGCCGGATTAACATATACCGCCGCCGCGGGCCGAGCAGATGCTACCCCAACGCCCCCCATACCCAATGCACGCGAGTCCATAAATATAGTGGGTTGGGCGAGAGAGTTTAGGGGCAGAAAGAGCACTAACCCCAAAAAACAAACACTCGGACCGCGAGGATTAAAAATTTTCATAGACAACTCGAGTAGTATTAAATTTATTTGGCTCGACCCTAAACATCAAAATAAGTTAGCCCGTGCAAGCTGCGCCATGCAAACTTATTTCAGTGTCTTGATAACCCCATCAAAAAGCAGACGGCTTATTTACTCAGTTTTGGATCTAAACCTCCAGTAACAAGATCTCTAAGGCTAGCATCACCTAATTGCGCCTCAATCTGCCCCTGCACAAAATGAAGAAGCTTTTCGATCGGAATACGTCGACGTGCATCTGCTACCTTGTGTCCACCCTCTTCCCTAATCGATTGAAGCAAAGATGAAAGCAAAATTTCAGAACTTGGTCGTGCCAACACTATATGAGCTTGACGCTCATTTATCCTTATATAATTATAGTGTAGCAAGTGTTCCATAAGTTTCTTGATCAAAACACCGGGGACGTTCGGTAACCGTTCAATTTCTATGAGCGCCACTTGACGACCCTCTAACTCCGCTTGTGTTAAGCGATACATTATTTCAATGGCTAGCCCCTCACGCATTTCCGCTGAGGTATCGTCATCTAAACGATTTACTATGTAATTGTCATGCTGGAAATAAAACGAAACAGACGAGCCAAGCAAAAGAATTAGCCAGCTCGTATATAGCCAAAGTAATGCGACAATCGCCAAAGCAAAACCTGAATAAACCAGCTGATAGCGCGCTGAATTAACAACAAAAGCGGTAAAACCCCAACTTGCCAAATGCCATACTAAACCGGCTATACACGCCCCCAACAGTGCGCTAGTAAAATTCACATCAGCATTTGGCACCCATTTATAAATGAATAAAAACACGAAGATAACCAATAAATATGGCTCGAATGATATGAAGCCTAGCAACATCAATCTCGATTTAGAGGCGACCCACCACTCACTTGCATAGGCGATTTGGCCTAGATCAACGACCATTGCACCCAGTGCTGCCAGAACCAACGGTCCTAACAGCGCTAAGCCGATATACACCAGCAAACGACGCATAATTGCCCTGCTCGACGTTACACACCAAATACTATTTAACGCTTGCTCAACCTTATGCATCAGCGTGATTACCGCATACAGAAGCACCAAAGCACCCACGATTCCAAGTAAACCGACCTTAACATTTGAGACTGCGTTAATAATTTGCTGATAAATTTGATGCCCTTTCTCACCCATGGGAAAAAGCATCTGCTCTAAGATGGGCGCAAAATAATCCTGTACATTGAAATAGGTGAAAGCATAAAAACTAATTGCTAACAACGGCACAATAGCCAAAAGCGTTGTATAGACAAGGCTCATTGCGTGGAGCTCCAGCGCACCTTGGAAAATATCCCGCACCAAGGCGTAACAAATCCTAAAAAATCTATGCGCAAACAGCGCCAGTAAGTTGCTCTCAGAGCCCGAACGCATAAAGAGCCATCGTCGGAACTTTTTACCGCGAGACGCCATCATTTGAGAGAACGCTTGCATATTTCTCAACCTATTGTTTCAACCCGTATAAAGCGCAGCTTACTTTTCCAATTAGGTCAAGGCCAACGTATACTAAATGGTTCCCATCCGCCTTTTACACGATGATCTATCTGGCCATGTTTACTTTTTTTGAAAAACTAGTTTCAGCATTTCCACCAGAAGAACCCTCCCAAGCACCGCATTCACTTATCGCGTTTTGCTTGCACTACACCAAAGGGGTTTACCCGCATTTATTCGCGATGTCCGTGCTCACAGCAAGCATTGCCATCATGGAAGTCAGTTTATTTGGCTTTCTAGGCCAGCTCGTCGATTGGTTGAGTACTAAAGCACCGGATACGCTATGGCAAGACGAATCAAATACCTTAATATTTTATGCAGGTTTGGTGTTATTCGGTTTACCTCTAACGGTATTGCTGCACTCGTCAATCATTCATCAAGCGCTACTTGGAAATTATCCCATGCGCATCCGATGGCAGGCTCATCGTTACTTATTGGGTCAAAGTCTCTCGTTTTACCAAGATGAATTTGCTGGCCGTATAGCGACCAAATTAATGCAAACATCCCTTTCCATACGCGAAGCCGTGATGAAGATGCTGGACGTACTGCTTTTTATCGCCGTCTACTTTATTGGTATGGCGAGCATTATCGCAAGCGCTGATATTCGCCTGATGCTTCCATTATTGGTCTGGTTGGTCTGCTATGGCTTTACGTTGTTCTTTTTTATTCCACGCCTGCGCAAAATATCTGCTGCGCAAGCCGATGCCCGTTCAATGATGACCGGCAGTATCGTCGATACTTACACGAATATCTCTACCGTCAAACTGTTTAGCCACTCCCAGCGAGAGTCGGACTATGCCAGAGGCGCGATGGACAACTTTCTTCAGACTGTCCATCCACAAATGCGCTTGGTCACAAAGTTAAATATCAGCATTTGGATACTGAACGCGTTGCTCATTTTTTCTATTAGCTATGTATCGATCAGCCTTTGGTCCATGAACGTCATCACTACCGGGGCGATTGCTGTTGCAATTAGTCTGGCACTGCGCTTAAACGGCATGTCTCAATGGATCATGTGGGAGGTTTCAACTCTCTTTGAGAATATTGGCTCAGTGCAAGATGGTATGAATACTCTTGCGCAAACACGTGCAGTTCAAGATGTCGTAAACGCGCCTGCATTAAAAGTAACGCAAGGTGCCATCACTTTTAACCATTTGCACTTTTGCTATGACCAAGGGCCACCAGTACTTGATAACCTTAACCTCACTATTCAACCCGGAGAAAAAATTGGTCTTGTGGGTCATTCTGGAGCCGGCAAATCCACACTCATCAATTTGCTATTACGTTTTTACGATCATAATGACGGTGAAATTAGTATCGACGGTCAAGATATCTCCAGTGTTCAACAAGAGAGTTTACGCGCACAAATAGGGGTTGTGTCCCAAGATACCTCGCTTATGCATCGGTCGGTTCGAGCCAATATTTGCTATGGCAAGCCAGAAGCAACCGATGCACAAATGATCGAAGCCGCAAAGCAGGCTGAAGCCCATGAATTCATTCAAGGTTTAAGTGATGCAAAAGAACGCATTGGCTACGATGCGCACGTGGGGGAGCGAGGCGTAAAATTAAGTGGCGGGCAACGCCAGCGTATCGCAATAGCCCGCGCTCTGCTGAAAGACGCACCCATTTTAATACTCGATGAAGCCACTTCAGCATTAGACTCAGAAATTGAGGCGGCAATTCAAGAAAGTCTGTCTCGGCTGATGAAAGGGAAAACGGTGATTGCCATTGCCCATCGTCTGTCGACTATTGCAGCCATGGACAGGCTTATTGTGTTAAACGAAGGACGCGTTGTCGAAGAGGGTTCGCACCAGTCGCTCCTTAATCAAAAAGGTATTTATGCACAGCTTTGGACTCGCCAGTCTGGTGGCTTCATTGGCGAATAATAAAAAATTCTAACGATAGAGTGTGGCGAGTACCTGACGCGAGCCACCATCAGATCTGTGCTCGCCTAGATAGATCCCTTGCCATCTCCCGAGCGCTAAACATCCGCTTTGAATGGGAATGCTAAGGCTACAGCCGATTAGTGACGCCTTAATATGCGCAGGCATATCGTCGGCGCCCTCATAATCATGTTGGTAATGAAAGTTACCTTCCCCAGCATCTGGGATTAGTTGTCGAAGGCAACTTTCCATATCAGCGCGCACCGTGGGGTCGGCATTTTCATTAATCGATAATGAGGCAGACGTATGTTGAATAAACAAATTCAGTAAACCCGATTCAACCTCGCTTACCGATGGCAACGCTGAGATAATCTCTTCAGTAATCAAATGAAAACCGCGCGAGCGCGCGTTCAATAAAATCTTTTTTTGAAACATGCCCGAGCCTCAAACAAAAAAACGCCAAGGCTCTTTCTACCATAGCCTTAGCGTTTTTTTAAGCGTAAAGAAGAGCGTTGACTAGCTTTCTACGAATGCTCGTTCTATGACATAGTGCCCGAGATTCCCTTGCTTTGCTTCTTTAAAACCCATCCCATCTAAAATATCGCAGGTGTCTTTCAACATACTGGGGCTTCCACATACCATGAAGCGGTCATGTTCCGGATCTAACGCCGGCAAACCAATCTCTTGCGCCAGCTTTCCGCTTTGCATCGCATCTGTAATACGACCTTGGGTTCTGAATTCATCCCGCGTGACGGTTGGGTAATAAATCAATTTGTCACGCACAAAATCCCCAAAAAATTCATTACTTGGCAACTCATTTTCGATCTGATCTTGATACGCCAACTCAGATACGTAACGCGTACCATGTGTAAGAATAACGCGGTCAAACGCTTCATATGTTTCGGGGTCTTTAATAATGCTCATAAATGGTGCTAAACCAGTGCCCGTGCTGATCAGATATAAATTTTTACCCGGCAATAAGTTATCTACAATCAACGTGCCCGTTGGCTTTTTGCTCAGGATAATTTCATCACCGATCTGAACTTTCTGCAGTTTTGAGGTCAATGGGCCATCCGGCACTTTAATACTAAAAAATTCTAACTCTTCTTCGTAATTAGCGCTCGCGATGCTGTAAGCACGCATAAGCGGCCGCCCCTCTTCTTGGGGTAAGCCGATCATAATAAAGTGTCCGTTTTTGAAACGAAACGAGGGATCACGACTCGTCGTAAAACTAAACAACGTGTCATTCCAGTGCTTAACGCTTGTTACTTTTTCAGTAATAAATCCGGCCATGTGTGCTCTCTTACCTTAATTCTTAACAAAGCGCTCGCTTTGCTGTTACAAACTTATTGATGAATAGTCTAACGACGGCTAACATATCTGTACAACAAATTATTCTTATATGATTAATCGAATTTTTAGATATGCGATATACCTTTAAACAACTCGAAGTTTTCCTCGCGATTGCCAATCATCAAAATGTGAGCACGGCGGCACAAGAGCTATCCATGTCGCAATCTGCGGCCAGCGAGTCATTGAAAGCCTTAGAGTCCCAATTTGACATCCAGCTATTTGATCGAATCGGTAAAAAACTCCAATTAAATGAATTGGGCAAAAGCGTTCGTAGCGAAGCAAGTACGCTGATCGAACGTGCGAGTAATCTTGAACTCTCGCTACGGCAACATGCCCGAGTGAAAGATTTGAAGGTGGGCGCAACACTTAGTATCGGAAACTATCTCGCTATTAATATGCTCAGTGAGTTTAAACAGTGCTACCCGAGCGCCTCCATAATTTTGGATGTTGCCAACACCACAGAAATAGCCGAGCGCGTGCGTAATTTTGAACTTGATATCGGCCTAATTGAAGGTGAAGTAAATGAAAATGACCTGCATGTGGAGCCCTGGCGAGACGATGAACTTGTGGTGTTTTGTAGCCCTAGTCACCCATTTGCCAAAAAGCCCTTGTTAGAGGACATGCACCTGCGTGAAGCGAAGTGGGTGCTGCGTGAGAGTGGATCGGGCACGCGACAGGCTTTTGATTACGCCATGCATGGTCTTATCAGCAAACTAAATATCGAATTAGAGCTGCAACACACCGAGGCAATAAAGCGCGCCGTACAATCAAACATTGGGATTGGTTGTTTATCTCGCATAACGCTTGAGGATGCGTTTAAACGAGGCACTCTTGTGCCTTTATCCGCACCACAGCGCGATTTTAAGCGGCAATTATTTATTATCCAACACCGGCAAAAATACCAAAGTGCGGGCATGACCGCCTGGCTAAAAATTTGCCGAGACTTTACGACACATGCATAGGGTCATAAACTCTTACGCTCTTTTATTTTCGAGAGAGGCCATAGCGTGAGTTTTGACAGTGTTGTATTTGCCGGTGGTGGTAACCGCTGCTTTTGGCAAGCGGGCTTTTGGCACACCTACACAAAAGAACGCGCGCTATTTCCCAAAACCGTCGCCTCAGTGAGCGCGGGCGCTGCGATCTCAAACTCCCTTTTTTCTGGTAATTTCGACAAAGTGCTAGAAAACACGGTAGCAGTTCAAGAAAAAAATCAAAAAAACCGATACTGGAAAAACCTGATCGGTTCCGAATCCGTGCATCCACATAGCAAACTTTATCGAGAGATAATCTACCAATCGATTGATGAAGCGGGCATGCAATCCATTGTAAATGGCCCCCTAAACCGCATGTTAGTTGCACATATTCCGGGATGGTTAGGTCCACGCTCCGCCACTATTGTTGGGCTAAGTGCTTATCAACTGGAAAAAAAACTTAAGCAACGTGTGCATCCAGTCTTTGGTAGGAAGTTGGGGTTTCGTTCAGAGTTTATTGAAACCTCAACACTCAAAACGGTTGAACAGCTTGCGGATGCTATTTTAAGTTCATCCTGTACGCCGCCTTTTACACCACTGATGTTCCGCGAAAACAAACCCGTGCTTGACGGCGGCATGGTCGATAACGTGCCCGTTCACGGCATTGAGGCTGAAAATACCAACACCTTGGTATTATTATCGCGGCCATATAAACAATTGCCCGAAATTGCTGGGCGTACTTATGTGCAGCCGCTGAAACCTGTTCCGGTTTCTTCTTGGGATTACACCAACCCACAAGCAGTGCTTGCTACCTATGAACAGGGTAAACAAGATGCCTATTACTACCTTAAATTGTTAAATCGTATGTAAATGCGAATAGTATCAACACGCTCGGCACTTTCTATGTGATACCTTTCTCACTAACCTTTGCTAAATTTCTTTTCAGTTTATAAGC
>CAJWAD010000022.1 GCA_913020245.1 uncultured Oleiphilus sp.
ATTGGTGCAGGGGCCCACGCGAAGGTGTCTTTGGCTAAGGGTGAGCATGGTTTGGAGCTGCTTCGTTACCGTAAATCCAGGATGCCAAAAGATTACCTGAAACCTCGCATAAACTTCCGCGTCGGTGAAGAGATCGTTGGTAAAAAGGATTTACCCTTTGAATTTATGATGAACGCCTTACGCTTGAAAGACGGCGTGACTGAAGCTTTATTCACTGAGCGAACGGGACAGCCCTTAAGCATTTTATCGCCCCAGCTTGAGCAGTTGCGGGCTGACGGCTTACTTGACGCTTCTCGGTTGAAATTGAGTGAGCGGGGTTTTATGTTTCTTAATTCTGCACTCGAGGCTTGGCTCACTGAATAGCGCCCGTTACGTTAAGTGTGTGCAAATGCTGCCCGCTTCGCCTCTATATATTCTTCATGTAACGGCTCTACTAAGGTGTCAACCAATAAGTCATTGCCGTCGTCAATTTTTTCCTTGGGGCGTCAGCCCTTTTGGTAGATACCCACATCAATTAGGTTCTGACGCGTAAATGATATCTGCGGCGCTTGAGTTGATGATCATTTACCGATAGTTATCCTATCAATATGTTAACCAAATACCGCTTTGTATCTTGTAAGATACATGAAAAGCGAATCGGTTGTTTTTATCTGTGTTGGTAAAATTTTAACTAGTCGTTCGTACCGCACTGAAAGATACAGTATTATCAACGTCGACTTGATTTTGCTAAACTTTGAGAAGCCCTGAAACCATGAAAGCCCTTATTACCGTGCTGCTCGCTTTGAAATTAGTTGCCTGCGCGTCCTATAAAATTGTGCCGCAAGGTGACATTAAACCGGTGTCGGGGCCTCAGGCTGACCTTGTTGTCGAAAGAGAGCAGGGCTGGCAAAAGGGTTTGCAGTGCGGAACGCCCATTTATCACGTTATTTCGTTGGGAATTGTGCCAAAGCATTGTGTTGATGTTTACAGTGTGCGCGAGGGTGATGACCGTCTTGGGAATGTCAAAGTGATTTCAATGCAGGGGTGGATACCCTTGTTCATGTGGCCATCCCCAACCTGGAACTACGGGTTTGGCGACGATGTGAATGATGAGATTATTGAGCTGGTAAACCCGACCTCCGAGGAGGATGACGAGGAAGTCACCGACACGCCAGAGGCCTAGGCAGGGGCTACTGTCGACAAAATTACGTGAGCGTTGCAAACACCTTGCGTGCCGCAAGAACGGTTTTTTCGACCTCAGCATCGCCATGGCAGCTCGAGAAAAACCCTGCTTCAAATGCCGAAGGCGCCAGGTAAATGCCTTCGTTAAGCATACCGTGATAGAAGGCTTTGAAACGTTCAATGTTGCACTGCACAACTTGCTCGTAAAAGCTAACGGTTTCATCTTCCGTAAAGAAAAAGCCAAACATGGAGCCAACTTGGTTAAAGCTCATCGGAATGTTCGCGTCGGCAGCTTCGGCTTTTAAACCGTCTATCAGCGTCTTAGTTTGTTGTGTGAGCCGGTCGTAAAATCCTGGCTCGGAGATAGTCGTTAGCATAGCGAAACCAGCCGACATAGCCAGCGGATTTCCAGATAAGGTACCGGCTTGGTATACCGGGCCGGTTGGGGCGATTGATTGCATGATCTCGGTTTTGCCTCCAAATGCGCCAACAGGCAAGCCACCGCCAATTACTTTTCCTAATGTGGTGAGGTCAGGACGCACGTTATAAACCGATTGCGCTCCACCAAGTGCTGTTCGAAAACCAGTCATCACTTCATCGAAAATTAAGATGCTTCCATGGCGATCACAGACCTCCCGCAACGTTTCCAGAAACCCCGGTAATGGTGGAATACAGTTCATGTTGCCGGCGACGGGCTCGACAATGATGGCGGCGATTTGTTCACCGATGTCATCAAACACCTGCCGAACATTTTCAGCATCATTAAAGCGCAGTGTAAGGGTGTGTTCAGCCAGACTCGCCGGGACGCCTGGGGAATTGGGTACCCCTAGCGTGAGTGCGCCAGAGCCTGCTTTGACGAGCAATGAATCGGCATGCCCATGGTAGCAGCCCTCGAATTTAACGATTTTATCGCGCCCCGTGTGGCCTCGGGCCAAGCGAATAGCGCTCATGGTTGCCTCGGTGCCAGAACTTACCATCCTTACCATTTCGATGGATGGCACCAGTTCGCTTACCTTTTTGGCCATGACGGTTTCAAGTTCTGTGGGTGCGCCATACCCCAAGCCTTGTTGTAATTGAGCTTGAACAGCGTTTAGAACGATAGGGTTTGCATGACCCAAAATCATAGGGCCCCACGAGCCGATATAATCGATGTACTCTTTACCGTCCGCATCATAAAGATAGGCGCCCTTACCACTTTCAAAAAATATGGGATTACCGCCCACCCCTTTGAATGCCCGAACGGGCGAGTTGACGCCACCGGGAATAATGTTTTGTGCGTCTAAAAACAATTCGTCAGAACGAGACATGTCGTGCTCCAATTAAAAATGATTTGCGAGGGCGCGCGCTGCATGTTGGATATCTGCTTGCCCAAATACACCTGCTATCACTGCGATCATCGATGGTCGATAAGGTAAGAGAATGTCGATGTTTGTAGTATTAATGCCGCCGATAGCAACGGTTTTCAAGTCGTGTTGTTGTGCTTTTTGCAGAATTTCTAGCGGGCAGGGTGGCGCCTCGGGTTTAGTAGTTGAGTTGAATAGGCGCCCGAAGGCACAGTAGTCAGCCCCGTGTGTTTGCATAGTCAATGCATAGTCGAGATCCGCATGGCAGGTGACTCCCAATATTTTTCGGGGCCCGAGTGCTTCACGGGCCTCTTGCACGTTGCCGTCACGCTTACCAAGATGCACACCGTCCGCGCCGGAGCTTAAACACAAGGTGAGATCATCATTAATAATGGATAACGCATGATAATGCTTACACAGGGCCACTAACTGATCAGCCTGTTGCTGTTTAAGCGCTTCACTTGCAAGCTTGTTTCGGTACTGAACGATGCGTGCACCGCCTTTAAGCGCTTGTTCAATGCATTCACTGAAGCGTTGATCAGGAATTAATTTAGGGTCGCTGATGACATAGAGCCCGGATAGTTTAGGTGCGTGTGTCAGAATGGTTTCACCACAGCAAGAATAACGATGGCGAACAAAAGCAGCACGGGGAACTCATTAAACCACCGATAGAACACATGGCCATGCTTATTCTCATCCATCGCAAAACGCTTCATGAGTCGGCCGCAGTAAAAGTGGTAGCCAATTAAAATGGCAATAAGTGTCAGTTTTGCGTGAAACCAGCCAGATTGCCTATAGCCTTCAATATTATAGGACACGAGCCAAACGCCAAAGATTACGGTTGCCACCATACTTGGCGTGGCGATGCCTCGATACAACTTACGTTGCATGATTTTGAAGCGCGCTTGGCTAATTTCATCGTCTGACATCGCGTGGTAAACGAATAGGCGCGGCAAGTAAAAGAGTGCTGCAAACCAACAAACGATAGCAATAATGTGAAAGGCTTTTACCCAAAGCATAAAATGCTAGACCTTTTTATATTTGTAGTGATTTTCTACGTCCGTACGTGCCACGACGCCAATGATTCGAGATATAGTACTACCACGTCTTTCCACGTAAAGCACATCGCATTGTTTTTCGGCAAAATGATCAAGTGCTTCTTGAAGGGTCGCTTGATTATACAACGCAAAGGCATTTCTCCTTTGAGCAGGCATTTCGATTAAATCGATATGTGCAGGCTCATCGCTATCTTTTAACGTCTCTAGGAAGTGCACGAGATCGACCGCGGGTAAAAGTGAGACGGGTATTTGATTGTCATCTTCGATAATTAGCCAAGTTGGGCTCAACCGAAGAAGCTCTTTTGCTTCACTGAGCGCCAGGAAACGGCCAGTTTGTGCGAACTTTCGGTCCATTACTGACTCGACGCTGGAACGTCGTAATACTTGTAACGTTGGATTCGCATTGTAGTTTAAGCCTTGTTTCTCTAACACACTTAAAAACAGAGATTTTTGTTTGAATAGCGTATTCGCAACAAGGTGCGCCGTTACAATCATGAGCATACCCGGGACGATGAAATTATGATTGCTCGTCAATTCTAGAATGGCCATGAGCGCTGAAAGCGGAGCTTGCAACACGGCGCCCATCATTGCCCCCATTCCGAGCATGGCGTAAAGGCCGGGCGTGGACGCAATTTCTGGCATCAGATGTTGCGCAATTACACCCATTGCGGCACCAAACGTTGCACCAATAAACAAGGTGGGGCCAATCACTCCGATTGGCATGCCAAGACCTGCACTAATTGATGTTGCGAAGAGTTTAGCGACGGCAATTGCGATAAACAACCAAACGCTGACGGTGTTATTTAAACTCAGATTTACCGTATCGTAGCCAATGCCCATAATTTGTGGGAACACCGATGCAATAGCCGCCGTAATGAGACCGGCGATGAGAATGCGATAAAAAATATTGAGAGAAGAAAAACGCATAAAAAAAGTAGTTATAAAAACGAACGCGGCACCGATTGCACCAATCAAAAAACCACATAGGATTATATAAGGGATCTCGAGCAACGAATTTAGGAAGAGATGCGGCACTAAAAAAGCGGTTTCGGCGCCGTATACCGCATGTGACAACACAGCGGCTGAGACAGATGAAATAACCACAGGTGTAAAACCGACCACGGTATATTCCATCATCACGACTTCCATCGCGAAAATTACACCGGCAATAGGCGTGTTGAAGGAGGCGGAAATCGCCGCCGCTGTGCCGCAGGCCACCAGCGTTCGAATGCTGTTATTCGGCAAACGCATTTTTTGCCCGAGCAAGCTGGAACATGCGGCGCCCAAGTGAACGGCTGGACCCTCTCGGCCGGAAGACAGCCCGCCGATGATGGAGACAACCCCCGCGCAAAACTGAGCAAAGAAAGAGCGCCCTGAGATATAACCTTGATGATAATTAAGACGCTCCATGACCAGTGAAACCCCTACTTTTCTATTTGGCGGTTTTATCTTGTACCAAGTGATAGCAAGAATACTTGCAGCTGAGAGTGGCAATAAGGCGCGTAAGCTTCCCGATAAGCCTTCAAAGTTTTCTGGGTCACCATTGGGTAAAAAGAAGCTGAGCGGAAATTCAATGCAGAATCGAAAAATAAGAATAATAACGGCTGTGGCAATGCCCGAGAGCAAGCCCAAAATAGCAAGCTGAGGCAATGCATCGACATTAGACAAGCGATTGCTGAATAGCTGCGTGTAGTTTTCAAAGCGGTGTTTAAGTGACATCGGTTTTAAATGTTTAAATTGAGCATGTTCTGAGTTTAGCGCGTTGTTCGATACGACTAAAGCGTGTGCACACTCTATATCGTGACCATGTTACACTATGCGGATTTAGCCTGACGCTGAAACATATTAAGGAGACTATAGTGATTAAGGCCGGAATCGTCGGTGCGACCGGGTACACGGGTTCGGAATTACTCCGTATGTTAGCCATGCATCCGGAAGTAAGTATTCATGCTGTCACATCGCGCAGCGACGCGGGTAAGCCAGTGAGCAGCATGTTTGCTAATTTGCGTGGGTTTGTCGATATCCCCTTCTGCTCACCAGATCCTGAATCGTTAGTTGACTGCGATGTTATCTTCTTTGCGACACCGCATGGGGTGGCGCAAGCGATGATGCCGAGTATGTTGGCAACGACTGCGAAGCTGATCGATCTGTCCGCTGACTTTAGGATAAAAGATCAGCATGTTTGGGAAGAATGGTATCAGCAGGCACATGCGAGTCCGGAACTCATTGATCAGGCCGTTTATGGTCTGCCTGAAGTAAACCGTGACGCCATAAAAAAGGCGCGTTTAATTGCCTGCCCTGGGTGTTATCCAACCGCAATTCAGCTGGGCTTCATTCCGTTACTTGAGCAGGGTTTGATTGCGACGAGAGGCTTAATAGCAGATGCCAAGTCAGGTGTGAGTGGCGCCGGTCGAAAAGCGAGTGTGTCGAGCTTGATGGCGGAATGTGCTGATAGTTTTAAGGCCTATGCTGTCTCTGGTCATCGGCATCGCCCGGAAATTGAACAGGGGTTGACGCAGGCAGCGGGCGAGCCGGTCAATTTGAACTTTGTTCCGCATTTAGTGCCGATGATTCGAGGTATTGAGGCAACGCTGTATGCCCCTTTGAATGCCAAAGGTTTGAATAAGACGATGGAGGCGCTTCAAGCCGTATTTGAAGAGCGCTATGCAGACGAGCCATTTGTGGATGTGATGCCGCTCGGGTCTCTCCCTGAAACGCGTTCCGTTAAAGGGTCCAATATTTGTCGTCTAGCGCTCCATAAACAAGCTAATAGCGATATGTTGATCGTTTTGTCAGTGATAGATAACCTCGTGAAGGGTGCGTCAGGCCAAGCCATCCAAGCGATGAACTTGATGTTCGATCTCGACGAAGCATGTGGGTTGTCACATGTGCCCCTGTCCCCGTAACGGTTAATCAATGTATGCCTGCTTCGAAAGATAAGCTCGTTCTGGTAAAGCATGCGCCAGGTAAAGGACGCAGACAAATTTTGTTGGTGCTGGTGCTTTTACTGCTGACGGCCTTTACAAACTACTATTTAGGTGCCTTTACCTCCGAAAAACGCTATAGCCAAATGCTGTCAAAACTGACCAATTTATCAATTGAACATCAAAGTTTGCAGGCAGAGGAAAAGAGTTTGCGGCAGCAAGTGGCCAATTTGGAGAGCAGTAAGGCGGTTGATCGCCATGCAAAGCAGGAAATTCAAGTGACACTTAATCGCTTAAATGCGGAATTGAGCCAGCTGCAAAAAGATATCACCTTTTATAAGAATATTATGGCACCGGCGGATAACGCCAAGGGTTTGCAATTAGAACGTATCGAAATTTCGTCACTACCGGGTGAGCAAGCCTATGCATATAAAATTATGTTGACACAAGTGTCTGATCATAGGGCTTATGTGTCTGGTGTGTTAGCTGTAAACTTACTTGGTTCGCGAGATGGTGCGCAAGAAGTGATTGCCTTGCGGGATATTTCTGAAGACCTTGCAGAACTGGGCGTTACGTTTCGCTTTCGCTACTTTCAGGAATTTAATGGTAAACTTGTATTACCTGAAGGGTTTAGTCCGGAACAAATTCAAGTGGTGGCGCAGACGCGGGGCAAAAAGGCGTCTCGTATTGAGCAAAGTATTGCTTGGCTAGCGCTCTTAACTGAGCCGAATCGTTAATTTTGGAGAGAGAATATTATGTGGGGTAAGAAAAAGCATAAGGCGATCTTCAAGCCCGTGCACGTAAACTACGATACGTTGATCAGTGATAAATGTCGTATCGAAGGCGATTTACATTTCTCGGGCGGCTTGCACATTGACGGTCTTGTAAAAGGCACGATTCGCGCCTCGGATGGCAGTGAGGCGGTTGTGAGAATTAGCGATGTGGGAGAGGTCGATGGTGACGTCTATGCACCACATATTATTGTAAATGGCACAGTACACGGTGATGTGTACGCATCGAAGCACATTGAGCTAGCGGAAAATGCCTCCATTAAAGGCAATGTTTATTACCACCTAATTGAAATGGCGATGGGTGCAGAGGTCAATGGCAATCTGCTGCATAATAAAGAACCAATTTCATTACCCAATCAAAATTCAGATGAGAGCGATGGCGCCTCTGAAGAAACGCAAGATTCAGATCCTGTTTCCCTAAAAGCCGTGCCTGATAGCATGTCTAATACTTGACTGTCTTACTTGGTTAAGAAGATAATTGCCGGCGTTAAGTCATTACCGGAGTAAATATGACTGTTGTAGAGTCACACATTCCTTCTCCTCTTATCTTCACGGACGCGGCGGCCACCAAAGTGCGCACGCTAGTGGAGGAAGAAGAAAATCCAGAGCTAAAATTACGAGTGTATGTCACCGGTGGTGGGTGCTCAGGCTTTCAATATGGATTCACGTTTGATGAAGACCAGGCGGAAGATGATACCGTTATCGAAAATCAGGGTGTAAAACTGGTCGTTGATCCAATGAGCTATCAGTATTTAGTCGGATCAACCGTTGATTACAGCGAAGGCCTAAAGGGCGCTCAATTCGTGATAAACAATCCAAACGCGGCGACCACTTGCGGCTGCGGTTCGAGCTTTACGGTTTAAGTCTTTAACTCGCCGACGTTTTCTCCAGAGAATGCCAATAGTGATTCAAAGGCCGATTTCAGCAATTGTTCTCCTGCTCTTTTTCCTTGAATTTTCATAGTATTTAGGCACATTTTCCAGCTATTTCCCTGCAATATTCGAATATCTAACAAGGTTTGTAAGTTGGCGTCGAGCCGTTTGTAATTTGCGTGATTGATTTTTAGAAAGGTATGCAGTGCTACGCTGGCATCAAACTCGTTAAGCTCGTTATTCACATAACGTTGAACGGCAGACATGATCTCATGCGGCGTTTGTTCCAGTGCACGTTGGTTGTTTTCAAGTAAGTGTGGAATGAGCGCCGGATCGAAGGTGGTGAGTTCTCTTGCGAGTTGGTGTCGGAGAAAAATTTGGAAGTGCTTACACTGCCCCTGAATGAGCATTTTGGTTCGATTATTTATCGCCTTAGCGTAGATTACCGAGCGGGTGCCGCTGGCTTTATCTTGCTTGAAACCAATATGAATGGGTGCAAAACCTAAGGCCGTCCAAAAGGGCGCAAGGTCTGGAGTTAACCCGACGCTGACGCTCATATAATCCATCGTATTTATTTGAGTTTCCCAAATTTGGACAAGTTGACGCCCCAGTCCCTGTCTGCGAACTTCAGGGTGCACGGCGATACGCATAATACGTTGGGATTTCAGTTCAAGCCATTGGGTATCCCCCGAAACATTCGCCATTGCTTGCGGCACGAGGTCACCGGCAGGACGCCGATGTTGCGCTACAATCGCTTGGTTTAATGCATCATCGTTAGAGTTACCTTCCTGAATGGTGAGTAGACAGGCGAGCACTTGTTCTGAATGGGTCGCGATGAGGATATTGATACGCGGGTGATCTAATAGCATTCTTAAATCAGAGGGTTTTGTTTGATAGTGAGCGTTTACTAATAATGCAAAAGTTTGTCTTAACAAAGCCTCATCTGAAGCGAGATGATTCTGAGAGATATTTTGAATAGTAATAGCAGTTTTATTTAAGGACTTGCGCTTATCAAGATCAATTTCCCATTCTGCATCTAGGCATAATAAATTGAAAATTGTTTGCTCGAGTGGATCATCCTGTGCCCAGCGAATCGGGCGACTCAAATGCAATGCTGACCAGTCCGGTGTGAGCGTATTAAGTAGCGCTGTGAAGCGAATGGCAAACCCTCGGCCGCTGCCCTCATAACCATGCATCGTCGATGAGAAAACGCAGCGAGGATATCGACTAAGTACTTGCTGTAAGAGTGATGCAGGAAAGCTAGCTGCTTCGTCAACTAGTATAAGAGACGCACTCGGTTGGGTCGCCAGCAATTCATCGATCGCAATGAATTTAAATAGCATCTTCCGCGCGTTATTCAGCTTCGCGGCATGTAGCTTAAAATGCCTAAAGGCTTGCGAGGCTGCACCGGGACTGGGTGCTGTAATGAAAATGGGTGAGGTAAACCTTCCGTTGACTAACAGATTTGCGGTCGCAATCCCCAGAGCGCTAGTTTTGCCTCGGCCACGGTCTGCGCTGAGCACTAATGGTCGATTTTCTTCACCATTGGCGACCTGACCGATGGCTCGTATGGCCAGATGTTGGTCTCCTTTCAAACGATTCGAATCGTTCAGCTGGTGTTTCAACGGGCTTAAATTTTTTGTTTCAAGGACTGAAGGGATATAACGATCTGGCTCATGTTGTTTTATTTGCAAGCTTAATGGCGCGTTACAAAAATAGTAGGCTATGCGATCTAAAAAGTGTGTGCCGCATTCGGTCAATAACTTTTTTGAACACATCTTGGCGTAGCTAGGGTCGATGCTGGCGGCGAGCGTTTCTGTTGTTGGCAGGAGCATGACAAATAATCCTGCTCCCGCCAATGTGCCACTAATTGCTGCCAGCGCGTCAGGATGAAAGCCAGAAAAACCGTCCCACAGAATAAGGGTGTGTTCGTTACCGAGTTGTTGTTTAAAGGTCGAGTCTGCAACGCAGTACTCATTCTTTGTATAGGAAGCGCGTGTACTAACGATCAAATGTTGTGAGCTCAAGAGATCCAATTCGATGACTTGCTGATCAGCCCATGTTTGTTCGCCTTGAACACACACAATCGCGCGATGCTGACGTTTTGCCGCTTCAGAACGCAAATTATCTAGATGTTGAGTGCGAGACATGAATTAAATCAGTGTGGTGCAAGGACCAATAGGATACCTTGGCACTTCTTTAGATGAAAATAATGATTTTAGGGTTATGATACCCAGTATGTTAAAAAACGTTTTCTACCCAATAATAAAGCTGGTAAGTCTAACGACGATGGCGTGCATATTAACCGCCTGTGTGAGCACATCTTTTTTGGGGTATCCACAAGTTGCAGCGGGTTATAAGCGTAGTTTGGCCCAATCAAGTGCGGCGATTGACGCGTCACTTGCTGAGTTAGACGAGCAGTTTGAAGATGCTGATCGTCTACTTTACCTGATGGAAAGTGGTCGTTTGGCCCAGTTGAATAGTGAATTTGAGCGCAGTCAGCAAAGTTTTTCACGTGCAATAGCGGATTTTGAACAGCAAGATTTGCAAGCCAAGGTGTCGATTGGTCGAAGTGTTCGCGATGGTGTTTCGTTAATTACCAACGACACTGCGATTCCATATAGCGGCGCAGGTTACGAGCGCCTTGCAATTCATCATTATCAAGCATTGAACTATTGGGCGCAGAATGATCTTGAAGGCGCCGCCGTAGAGTTTCGTAAGCTTGCCCTCGAGCAGCGTATTTTGGCTGAGGCGCACGAGAAAGAAATAGCCGAAGCACACAGCGAGGCGGCGAAAGAGAGCGTAGACTTAAGTAGTATCGACAATGAATTCAATGGCTTAGATACATTGGCTGGGCCGCTTAAAAGCTCCTTTCAAAATGCCTACAGTTTTTACACATCGGCCTCGTTTTGGGAAGCGCAGGGGGATTTAAACGCAGCGCTCGTCGACTATAAAAAAGCGCTGGAGATTAACCCCTCGAGCAAAATGCTCAAACAAGATATTCGGCGCGTAAATGGTTCTGATAAACGGAGCGCCAACAATAGCCCCAAAGCGGGCCAGGGTACCTTGGTCGTCTTGTTTGAGGAGGGCTTTGTGCAATCGAAAGAAGCATTTAACTTGAGCGTGCCGACGGCAAATGATGGCTGGTTACAAATTAGCATGCCCTTTTACTCCGCGAGTGGTGTACCACCGAGCGTATCGTTATCGTTATATCAGTCGCAAAAATTGCTGGGTAAGACGGAAAGTCTAGCGAGTTATAATGCATTGGCGGCAAAGGATTTGAAGGAACAATTACCGAGTCTTTTATTGAGACAAACCTTGAGAGCCTACACGAAATATGAATTACAGAAGCAGACGGGAAAGCAGTTAGGTGACTTGGGGCAGCTTGCGGTTAACATTGTAAATCTTGTAACCGAGCGCGCTGATCTTCGTTCTTGGTCGACCTTGCCCATGACAGGGCAAGCCCAACGTTTCAATCTCACGCCTGGCAGACAAACGGTAACGATGAAAGCGCATGGCGTAAAGCTCGATACAGTGCTGGACATAAAGGCGGGTAAGACGCAGTATCTGCGAGTGGTTTATGTTGGCGGCAAACTTATCCCGCAAAGTTTTTTGTTATGACGTTAGGTTTAATGACAGCTCAGCAGAGGTGGTAATAATGCGACTACGGCAATTTTATTTTCTGTTATTTGTACTTCTTCTTTCAGCGTGCGCGGTTAATGAAACCGCACGTGTTGATGCCATCGATGGGGAGAAAGAAAAAGAGATTTTAGAGTCAGATAGTGGATTTTTGGCTGCAAGTTTGAAGATTATCGACACAAAAACGACAAAAGCAGGGGATCTTTTACGTATCCAAGCAACGCTAAAAAATGCGTCCCGACAGACCATTTCGTTTCAATATAAAGTAAAGTGGCTAGACCAAGATGGTTTCGCGGTGGCCCTCGGTGGCCGGCCATGGACGCCGGCGGTCATTACGCCGCAGGAACAGTTAAATGTGCAGGCCGTTGCGCCGAATGCAAGCGTCACAAGTTTCACGATTCAAGTACAAGATTAGTCTGAATGAGGAAAAGGTATGGGTAATATGAAATGGTTGGTGGCGGTCTCCGCTTCTCTTTTACTAAGCGCTTGTGCAAGCGACCCGAAAGTGTCGTATGGCGATGCAACCGCCGTTGAAACGGTGACGACAGATTTTGGTTCCACCGACTTGCAAGTTATTGCGTCAGCATTGGTCGATGATCTGCTTGCCTTTCCACCTGTGCAGGAGATGACCGCAGGTGAACGTCCAGTTGTCGTGGTCGATCGGATTGTGAATAAAACAACGGAACATATCGACACGGAATCTGTTACCGATACCATCACGACGAAATTGCTAAAGTCCGGTAAGTTTCGGTTTGTTGATATGAAAGCCGTTGAGGCCTTGAAAAAGCAGATGAATTTTCAGCTCGGCAGTGGGCTCGTTGATCCAGCGAAAGCGGCAAGTTTTGGTAAACAGACCGGCGCTGAGTTAATGCTGTATGGTAATTTAGCAAGCATCGTTAAGCGTGCTAACGACACCAAAGACGTTTATTACAAGTTCACCCTGAAATTGATCAACCTCGAAAGTGGCTTGCTCGAGTGGCAAGGTGAGAAAGAGATTCGTAAGTCTGGTGAAAAATCCTTCTTTTCATTTTAAGCGGATGGGTTAACATAATTGAGCCGGCCATTTGCCGGCTTTGTTAGTTGTGGGAGGCAAGAAAAATAGCTACTTCAGAACACAAGCTTGCGCGTGCCAGTATTGAAAGTATGTACCGCATTTTCACTATACCAGAGGCACCAGATTCCACATTAGGTCAGATCGATCAGGATGTCTCTCAGAATCTTGCCGGATTTTTGCAATCTCATATCGTTGCCGTAGAGCAAGAGTTGCAAGACCTAGAGGCGGATTTTAGCCATTCCGAAATCCCTGAAGAGCCGACATTCGTGTCTGAACACACGCAATTTTTATTGGATAAAGTCGTCGCACAGTCGGTGCATACGGCTTCCCCAAGTTTTATCGGCCATATGACAACAGCTTTGCCATATTTCATGCTGCCCTTGTCAAAGATCATGATTGCTTTGAATCAAAATCTTGTTAAGACCGAAACTTCGAAGGTATTTACGCCACTTGAGCGTCAAGTGCTCGCAAATTTTCATCGCTTAGTGTTCGCGCGAGATGATGCCTTTTATAAGAAGTGGATGCACAACGCAGGGTATGCACTTGGCGCCATGTGTTCCGGTGGGACCGTCGCGAATATCACTGCCCTATGGGTTGCGCGTAATGCAGCTTTTGCGCCTCGAGGTAACTTCAAAGGGTTATCGCATGAGGGCTGGTTCGCGGCTTTGAATCACTATGGCTACGATGGAGCTGCGATCTTAGTGTCTCGACGGGGTCATTATTCCCTGAGTAAAGCTGCCGATGTTTTAGGGATTGGGCGCTCGAATATTGTCGCGATTGATACAGATGCTGAGAACCGCATTTGTCTCGATAAATTAGTGGAGGCATGCACTAGTTTAAAAGCAAATAACATAAAAGTGATGGCGATTGTCGGAATTGCGGGCACCACAGAAACAGGTCACATCGATCCACTCGATCGCTTGGCAGATATTGCGGAGGCCAATGGTGCTTACTACCACGTTGATGCGGCTTGGGGTGGTCCAACTTTATTCTCATCGCACCACAAACATTTGATGAAGGGGATCGAACGGGCAGATTCGGTAACACTCGATGCGCACAAGCAACTTTATATACCGATGGGTTGCGGGATGGTTGTGTTTAAAGCGCCGGAGCATATCAAGGCAATCGAGCATCATGCGCAATACATTATCCGTCAGGGTTCAAAAGATCTAGGGAGCACGACGTTGGAGGGTTCTCGCCCGGGCATGGCTATGTTACTGCATTCGGGCTTGCATATTATTTCACGAAGCGGCTATGAAATACTTATTGATCAAGGCATTGCGAAAGCCAAGAGATTTGCCCAAGCGATTATTGCACATCCGGATTTTGAATTAATCTCAGCGCCACAACTGAATATTTTAACGTATCGTTATGCGCCAAGTGATGTTCAGCTGGTATTGCAGAAAACGCTTGAACTCGACGCGAGCAGCACTTTTCATGCTATCAGTAATCTGCTTGATCAGCTGACGAAGCGTATTCAAAAAATTCAGCGTGAGAGGGGATTATCGTTCGTCTCGCGAACGCGATTAGAGCCCGCATGCTACAAGGAAAATGCGTGTTTGGTGTTTCGCGTGGTGCTGGCGAATCCTTTAACAACGGACGATATTTTGATTGACGTGCTCGCAGAGCAATTAGAGATTGTAAGTGGCGACGAGCAACTATGTGCTTGGCGTGATCAGGCAATTAATCAAAGCCAAGCTTTTTCCGCGATGGGCGACGCTTCGAGCTGACGCTCAGTAGAGGGCTGCCTCATCATCTAATACTTCGTGAATGATATCCAGGAACATCTTGTCCGCATCCGTGTGCTCTTCCGGAATGCGAACAATGGTTTGGGCGCTAATTTCTTCCGCAATGCTGCGGCTCGCGTCTGGCTGGCCTTGATGCTTGCGCGCGATATCCATACAGGTTTGGGCAACACTTGGATCGCTGAGTACTTTGCGTATGAATACGCGAAGCTCGCTAATTAACTTGGCTTGTCTACTCTCTTCTGCACTGCTCATGCTGCGCTCCTTAACTGATTACTACGTCGTTTTTTAATCATCGCTCCGAATCTTATAATTGGCAAGGTGGATCTTACTCTTTCGGTTTTTTACGCGTTAGTGCTTCTTGGCACGTTGAGGCGACTAACTCGCCTTTTTGGTTGTATATGTTGCCCCGGTTGAAGCCTCTGCCTGCCGACGCACTGGGGCTGTCCATATCGTATAAAAGCCATTCGTCGACACGGAATGGGCGGTGAAACCAAAGTGCATGGTCAATGCTCGCCACCTGCATGTTTTTTTGGGCAAAACTCACGCCGTGTGGGAGTAAACCGGTGCCGAGTAAGCCGAAGTCCGATGCGTAAGTGAGAATACATTGGTGTAAGGCTAAATCATCGGGTAAATCGGCAACGGCTCGAAACCAATTTTGCTTGTAGGGTGCGCGCACATCTGGGTTTGAGTAATTTACAGGATTTACAGGGCGAATCTCTATGGGGCGATCACGCGTGAATTGGTCGCGCAACTTTTCAGGGATTAGATGCTTGAAGCGACGTCGCATTTCAAGCTCAGATAAGAGTACTTCTGGATCCGTTGTATCGGGCATATCAAATTGATGATTTAAACCAGCTTCTTTGGTTTGAAATGAAGCATTTAAGGTGAAGATCTCTTTATTATGTTGCTTGGCGATCACCCGTCGTGCCGAAAAACTGCCTCCGTCTCGCAGGACTTGAACTTCATACTGAATGGGTAAGGCATGATCCCCCGGGCGTAAAAAGTAGCCATGCATTGAGTGCGCAATACGATCATCAATACATTGATAGGCGGCCATCATTGCTTGGCCGCAAACTTGCCCACCAAATACATTTTTGTACCCTAAGTCTTCGCTACAGCCTTCGAAAAGATGCTCGTCAATCTGCTTAAGTTTGAGGACATCGATAAGTTGTTGGAGTACCTCGATCATTCAACTGGTCCGTTGTGTAAAATAAAAAGGGGTTTATCATAGCAACAACCTGCGGCGCACTGACAAGTTATTTAGTGGTTTGAAGAGGCGACTCGGAGGGGCTTGGTGACCAATTCATCGATCTCATAGGTCAAGTAGTTAACGCGTAACGCGTCTTGAGCACTCATTTCCCATCCAGTATGTCGCTTTTTTTCAGGGGAGTCTGTTCGCGATTTTTTTAGTAGGGTTCGCGCTGCTTGCTGTGTTGTGCTCATGCCTCGGAGTATAAAAAAGACCTTCTCGCAGTGATAGTGAAAGAAGGCCTACTAACTAAAGCGTAATTGTTTAGATAGTTTTAACCGAGTGGCGATCTAGTTGTCATGTATACCTTTGATTTGTTTAGCAAGCATCTGTTTTTCTGCAATGCAGTCACCGGTTAGGACAAACCCAGTCAGTTCGCCCTGCTCATCTTCAAAAAGGCCTTTCACGTTTAATCCATCAGATTCAAACCGCCAGCTGCCTTCATTGGTAAGTGGTGGTGACACGATAACGGGGCAAGCGGGCGTTTTGGTTGCGACGGGCATGACGCCGTAGTGAACTTGTGTGGGCTCACCCGCAAGCGTTTTAGCCAATGCGCGAGCGCTCGCCATCAGCGGCAAAACGTAAAGCATTACATGTCCATCGACCTCAGCACCGTCTCCTAGTGCGTAGATATTTGGGTTGCTGGTTTGTAGGCTGCGATCAACCTGAATACCGTGTCGGCAGGCGAGGCCGGCAGTCTCAGCAAGTCGTGTGTTAGGCCGCAAACCGATGGCCGAAATGATGAGGTCTCCTTCCAATGTTTCGCCATTGTCGAGTGTCGCGCACAGCCCTGAATTCGTTTCTTGAATTTCACTAATACTGCGACCTAAATGGAAGTTTACGCCGGCGTCGCTTAAGCCTTTCAACACGGCTTTGCCTGCTTCATTGGGAATTAAACCGTTTAGTGGAGCGGGCGATGGGTCAATAATTTCAATTTCATAGCCGCCAATAAGCAGATCATTGGCATACTCACATCCAATTAATCCGGCGCCCATGATGAGAATTTTCTTCTTACCTGTCGCAAGTGCCCGAAAGTTTCGGTAATCGTTGAGGTCATTTATGGAGACAACGCCATTTAAGTCGCTGCCGGGGAACTTGATTTTATTGACGCTGGCGCCCGTGGCGAGAATCAGTTTGTTGTATTGCTGTTCACCGTCATCGAGAAAGAGTGTGCGTGAGCTTGCATCGATGCGTTCAACCTCGCAGTGTGTTCGAACGGAAAGCGTTAACTGTTCAGCCATTTTCGCTGCGCTCGACATCATCAACGCCTCTGCATCTTTGCCTTTCGTGAACCCGGTTGAGAGCATCGGTTTTGAATAAGAAGCGCCATCATCCCGTGTAATAAGCATCAGGGGACTTTGCTTGTCTAGTTTGCGGAATTCACGTGCGAGGGAGTAGCCGGCTAGACCACTCCCAATAATAACAATAGGCGTTTGCTCAGCCATTAAATTTCTACCATCTCAAAGTCTTCTTTGCCAACACCGCAGTCGGGGCACTCCCAGTCTTCTGGAACATCTTCCCATGCGGTTCCGGGGTCAATGCCGTCATCCGGCCAACCCTCAGCTTCATCATAAATTAGTCCGCATACAACGCACTGCCATTTTTTCATACTCATCACCAGAATGTATTATTAGATTTGGAAGCCGAGTAATGTAGCGAATCCTAGCTTTGAGCACAATTGGTACTTGGTTCATCCGGCTTGTCCTGGCTATAATTACCCACCCACTTTTGTTTGCCTGCTATCAGGTTTTTTGGAGTAAACGTGATTCAAGCATGTTCAAATTGGCGAAGCTATCGCCGGGTTCCTGAGCATGCAATGCCTCATGAATGGCGGTCCTGGGTATTGGATAGAGGGTCGCTGACGAAACGTCTAATTCGCGCCTCGAGTGGCCAGTTTCGGGTCAACTTAAAACACTATGGCTGGGCGATACCTAGCCATGATGAAAGCCGCATATTGGGTATAAAGAGCCGTGAGCAAGCCTTGATTCGGGAAGTCGAATTGCTGTGTTTTGAAAAAGTCTGGGTTTGTGCTCGCAGCGTTATCCCTTGCAGCACTTTGTCAGGTGAGGAGCGCCAATTGCAGCACTTAGGCACGCGGCCTTTGGGTGCCTATTTATTTGCGTCGAGGGCGATGCGGCGCGGGCCGATAGAACTGGCTAAAGTTAACGATAATATCCATCAGTTGGGTTATGCGAGACGATCGGTCTTTACGCTGCATAACAAAGCCTTATTGGTCAGTGAAACATTTTTGCCAGAGATACTAAATTACCATGCCTGAGTTTGGATTTATGCAACGTATTTTGCCAAGCAATGATAGCCGCTTCTGGCTGTATTGGCGGCTCGCACGATTTGATAAACCTATTGGCACATTTCTCGTTTTATGGCCGACGTTATGGGCGCTTTGGTTGGCCGCCGAAGGTAAGCCGAGTTGGCCAATTCTGCTCGTTTTTGTGTTGGGTGCGATTACCATGCGAGCGGCGGGTTGCGTGATTAATGATGTTGCCGATCGCGATATTGATGGTCGTGTTGAAAGAACTCACCAACGACCCTTAGCCACTGGCTTGATCGAGGTTAAGCAGGCGCTACTATTTTTTGTTGGGCTCTGTTCCATTGCGTTATTGCTTGTGTTGCAACTAAACATGCAAACGATTTTCTGGTCATTTGGGGCCCTGGCTCTAGCGACGATTTACCCTTTCATGAAACGCTTTACTTTTTTACCTCAAGTTTTTTTGGGTGCGGCCTTCGCTTGGTCGATTCCGATGGCCTTTGCAGCGGTGACCGAATCCGTGCCTAGAGTTGCTTGGCTGTTATTCACGGCGACACTATTATGGACCGTTGCGTATGACACAATGTACGCGATGGTGGATCGAGATGACGATCTTAAAATAGGGGTTAAATCGACCGCTATTTTATTCGGTTCGGCAGACCGTTCGATAATTGCGATACTGCAAGTGTTAGTAATACTGGCGTTATGTATGATTGGTGATCAGCTCGATCTCGGCCAATTTTATTTCTTAGGGATTGTGTGTGCCGCGACCTTGTTTGTATATCAACAGCATCTTATACGCCTGCGTTATCGAGAAGATTGTTTTCGAGCGTTTTTGAATAATAACCATGTTGGCGCGGTAGTATTCGCAGGCTTACTGTTCGATTATCTTGTCTAGTCTGCATTATGGTTTGCCTGCCCGGGCGTTCCTTTAGACTGTCATCTGCTTGTAACACTTCCGCTATGTAATAAACGTTAAGTAAAGTCGAATCAGAATTAACAACGCGCTCGGGTTGAGCGTCAAGGTAGGACATATGTCGGATAAAACAGTGCTTATTGTGGACGATGAAGCACCCGTCAGGGAAATGATTGTGGTCGCGTTAGAGATGGCAAATTATCGGTGTCTCGAGGCGTCAAATGCGCGTGATGCGTATGCAACAATCGTTGATCAGCGACCCGATATGATTTTATTAGATTGGATGTTGCCAGAAACGACGGGCATAGAGCTCGCTCGCCGGTTGAAACGCGACGAGTCAACCGCAGAAATTCCAATCATAATGCTCACGGCGAAAACGCAAGAAGATAATAAAATTCAGGGCTTAGAGGTGGGTGCAGATGATTACATCACAAAACCATTTTCACCACGTGAACTGGTTGCCCGCTTAAAAGCCGTGCTACGCAGAGCGACCCCGCAGGGTGTTGAGAGTGAAATCGACATTGAGGGTCTTGTCCTAGATCCGATTGGGCATCGGGTCAGTGCGCATGGATCGCCGCTAACCATGGGGCCAACAGAATATAAATTGCTGCAGTTTTTCATGACGCATCAGGACCGTGTTTATACGCGCGCGCAATTGCTAGATTTGGTGTGGGGCGGTAATGTTTACGTGGAAGAGCGTACTGTCGATGTGCATATTCGTCGGTTACGCAAAGCACTGGGCGCCGCCCATGACTATTTGGTGCAGACGGTGCGTGGAACCGGCTATCGTTTTTCTACCAAAACCGCGCATTAACTTATACTATGCGTAAATAATAAATCCTAGGACATATGCTATTCATGCATAAACGCGCAGCTCGCTATATTCAGTTTTTTGGATGGGCATTTATAGCAACTATTATCGTTGGGCTTGTGATCGGTGAACTCGCCTGGACCCTCGTTGTTTTTTTAATTGCTTGTGTACTGTGGAGCACGCGCCAGTCAGTGCGTTTGCATCAGTGGCTGTATGATAAATCTGCTGATAAAAGCGTTCCCGAAAGCTATGGCCTCTGGGGAGATTTGTTCGAAGGGCTCTATCATATACAACAACAAAATCAGGTGACCCGTAATCGGTTGACAGGCATGATTGAGCGGGTGCGAACGTCAACAAACGCCTTGAAAGATGCCGTGATCATGACGAATGGTGCAGGGCAAATGGATTGGTGGAATGATGCGGCAGGACAATTGTTTGGCTTTCGTGATGAGACCGATGTCGCCCAGTTGATCACGAACCTTGTGCGCGACCCAGACTTTAAACGTTACTTCAATGAAAAACGTTACGACGATTATCTTGAGCTGAACTCATCCGTCGATCCAAATATTGTGTTGCGTGTGCACATCACCCTATTTGGCGCCGAAGATAGGCTCATTGTGGCGCAAGATGTCACCCGTATTCATCACTTAGAGCAAATGCGTAAGGATTTCGTCAGTAATGTCTCGCATGAGATGCGTACACCCTTGACGGTCATTCATGGGTATTTAGAGACCATGTCGGATGCAGAGAACATTGATGAGCAATGGCAGCGTCCGATTCGAACAATGTCTGGCCAAACGCAGCGATTAGAGGTCTTAGTCAGCGACTTATTGCTCCTGGAGAAATACGAGACTGAAGACCGATACAAAATGGAGAACTTGGTTGACGTGCAGGCGCTGCTCGCCTCCGTTTGTAAGGATGCCGAGCTGTTTAGTGCAGATAGTCAACACACAGTCACGCTTGTTTGCGAAAGCCAAGCCAATATTCTGGGTGAGGAAAATCAGTTACGCAGTGCGTTCTCTAATTTGGTATTCAATGCAGTCAAATACACGCCGGATGAGGGTCAGATTTTAGTGCGTTGGGATCAAGATCGCAGTGGTGGGCATTTAACGGTGAAAGATAACGGGTGCGGGATTGCACCGGAGCATATTCCGCGTCTGACCGAGCGTTTTTATCGTGCAGACCCAAGTCGTCATGCTAAAACGGGTGGTTCAGGGTTGGGGTTAGCTATCGTCAAGCATGTCCTCATAAACCACAGTGCAACGCTCGAGGTTAATAGCGTGCCAGGTCAGGGAAGCGAATTCTCTTGCCACTTCCCGACGCACAAACTGTCTTTTCCTGCAGCAAAATCTCAGGTTAGCGCTCAAATTTAAGCGCATTTAGTCCAAGATATTAATTTCAGTTTGCTCTGATTGTTTGACAAGCCATGGATTATTGCGTGCACCTTGGTTTACCCAAAATGCGACGGCACCACAAACAGCGGCCGGTAATGCAAGTAGATTCAAGATGGGTATCAAGGTTAAACCAAAAGCCATCGCACCAAAACCGAGGGCCGCCCAGCGATGTGTTTTTAAATACTTTCGCAGATCTGGAAAACTCATTCCGTTATTGTCGGCCGGATAATCGATGTATTGTACTGCCATCATCCAGGCAGAAAAGATGATCCATACCAGGGCTACAATGGCATTCAATCCAGGGATAAAGCCGAGTATAAGCAGGGCGATCACCCGTGGTAAATAATATAGTAATTTTTGTAGTTCACGTTTCACCGTTCGCGGTATTAGTTTGATCAGGGTCGCCCAGCTAAAGGGCTCATCCTTTGCGTGACCGCTCAGGTCCTGTTCAAGTCGTTCAGCGAGATAACCATAAAACGGGGCGCCAAGTAAGTTGGCGGCCGCAACAAAGGTATAGAAAATAACCATTAAAATGGCGATAAAGTAGATAAGCCAAAATATCCACTCTAAAAACCCCAACCAGTCTGGAATCCAGCCCATTAAAAATCCCATTCCATCTGAAAACAGTGTTTTTGCCCACATAATTAACAGGGCAAATAGGGCAATATTGGCTAAAATAGGGACGAGTAAGAAGAGGCGGTAACCTGGTTTCCAAATCAGTTTGAAACCCTCAAGCATATAGGCAAAGCCTTGAAGCATGGTGATGTCCTTTTGCTATAAATGTGCTGACAGAGTGCGTTGTCAGTATACTACCGTTTTGTTGAAGAGTCGTTGTGTCTGTCTATGTCCGTATTGCCTGTTAATGTGCTCTATTCAGATGAGCAAATGGTGGTGGTAAATAAGCCCTCTGGCCTATTAAGTGTGCCTGGTCGCGGGCCAGACAAAGCAGAGTGTGTGGTGGTGCGGTTGCAATCAGCATTCCCGACGGTGCGCGCGGTACACCGCTTAGATTGTCATACGTCTGGTTTGATGGTCCTTGCTTTGACGGTAGAGGCACATCGTGAGTTGAGTCGCCAGTTTCATGACCGCGAAACAGAAAAAGGGTATCGTGCCCGGGTCGAGGGTGTGTTGGAGAAAGATTCAGGTGAGGTGAATTTACCACTGATGACCGATTGGCCAAATCGACCTAGGCAGATGGTATCTGAAGAGGGTAAGCAGGCACATACTCGATGGCACTGCTTGCAAAGAGAGAACGAAACCAGCTGGGTGGCACTGACGCCGATCACCGGAAGAACACATCAGCTACGTGTTCATATGATGGCCATTGGTCACCCAATCGTGGGAGATCGACTTTATGCGACAGGGAAAGCCTTGGATCGCAGTGACCGGCTGTTGCTGCATGCCGAGCGATTAGCTATTAAGCAACCGCTTACGGGTGAGCGGTTGGAATTTAAATCAGAGTGTCCGTTCTTGTGATGAGTAACCCTATAGTCCTACTGATTTTTAGAGTGTGCTTTTATGGCGCGCTGATGGCTGGATGTGTCTTAGCCTTTTCACCTCTAGACCGTGCGCTGCATGCTAACTTTGATGATAAGCTTTTGCACTATGCCGGCTTTTTTGTTTTGGGCCTACTTTCTTTTTTGTCTCATCCACGTGTGCCATTAATCTGGCTAGCGTTGATGCTGTCCGGTTTTGGCCTCTTTATTGAGGTGGTCCAAGCCTATATACCCTTTCGAAGCTTTTCTCTCGCAGATTGGGCAGCGGATGCGGCGGGGGCATGCTCAGCATATCTACTGATTGTATTTATCTTATTGTGCGCAGCGAAAAAGTCGTGAATAAGTTAAGCATGCTGATAAAGACTGACTAGATTAAATTCTTCAAATTCGTTGAGATCAGGCCAAGTGCGGGCTTTGTGTGTAGCGATTTTCCGGTAGCTTTGATCAGGAAATATCTTTACGCGCGAGTCGGCGATTAGTATCGCTTTGGTGCAACGTTTAAACGTTTCAAGTAAGGGATAATTATCTCTGTCATACAGCACGTCAGCGGCCAAGATTAGATCGAGTTCTGTCTCAATGTCTTGAAAATCTTTTGCTGTTTCAAGCAGGCAGTCGTTCAACTCTGCGTTGAGCTTGCAGGCAATCAGAGCCTCGTCGTCGATGTCGCATGCCCATACTTTTTTTGCGCCCGCCTTGGCTGCGGCAATCGCCACAATACCCGATCCACTGCCAATATCAGCAACGTGTTTGTTTTTTACCCAGTCTGGATTATTAAGAATGAACTCGGCTAGCACTTGGCCGCTGGCCCAACTAAATGACCAATAGGCGGGACTTTCTACAACTGCTTGTGCCTCATCATGGGAGATGGGTCCATCTAAGACATCAGGGTCAAAGAGATATAGCTCAATGCTTTCGCAGCCAGCAGGCCGCGTCGCCCTCAAACGAAATTTTTTAAGGGTTTGCTGTGAACTTTTTTCGAGCGTTAATTTTGTTGTCATTCTGCGCGGTTAGGTTAAGATTATGTGTGTAAATTGTAACAAAGCGCTGCCCCAGGAGAAGTGCTTTGCTGTAAGGATAGAGCGATAAAATAATTATTATATTTTAAGGAAGGATTATGTCAGGTCACTTAGGCGATAAAAGTTTTCAAGAATATGAACATATGGCGGTCTCTCTAATAATGGATTATGGCCCGAAACTGATATTAGCTATTTTGACGCTAATTATTGGGTTGTGGGTAATTAAACGCATAACGAACGGGCTTGGAAAAGTTTTATTGTCGCGGGGAGACGAAACCTTATCGAGGTTCCTCACCAGTGTGACAGGCGTTCTTATGAAGCTTGTCTTGATCATCATTGTGGCATCGATGGTGGGAATCGAGACGACGTCGCTTGTGGCCTTGGTCGGTGCAGCCGGTTTAGCCGTCGGTCTTGCCTTGCAGGGCAGCCTTGCAAACTTTGCGGGTGGCGTATTGATCCTTATCTTCAAACCTTTCCGCGTCGGTGACGTTGTTGAAGCGCAGGGTCATTTGGGTGTCGTTAAAGAAATACAAATATTTAATACGGTTTTGCTAAGTGTTGATAACCGTAAAATCGTGATACCAAATGGGCCACTCTCAAACGGGTCAATGGTGAACATAAATGCTGAGTCAACGCGGCGTGTTGATTTTGTGTTCGGCGTGTCATATACGGATGATATCGATAAGACAAAAGCACTGCTCAATCGCTTAATCGATGAGGAGCCAAAAGTGTTGGACAACCCCGGCCGTACAGTGGTTCTATCGGAACTTGCAGACAGTTCTGTGAATTTTACGGTCCGCGTTTGGGTAAATACGGCAGATTACTGGGATGTCTATTTCAATATGCAGGAGAATGTTAAAAAGGCAATGGATCAAGAAGGTATCTCGATTCCATTCCCTCAGCGTGACGTGCACATGATTCAGGACTCACAATAACAACAGAAAATACAGGCATTGTTAAAACAAATGTCACATCGTGCGAGAGTGCTTTGTAATAAGTCAGTTTTTGAACGACGCTTATTACAAGCGAAACAAGGAACGTAGGACGGACGTTTCGTTTAGGGTGAAGTATCAGAGCCATTGAGACTGAGCCCTAAAGGCACTCTCGAGTGCCACATGGAGTAACCTTTACGGCGTGCTGGGCACGTCGAACATTAACCCTTGAGCTTAGCTCTGGTTTGGATGTAGAGGTGCAGACGATGCCTGTAACACAATTAAAAGACTACTTAGATACACATGATATTCATTATGTGTCCGTTGAACACTCATTGGCGTATACCGCAAAAGAAATAGCCGATCGCGTTCAAGTAAAAGGCGAACAAATGGCCAAGACGGTCATGGTTACTATGGACGGTGTATTGTCTATGGTTGTATTGCCTGCTAATTGTCGGATTCGTTGGGACCGGTTTATGCACGCAATGGGAACTGAACTGATCGCCCTTGCGAGCGAGGAAGAATTTCAGGACCGGTTTCCCAATTGCGAGGTCGGTGCAATGCCGCCATTTGGCAGTTTGTATGAAATCCCTATTTACCTATATGAAGGTTTTGATGAAATGGGCGAAATAGCCTTTCGTGCCGGCTCGCATCAAGAAGTGATTAAAATGAAATTTAGTGATTACATAGAGCTTGCACGACCCATGACGCTAACCGAAGGTTTCGCAAAGATTGGCGTAAAGAAACCGGCGTGGTTAACCCGCAAAAAAGCGAGTTAATCTAGTTTTATTGACGTAAGTAAGTGTACCCCGCTAGTTACTCACGCGCTGAAGTGGCTAGCGAAAATAGAGTATGAGCTCTTGATAGCCTCGACGAATGTTTAGACTTTCGACGTCGTACTGTCGCATCATTTGGCGCAGCGCTTTAATGCTTCGCACACGGCTGCGATTGGCGCCATAAATAATATCGCCTACCTCTAGACCTTGCCTTTGCGCAGGTGAGTTGGCTTGAAGCTCTTGGATGATGATGCCGATAGAGGTTTCTTGATCGGGCGGAATCAAATCTTGCAATAATGTACCCTTTAGGTTCGAAGAAAGCGCTTGTCCCTTAATTTCAGGGATGGGGATTGCCTCAATTTCTACGTCGATACTGTACCGTTTACCGGCGCGTAAGAGCACGATATTGAGTGTCTCGCCGAGAGGTGATAAGCCGATGCGATGTCGCATATCGATGGCGCTGTTAATCGGGCGTCCGCCTGCTTCAACAATGACATCGCCCAACATTAGCCCTGCTTTTACGGCCGCACCATCGGGTATCAGCTCACTGATCACTGCCCCTTGGTATTGTGATATCGAAAACGCTTCTGCAAGCGCATTACTTAAATCTTGAAAACCAGCACCGATTGCACCTCGTCGTACTTCACCGTATTGAAGGAGCTGCTGCATGATGGCTTGTACCGTATTGGATGGAATGGCAAACCCAATACCCACGTTGCCGCCTGCCGGGGCAATGATCGCAGAATTGATACCGATTAAACGGCCTTGTAGATCAATCAACGCGCCGCCCGAGTTACCAGGATTGATTGATGCATCCGTTTGAATAAAATCTTCATAGCCTTGAATGCCCAGCCCATTGCGGCCCAAAGCACTGACGATACCGCTCGTCACGCTCTGCTGAAGGCCAAAAGGACTGCCGATCGCCAAGACAAAATCACCGACTGCGAGGGTATTAGAATTGCCAAATTCCATGGCTATTAAGTTTTCGCTATTAATTTGTAACAGTGCGATGTCGACTTTTTTATCGGATCCAATTAGCTTTGCCTCGAGTTTAAGGCCGTTTTGTGTTGTGATTTCAATCTCATCCGCACCCGCAATTACATGGTGATTCGTCAGCACATAACCTTGTGAGGCATCGACGATCACACCTGAGCCGGCGCTTTGCGAGCGTCTCACCTCGTCACCCATTTCTTCAGGGATTGAAAAAAAGTGGCGAAAGAATGGCGATTGCAATAAAGGGTTTTGGCGCCGCTGCGTAGCATAGGTGGCAATATTTACGACCGCTGGCGCCGCTTGTTTAACAATTGGCGCCAGTGATGGTACGGCGCTTCCGGTCAACATTCGTTCGGGGATCGCCGCGTGTATTTGAGTACTTAATACGAAGGCCCAGACCAGCCAGAATGAAAGACGAAAAGCGTTGTGATAGGAAAGCGCGTGTTGCTGTTGCATAATGATTTACTGTTTGAACAGAAGCCGTGAGCTTACGGCTTGATTTTAACGAGAGTGAATGAAGTCTAATGCAGTTTGACCCGTCCGAAAATAGTTATGACATAGTTATTGTTGGTGCCGGCATGGTCGGTGCCACGGTCGCCTGTGGATTAGCCGACAGCGGCCTTAAGATTGCCTTAATAGAAAACACCCGCCCGCGCCCTTTTATTGCAGATGAAATTCCTCATATCCGTGTATCCGCTTTAAATTTAGCCAGTGAGCAAATTCTACGAAATTTAGGGGTGTGGCAGTTTTTGGAAGCCATGCGCTTATGTCCATATCGCCGTTTGGCTGTGAATGAAAAAGCGCAAAAGCGCGGCTTACTAGGGAAATTGCCTGATATTTCCGGTTGGGCCCGAACGGAATTCAACAGCGCTTCGGTCGGGCGAAGTCATTTAGGGCACATTGTTGAGAATGATTTGGTTCAACACGCTTTTTATGAGCGAATTGCGCAACACGACGCCCTAGAACTTATTTGTCCCGCAAATATTAAGTCCTTTCACAAATTAGAGCTGGGTTATCAACTCGTTCTAGACTCTGGAAAAACACTTAATACAAAACTGGTTGTGGGCGCAGATGGCGCGCAATCATTGGTGCGCCAGCATAGTGATATTGGCCAGTATCAAGAGCAATACGAACAACATGCTTACGTGATGATGGTCAGTTATGACGGCGATCAGCAAGATATTACTTGGCAAAGCTTTCGGCCAGAGGGCCCCTTAGCCTTTCTGCCGCTTGCGCGCTCGGGGGATGTCTCGTATGCCTCGTTAGTATGGTATGACAGTGTCGAGCGTATCAAGAATCTAAAATCGCTCGACAACAATGACTTATTAGATGAAGTAAAGCGCTGCTACCCGAAAGCCTTGCCGCGCTTGTTAGCGATGCATACCCGTGCATCCTTCCCACTCTACAAGTCACATGCAAAAACGTATGTGCAAGAGCGAGTCGTGTTAGTTGGTGATGCGGCGCACACCATTAATCCCTTAGCTGGTCAGGGTGTAAATCTTGGCTTTATGGACGCGGCAGTGCTTGTTGATGTTGTCGGTCGTGCACTCCTTAACGGTGAAGATTACGCGTCATCTGAGACGCTCGCTGCCTATGAAAAACAACGTCGCGGGTATAACCAGCTAATGATGAATGCAATGGATGCTTTCTATTATGGATTTAGTAACAAGCATTTGCCGCTCTACGTCGCCAGAAACGTTGGGTTAGGGCTCGCGCAAAGCGCAGGGTTTGCGAAAAATAAAGTAACAGAATTTGCCACGGGAATGGTGGGTTCGCTACCACGTCTTGCACAATTTCATTAAGCACACGGAAGCATGGTTATGTCAGAAACGATTTTTACGAAGATCATCAATAAAGAAATCCCGGCAGACATTTTGTATGAAGATGAGCAAAGTATGGCGTTTAGGGATATTGCAGCTCAAGCACCCGTGCACTTTTTGGTTATTCCGAAGAAACCGATTGCCACCATTAATGATATTCAACCCGAAGATAAAGAACTGATAGGGCATTTATATTGGGTGGCTGCGCAACTCGCAAAGGAGCAGGGCGTGGCTGATCAGGGCTATCGAGCGGTGATGAACTGCAATGAATACGGTGGGCAGTCTGTCTACCATATTCATTTGCATGTGCTGGCGGGCAAGCCATTAGGCTGGCCACCCTACACAGAAAGGTTAAAAGTTTAAACGCGACTCATTTGCCACGCTTGTCTTTGAGTGCGGCTTCCACTTCTTGAATTTTCATATGGCGTACGTCTTTACCGCGCACCATGAAAATTACATGCTCTGAGATATTCGCGGCATGATCGCCGATACGTTCGAGTGCACGTAACACCCACATTACATTTTGCACTTGTGAAATGCTGCGTGGGTCTTCCATCATTACGGTAATGAGCGAACGTATTGCGGTTGCGTACTCGGCGTCAACGGTATGATCTTTACGGATAATCTCAAGGGCTCTATCTGCGTCAAAACGCGCAAATGAATCGAGGGCACTGTTTACCATCTGGGACACGTGAGATGCAATGTGGCGTATCTCAACGAAGCCATTTGTCGGCTTACCCTGATCGCTTAATCGGATCGCCATTTTTGCAATTTTGGCGGCTTCATCACCGATTCGTTCGAGGTCAGCGATCATTTTTACCGTTGACATTACTAAGCGCAGATCACTTGCTGCGGGATGGCGACGTGCAATGACTTGTGTACATTCCTCATCGATCAACACTTCCATGTCATCGACTAGGTTTTCTGTCACTTGAACAGCCTCTGCTAACTCGGTATCACCGTTAATTAATGCATCAACTGCATCAGAAATTTGTTTTTCAACCATGCCACCCATCGCCAGCAGATGGTTACGTAATTCACTTAAACTTTGGTTGAACTGCTGCGAAATGTGCTGATTATGACTTTCGTGTGTAGCAATGCTCATAGTAAACCTCCTTGAGATGGGTTATCGGTGATCTAGCCGTAACGGCCTGTAATATAATCTTCAGTTTGTTGCTTAACAGGGTTTGTAAAAAGGCTGTCGGTATCACCAAACTCAACTAAATCACCCATGTACATAAAAGCGGTATAGTCCGATACGCGGGCCGCTTGCTGCATGTTGTGCGTTACAATAACTATAGTGTAGTCATCTTTTAATTGATGGATAAGTTCCTCAATTTTTAAGGTAGATAGGGGGTCCAAGGCCGACGCGGGCTCATCAAGCAGCAATACTTCAGGTTTCACAGCAACCGTACGAGCAATAACCAGTCGTTGTTGCTGTCCGCCCGAAAGACCTAAAGCACTGTCATTCAAACGGTCCTTTACTTCATCCCATAGCGCCGCTGAACGCAATGACCACTCGACGGTTTCATCAAGCACGCGTTTTTTGTTGATGCCTTGAATACGCAGGCCATAGGCCACGTTTTCATAAATACTTTTGGGAAACGGGTTAGGTTTCTGAAAGACCATGCCAACACGACGACGAAGGTCTGCAACCTCTACCTTTCGATCATAAATATTTTGATCTTCCAGCAGTACTTGGCCTTGAATATTCACCCCATCAACCAAATCGTTCATACGGTTGAAGCAGCGGAGCAATGTGGATTTACCGCAACCAGATGGACCAATAAACGCGGTTACACGTTTTTGCGGAATTTTCATATTGACGCCATGCAGGGCTTCTTTTTCACCATAGCTCAAACGCAGGTCATTCACGTTTAATGCGATCTTTTCATTTTCAATATTCAACTGATGATCGCCACGCGTCAGTGAGCTGATATCAATACTATGTGTACGTGGGCTGCTTGCTGACACCGATTCAGGCAACTCATTTTGATTATTCATTGATTCTGTCATGATCTTATCCAATAACAATTAATCTACATCTCAAGCGCTTTATATTTCTCGCGCAAACGGTTACGAATCGATACAGCACTCAAGTTAAGGAGAGCAATAACGACCACCAGCAAGAAAGATGTTGCGTAAACCAGAGGGCGCGCGGCTTCTACATTGGGGCTTTGAAAGCCGACATCATAGATATGGAACCCAAGGTGCATAAATTTTTGATCTAAATGTAAGTAAGGGTAGTTGCCATCGAGGGGCAAAGAAGGCGCTAGTTTCACAACGCCTACTAGCATTAAGGGCGCCACTTCGCCTGCCGCACGAGCAATCGCTAGAATCACCCCTGTCATCATTGCTGGGCTCGCCATCGGGAGAATCACACGCCACAGCGTCTCGGCCTTGGTTGCGCCCAATGCCAAGCTACCCTCGCGGATAGAGCGCGGGATGCGCGATAATCCTTCCTCTGTTGCAACGATCACCACTGGCAAGGTAAGAATGGCTAAGGTTATAGACGCCCATAGCAGACCACCGGTGCCAAACGTCGGCGACGGCAATGCCTCTGGAAATAGGGCTTGATCAATACCTGAGCCAACAAAGTAAATGAAGAAACCTAAGCCAAATACACCATAGACGATGGAGGGCACACCGGCGAGGTTGTTAACCGCGATGCGAATAATACGTGTAATCGCGCCTTGGTTGGCATATTCACGCAGGTAAACGGCGGCAACAACGCCAAATGGTGTCACGATGATCGACATAATAATCACCATAAGCACCGTTCCAAAAATCGCAGGGAAGATGCCGCCCTCGGTATTTGCCTCGCGTGGCTCGTCACTGACAAACTCATAGAACTTGCTAATGTAGAAACCAATTTTGTCTGCAATACTCATCGCATTGGGCTTGTAGGCCCGAACGATCTTTGCCAGATCGACATTAATCTCTGTGCCGTCCATATTGGCGACAACCACTTGATCGCGATTGATTTTCTCATACAGGCCGATCAATTGTGCTTGGAGTTGTTGATACGTCGCATCAAGTAATGCACGGTCTTCTTTGATCGCAAGTAAGTTTTCGGCGGTGGCGGTACCTTTGAGCTCGTAACCGCGTTGTTTTAGGCGCAGTCGCTCCATTCCTGAATTAATCGCACCGATTTCACCTTTTTCGATATCGTGAATCTCAGTGTAGATATCCAAGGCTCTGTCAATACGAGCTTGAAACTCATCCCAGGCGGCGCGCCCTTCAGCGATGAGTACATCACCTTCTTTCACTTGCTTTAGGTAGCCATAAAAATTACCCCATTCGCGGCGCTCCATCACTACGATATCTTCTGGGTAGCTGCGCTTAGTCAACGAGGCATCCAGTACCCAACGAAAGTCGGCACCGGTGATATCGCGGTTACCAATTTTCATTAGATTACGTTGCATATACTCGGCGTTGTCTGGCACTGTGTAACCTGCATCACGCAGTTGCACGGCCGATACCATTTCGCTTTCAACCAGCTCGCCAATAATTGGGTAAACCTGGCCGTTTTTTGCTTCGACTTCGGCTTGAACGACATCATGCGCCCAAAAGTGGACTAGCCCTCGACTCGCAATTAATGCTAGTAGGCCAAAGACCATAACCATGCTAATTGCCACGGCACCGGCGTTAATCCAAACGTAGGGATCACCGTTATTAAACCATTTCTTAACTGAAACTCTCATCATCAGCTCCTGACTAAATTACGCTGTACTTGCTGCGTAAACGCTGACGGATAAATTCAGCAAACGTATTGACAACAAAGGTGAATAGGAAGAGCACAAATGCCGCCAAGAATAAAATGCGATAATGCGTGCCGCCGACTTCAGACTCCGGCATTTCAACGGCAATGTTAGCCGACAAGGTCCGCATCCCCTCAAATATATTGACGTCCATAATTGGGGTATTGCCGGTGGCCATTAATACAATCATCGTTTCACCGACCGCTCGGCCCATCCCGATCATCACAGCGGAGAAGATGCCAGGGCTTGCCGTCGGAAGGACGACGCGCATCATGGTTTGCCACTGCGTCGCACCTAATGCAAGCGAGCCTTGTGTAAGATGCTTGGGGACACTGAATACGGCGTCTTCGGTGATTGAGAAAATAGTCGGAATGACCGCAAAGCCCATCGCCGCGCCAACGACTAGCGCGTTGCGTTGGTCGAAGTCGATACCTGCTTCATTCGTTAACCAAAGACGCATGTCACCGCTGAAGAAAGCCGTTTCCAAGACAGGGCTTATTTCTAAGCTCAGCCAACCACTAATAATGACCACCGGTATCAATAGTGCCGGGTCCCAACCCTCAGGCACCAGATGACGAATTTTTTCCGGCAGGTTAGTCCAGGTAAACCCGAAGCCTAAAATTGCGATCGGCACAATGATAAGGCAGGCGAAGACACCGGGTAGATTTTCCTCCATATACGGCGCGAAAAACAGGCCGGCTAAAAATCCAAGAATTACCGTTGGCAGAGCTTCCATCAATTCAATTGAGGGTTTTACTTTACGCCGCAGGGCGGGCGCCATGAAATAGGCTGTGTACAATGCACCACAGATTGCTAACGGTGTTGCGACAAGCATGGCATAAAATGCCGCTTTCAGTGTACCGAAAGCCAAGGGTGACAAACTATACTTTGGTTCAAAATCGTTGTTGGCTGCAGAGGATTGCCAAATGTAATCAGGTTCTGCGTAGCCTTCATACCAAACTTCGCCCCACAATGCAGACCAAGAGATTTCGGGATGCTCATTATCAAGCTTCCACCAATAAAGTTGGCCTGCCTTACTTTCAATTAAGATGAAATTTGCGCGCGGTGCATTCGTTACGGCCAAGATCTCTTGACCCAAATCAAAGTTCAGCGAGTTGCTGTTGGCGGTACTATTGAAAAAGGAAACATAGCCTTTGTCATCCGCAAGCACAAAACCTTTGCGGCGATGTTCTATGTCAGTCGCCACCACGGTTGCAGCGGCGGTATCAAAGTCGCGCACATGTTCGAGTGTATAGGCGTTATTACCATCGCGAACCATAAACCATTGTGAGCTTTGACCGTCATGGTCGGAAACCAACAATGAAGCGCCTCCCAATAGCAAGGTCATATTGCTGATCTGCTTGTTTTGACCAATCGGGTAGGTGCCGTTTATCGCTTCTTTTTGTAAATCGAGTACTTGAATGCTGCCTTCATCTGTTGCAATAAAGACAAACCGCATACCCGGTTCTGCGATTACCGACTGGGGTACCGCTGAGATTGCGGGTATTGAAATGTTTTCTTCCTCAAGCCGCATGTCGCCACTTAAAAAATCTTCTTCAAGAACATATTTACGAGCGAAAATATCTCTGGCGCTATTTGTCCCTACAATTAAAATCGCTTCTTCGGTAATTGCGAGTGAGATCTCAGTAATTGCGGCGCCCGCTTCATCAAGTGCAATCGGCGCGTCACCGAATGGGAACTCAATAAAGGGCTCGATTAAGCGCACATCATTCGGGTAAGTGATTTTATAGCTATGTTTAACAACTTGAGCCGCCCCGTTACTTAAGCCTAAAACGAACGTGCGACTTGCTGGATCGGCTTGCGCAACGCTTGTCACCGAGACACCCGCGCCGAGATTCAAGTCGACTTGCGAATGGACCGAACCATCGATCGTATTGAAGAAAATAACCTGCCCTTGTTCAGTCACGCGAAAGGCTTTTTCACCTTGCTCCTCAATACCACTGTAGATACTGGGGCCTAACTCGGCCATGGGAAGCGAGTATTCGCTTACTTGTTCTGCACTGGCGGGTGCGAAAAGGGGCGCTACTTCATATAACAAATAAAAGAAAATAAGCGTAATCGCTAAGATAACGCTGATGCCACCGAAGCCAATAGATACCTTGGCGATTTCATCTTTTATTTTGCGTGATTTGCGATGCCGAACGAGCTTTGGATCATCAAAGTTTATGCTCGGTGTGTTGATTTGAGATTCACTCATGGTTATTCCCAAAAAGGACGAAGAAAATAGTTTATGGCACTTTGCGTTTTAACGCGCGTCACGCATGCTTAAAATTTCGCGGAATTATACACTAAAAAACCTTCCTACCTATTTAGGCAGAAAGGTTTTTTGTAACGCGTTTAGGTTTTACAAGCCGAGAGCGCTCATTTGTTTTTCGACTACTGAGAATGGCAGCGGCACATAACCATCTTTCTCAACGACTTCTTGCCCTTGTTTTGACATGATCAGCTTCACAAATTCTGCCGTGACTGGGTCAAGCGCCTTATTTGGTGCTTTGTTTACATAAACGTAGAGAAAACGTGAGAGTGGGTACTCACCAGTAATTGCATTTGCAGGTGAGGCTTCAACGTACTTGTCACCTTTTTTAGCAAGCGGGAGTGCACGAACAGATGCTGTCTTGTAACCGATACCTGAGTAGCCAATACCGTTAATGGACTCAGAAACGCCTTGTACCACCGACGCCGAGCCTGGTTGCTCATTCACGTTGTTTTTGAAGTCACCTTTACAAAGCGCTTTTTTCTTAAAGTAACCGTAGGTGCCTGATACAGAATTACGGCCGAAAAGTTGGAAGCTTTTGCTTGCAAGAGAGCCCTCAACACCAATATCACCCCATGTTTTAACGTCGCTGTCAAAACCACATTTGCGCGTTGATGAGAATACCGCGTCGATCTGCGCCATGTTTAACCCTTTGATTGGGTTGTCTTTGTTAACAAATACTGCGAGCGCATCAATGGCGACGGGTACAGCCGTTGGTTTGTAGCCGTAGCGCTTTTCAAATGCTTCACGCTCTTTGTCTTTCATTTTACGGCTCATTGGGCCTAGCGTCGATGTGCCTTCCGTTAACGCCGGTGGCGCAGTCGAAGAACCTGCCGCTTGAATTTGGATATTTACATTTGGGTAGTTGCGTTTGAAGTCTTCCGCCCAAAGTGTCATCAGGTTAGCTAAGGTATCAGAACCCACACTCGATAGGTTACCCGATACACCGCTTGCTTTTTCATAAGCTGGAATTTTTGCATCTACTTCTGCGTTTGCAATGCCTGCGGCTGCAGTAATCGCCAATGCGCCCATTAGTTTTTTAAATTTCATTTTTTTTCCTCAAAGGACAAGTCAACGTGTAGTAAAACGATGTTAAGTTTGAAACTTGCGACGACTATAAGAACTAATTATGACACTTATATGACAGCTGGCTTGTTTATTTTGAATTAACAGCACGTCAGTTTTTTGATTTATCGAAGCTTAAGCGGCGGCAAAGTGTTTGGTCGCATCTTTCTTAACAAACGTTCTCACACTTTTATCGTTGAGAAATTGCACGGAAAAGGTGTCGCCTTGCTCTTTGAGAACGCGGCCTTCACCTAACAGTGTGTGGTGTACCTTTTCTTTGTTCCATGGCGCTGCGTCAAATACGTCGTCGTGCACCGTTATCGCTTCATTTAATTGACAGTCATGTCGCCTTGCATAGGCTTTGCAAACGTTGCTCGCAGTCTCCGTAAGGTGACACGCTTCGTTTTGATAAATGGCTTGGCTTAAGCGTTTACTTTGCTCTGTGCAGAGTTCACTCAGGTAACGGGAGTGCTTGTCTTTGTTGTGCGGCACGAGTATCAGTAACTGTTGTTTTGCGCGTGTCATCGCCACGTAAAGCAGTCGGCGCTCGCTGGCGATATCGTCTAAGGTAAGGGCCTTACCGGTGATACGGTTGGGGTAGGTATTATTATCTAAATTCGGAATGATGACATTATCCCACTCGAGCCCTTTAGCACGATGAATCGTGGTAATTATTGCATTTGCATGCGGATTATTTGAGCGCTGTTGTTGCATCGTATGCAAGGTCGCGAGTGCTTGCTGGGCATCGCCGGGCAATTTACAAATAAATTCAATTAATGAACGCGCGGCATTAAGTTTCTCTTGCGCAGCATCCTGACTTAGCCCCATGTTCAGAATTTCTTCATAGAGTTTTGTTTCTTCTACATAGCCGTTGAGCAGGCGTTTCATGTCATTGCTATTGTTTTCGATCGCGCTCAGTGCGCGAGCAAAGCGTTGCAACTTTAAGCTTTGTATACGGTGGCAGTTACTTGGAATGGCTTGCAGAGCGGCATACCCCCACTTTGAGCCATGCTGGCTCAAACCAAGGCAAAACTGCCCCAGGGCCTGCTCATTTAAGCCAAGGTGAGGAAATTGACATAGATCATACAGTTGCTGCCGGCGCTGTTCTTGAGATAGCTGGGCGAACTCGCCACTGGCTATTTTTAGCAAGGTAAAGACGGCCCGCATGCTTTGTGAACCAAATACACCAGCATGACCCTGTAACTGATACGGCATGCCTGCTTTAAGTAAGGCAAGCTCTATGCTCACGCTTTGACTCCACAAGCGTAATAATACGGCCGTTATACCCTTTGGCGAGCGGCTTAAGGCCTGCACAACCGATGTTGATGCTTCTGCCGTTGTCTGAACGGTTACCTTGGTATGCGGATTATCTTCATGGGCAAGGCACAGAGTCTCATTTGCGTAGGGACTGTTTGCAATCAAATGATTTGCGAGTAACGCAATATGGTGGCCGTAACGAAAGGAGACACTGAGTTGGTTTGTCACGGTATCGGGAAATTCTTCGGCAAACCCTTTCACCATGTAGCTAGGCTTTGCGCCTCTAAATTCATAAATAGTTTGATCAGGATCGCCAATGATCGTGATTTTCGCCCGTTCACCCGCGATGATTTTTAGCAGTTGATGCTGGATATCATTGGTATCTTGGTATTCATCGACCAAAATGAGGGCCATTTTATTGCGCACTAAGGCTTGCAGCTCAGGCTTTGCGAGCATCGCCATCACAGGGTCGTATAACATGTCCGAATAGGAGATACGCTGCTGCTGTTTACGCCAGGCTTCGAAGCGCTCGAACAGTGGGATGAAATAGCGGAATTTATCCTCTAGGCCCGCCAGTAAAAAGAACTCGGAGGCGGGACGTAATTGAGATTTTACTTGCTCAATAAAGTTGCCGGCCATATCTAAATGTTCTTTTTTATTGCGTTTAAATTCCTTTAGTTCGGCCTCGGTGAGTATCTGTTGACTAAGCAGTAACAGCTGAAATTGACTTTCTCGCTCGCTAAGAATTTTATCCTTAAATGGCGGTAATGCCCCTTCCTGCACAAAGCGATGGTAAAGGCGATAAGCCATGGCATGAAAGGTGCGTACTTCGGGTGCCGGCTGCGCCGGATCAAGAACGCCAAGAAGCTTTTTGCTGAAATCGAGCTGTGCTGATTTGTTAAACATCAAAACGAGTAGGCGTTTGGCCTCAATGCCGGAGGCGAGTAGGTGGCGAATACGGTAGGCAAGGGTAGTGGTTTTACCGCTGCCGGCCACGGCGCGCACAATTTGATGTTGAATGGGGCTGGTCACAATTGCTTGTTGCTCAGTGGTCAGCGCCAGCGCTTGATTTTGGCGGCTCAACGACAGGGTCCCGAATTTAGGCGAGGCAAGTGAAAAGCTTTATGGTTTAATAACGCCAACATAATTAATTCAGGTGACAACGCTCATGTTCCTAAAGGGATTTTCATCGTTTGCAGTGACAAGGCTGATGATACTCTGTTTCATGACATTTGGCATGACAGCGTGTTCATCTTCGCCAAATGCTGCCTTAGATTTGAGCGCGATTAACGCGGCTGTGATGCCAGTAGAAGTGCAAACCCCGCTGATGAAGGCCGCGGCCATAGCCGATGTGAGCGGTATCCGTGAGGCGCTAGCGAAGGGTGAGTCCGTGAATGCGTATACTCAGCAAGCCAGTGCGTTGTCGTTAGCACTAAAAAATGGGCACTACACCTTAGCGAAGTTTCTAGTGCGGGCGGGCGCGGACGCTAACCTTGGCTTTTCGGCCGGTGAGCCCAGCGCGATGATACTCGCCGCCGATGTTGCGCAAAATGAGCTGGTCACCGCGCTTATCGTGCAAGGCTATGATATCGATTATACCGATGCGAGGGGCTACAGTGCGCTAGCCGTTGCGGCGATTGGCGGACATCTTACGACCTTGAACATACTGTTAAATGCAGGTGCCGATGTCGATGTTGCCCCTGAGCAGCGTTCTATCCTTATGCATGCGGTCGCAGATGAAAATACGCTCATCGCTCAGCAATTAATTGCTGCAGGTGCCGATGTAAACTCTATCGACCAAAGTGGTGAGACAGCGCTCTCGATCGCACGGCAAGCAGGGTTTTTTGATTTAGATCTCATGCTCGTTCAAGCGGGTGCGCGCTTATAGGGGCGTTTAGCCGCGATCGCCTCGGCCTTCAACTCAGAAAATTGAATAATACTAGGGAAACAAAAATGTCTAACAAGCTGGATTTAAGCCCGTTGCCAGAGCAAAAAGATGATTATTCAGGTTTTGAAGAAACAGAAGTGCTGTGGGGACGTATT
>CAJWAD010000023.1 GCA_913020245.1 uncultured Oleiphilus sp.
TCTGAAGCCCAAGTGCCATCAAGAACTGCTTGTGCTTTTTTCAAGTAAAGTGGTCCCCAGTTATGAACCGTGGCCGTGAGGTGTGCTTTTGCACCGTAGACCGACATATCAGAGTGGTAACCAAGCGCATATTTTCCGCGCGCTTCGGCAGCCTGAATAACCGCGGCTGAGTCGGTGTGTTGCGTGAGTACGTCTGCGCCCTGAAGAATCAACGTTTCCGCCGCTTCACGCTCTTTTGCTGGGTCATACCATGTGCTTGCCCAAACCACTTTTACTTGAACGTCTGGGTTTACTTCTTTGGCGCCTTTGGTAAACGCATTAATGCCGCGAATCACCTCAGGAATTGGGAATGAAGCAACGTAACCTAGCACATTAGATTTGGTCATTTTACCGGCGATCAATCCCGTCAAATAACGGCCTTGATATGCGCGCGTGAAGTATGTACCCATGTTCTTATCGCGCTTATAACCGGACGCATGTTCAAACTTAACTTTTTTAAACTTTTTAGCGACCTTCAACGTCGGGTTCATATAACCAAATGAGGTGGTAAAAATAAGGTCGTTGCCTTTAGAAGCTAACTGACGAATAACACGCTCGCCATCCGCACCCTCGGGCACGCTCTCGACGTATGTTGTTTCGACTTTATCGCCCAACTGCGCTTCCACATATTTACGACCTTCATCATGCGCATAGGTCCAACCTGCATCACCAGTTGGGCCGACATACACAAAGCCAATTTTTAAGGGGTCTTCAGCTTGAGCAAGACTCGTACTACCCACAAGTGCAGCTGTCGCTAAGATTTTACTTAATGATTTCATTAATTCTCTCCTACGAGTTATGGTTTTATTGATAGCTTCCAAAACTAGAGCTGAGGCCTGTAAGGCTGTCCCAGCGCCAGTGGCGTGCTTAATTTCGCTTTGATGGCATCATTTGCGAGGACCATCAAAACAATAATGGTTGCGCCGTAAGGCAACATAGCCAATAAGTTAGGCGAGGCCTCAAAGCCCAAGCCTTGTAACACCAAATGCATAATGCTCGCGGCGCCAAATAAGTAGGCACCCAACATAATTCTTTCTGCTTTCCAGCTGGCAAAAACAACCAAGGCCAAGGCAATCCAACCGCGACCGGCCGACATGCCCTCGGTCCATAGTGGTGTATATGCCAAAGACAAATAGCCGCCAGCTAGACCCGCCATCGCGCCACCAAACATGACGGCTAAATAGCGAATTTGAAGCACCGATAATCCAATGGCGTTAGCCGCTTCTGGATTTTCGCCTACGGAGCGTATTGTCAAACCCAATCGCGTACGTTTAAAACACCAGTACACCAAGCCAAACAATACCCATGACAAATACACCAGCGGATCATGCGAAAAGAAAATCTTACCGATAACCGGGATCTCGCTGACCAAAGGTAAATGCCAAGCAGTAATGCCCTCGATCCCAACGCCTACATAGCTGGCACCTAAGAATGCGCTCAAACCGGTGCCAAATATCGTGAGTGCTAAGCCAGTGGCAACCTGGTTTGCAACCAATGAAATTGCCAAAAATCCAAATAGCAATGACATCAAGGCACCCGCGAGCACGGCGGCAATAATCCCCATACCTAAGTTGCCGGTGATGACTGAGGCCATGAACCCAACGACCGCCCCCATCAAAACCATGCCTTCTTGACCAAGATTCAGGACACCCGATTTTTCACAGACCATTTCACCTAGGGCAATCAATAAAAGTGGTGTGCCCGTGCGTATGGTGGCAAACAATATATTCGTAATTAGTTCAATATCCATGCGTCACTCCTTAGGCTTGATCGGCTATTGGGGAAGACTTAGCGCGCACAATGCGATAACCGATCAACAGGTCACAAGCTAAGAGATAAAATAACAACATGCCCTGAAACAAGCCGGTGAGGGATTTAGGCAGTGCTAAATCCATTTGCACCATTTCGCCACCCATGTAAGTGAGTGCCAATAACATACTGGCGAAGACAATACCGATGGGGTGCATGCGTCCGAGGAACACAATGATAATGGCCGCATAACCGTAGCCGGGCGCAATGTAAGGGTTTAACTGTCCGATTGGACCCGCCACTTCAGCCACGCCGGCCAGCCCAGCCAAACTGCCCGACACAAGCAAGACCAGCCATATTAATTTCTTTTCTTTGAACCCTGCGAACCTTGCAGCCGAATGGTCTTCACCTAAAACTGAAATTTGAAAACCTAATAATGTGCGTGACATAAAGGTCCAAACCACGGCGGCGGCAAAGAGCGCAAAATAAATACTTATCGTGAGGCGGTAGTCTTCAATAATTACCGGCAATAACGTTGAATCAGAGAACATCGCGGATTCAGGAAAGTTAAACCCATCTGGGTCTTTAAGCGGACCATGCACACAAAAGTAGAGCAAATTTAGCGCAATATAATTGAGCATGATGGTGGTCAATATTTCATTCGCAGCAAAATGCGTTTTTAGCCACGCTGCCAACATAGCCCACAACAAACCGCATAAGGCGCCAAACAATAAAATCAACGGCATCACCCAGAAAGCGTCGACGTCTAATAATTGCAGCGCTAAGTAGCCGCCACCGACGCCGCCGAGAATAAACTGCCCCTCAGCGCCGATATTCCAGACCTTGGCTTTAAAGCACAACATCAAGCCAATTGCGCACAACAGCAATGGCGCAACTTTTACACCTAACTCAGTCCAGCCATACAGATCCTCTAACGGCAAAACAAAAAAAGTGTAAAGCGCTTTCATTGGCTCATGACCGAGCGAGGCAAACAGTAAGGCTCCGCTTATTAAGGTCAACACAACAGCAAGAAGTGGAGAACAATAGGCCATCAGTTGAGAATCTGACGGACGTTTTTCTAATTTAAAAAGCATCTCTTTAAACCCCCACCGCTTGATTCGTTAGCGGGGAAAAGTCGCCAGCCATCCACTTACCTAACTGATTAATACTGACGTTCTTCATTTCATCCACTGGAGACAGTTCACCATCACAAATGGCGCAGATGCGATCACTGATCGAATACAGTTCGTCGATATCCTCAGACACGACTAAAATGGCGGCGCCTTGGTCACGCAATGCGATTAACGCATGCCGAATTAAAATCGCTGCACCAATATCAACACCCCAGGTAGGATGCGAGCACACTAGTAACTTAGGGGCTTGAATAATTTCGCGACCAATAATGTACTTTTGTAAATTACCTCCCGATAAGCTCTTCGCTTGAGCATCGATACCGGCCGCTTTCACTTTAAACTGCTCAATTATTTGTGCCGCGAAGCTTTTTACCTTGTGAGAATTAATCCAGCCACTGTCTACTAAATCACCATGGTAAGCCGTCAATAAAGCGTTATTTGCAAGCGACATATCAGGAACGGCTCCGCGTCCTAAACGCTCCTCTGGCACAAATCCTAAGCCAAGTTCTCGTCGCTGCCTCGGGCCTAAATTACCCACCGCTTCTCCAGCAAAGGTGACTGCCGATGCGTCACAAACCTCTTCACCACTAATAAGGTTGAGCAGTTCTTCTTGGCCATTTCCTGCCACGCCCGCTACCCCCATGATCTCGCCTGATTTGACCTGCAGTGAAATGTCTTTAAGGGTCGTCGAAAACGGATCGTCGGATTGAAAGCTGAGTGCTTTTATACGAAGAAAAACCTCTTGACCGAGCGCCTTCTTATACTCCTCACTCAACGGGGTATCATTGCCCACCATTAAACGAGCGATCTCGTCCGTAGTTGTTTCTCTCGGGACACAGTCACCACTCACTTTTCCGCCTCGCAGAATCGTCGCGTTATCGCAGAGCGCACGAACTTCATCTAATTTGTGTGAAATGAACAAGATCGAACAACCTTCAGACGCCAATTTGCGCAGGGTTTTGAATAAGGTATCGACTTCTTGAGGTGTCAGCACTGACGTCGGTTCATCTAGAATGAGGAGCTTCACATCTTGGAGTAAGCAACGAACAATCTCGACGCGCTGCTGTTCACCGATAGATAAGGTGTGTACATAGCGATTAGGGTCAAGCTTCATACCATAACGGGTTGAAACCTCTTCAATGCGTTGTTTCAAGCTCTCCATCGATACCACATCGGATTTCGGCAAGCTTAGAGCGATATTTTCAGTAACCGTTAACGTTTCGAACAAAGAGAAATGTTGAAAAACCATCCCAATCCCGAGTTCACGCGCATGCGATGCACCGCGCACCTGGACACGTTCACCTTCCCAATACATCTCGCCCTCATCTGGCTTCACAACACCGTAGATAATTTTCATTAAGGTGCTTTTACCTGCACCATTTTCACCAAGCAGCGCATGAATCTCACCAGCATCGACCGAAATACCCACCGCACTGTTTGCAATAGCACCGGGATATCGTTTGGTAATATTTGTTAATTCAATTCGTTTCATTCTTCAATAACCTGACCCTACGGACAATTTATTTCGCTGCGACTTCATAAGCAATAACACTGCCAACGCTGCGAAAAATAGTTGCTCAACACCGAAATTAAATATTTTCTTGTCTTTACGGTCAGGAATATAGAGGGTTTAAAGAAATTTGCAAAGAGCACTTCGCGCCAAATATGCTGTTTGAATAACATATTCCAGGTTGATTATGTCGCACCTTTATAGAGCATTATATTGACCAAATGGTCATATATGCTCATACCTAGTGCATTATTATATTTCTTGATGTTTGCGCTTACTGAAAACAAATACACAACTGCTCATGCATTAACCACTAAAAACTGGATATTTTGGCGGTTTTTAATTATATTGAGGATGTAACTGACCACTTGGTCAGTTTTATGCATAAAGAAAAGTTTAGTGAGCGGTTTACATCATATTTATTTCACGAATAATCGGTATGTAATCCAATGAATATAGGACCTAAACATAACGGTAGTGCTACCGTGCAACCTAAAAGGCTGAGTCGTGATCGAACTCTATATTAACGGCAAAAAAGTTGAAGAGCATAATGTCGTACCAGACATGACAGTATTGCGCTATCTGCGCACCACAAAGAATTTGCCCGGTACAAAAGAAGGCTGCGGCTCAGGCGATTGCGGCGCTTGTTCGGTACTTGCCGGCGATATGGTTAATGGCGAATGGCGCTACAAAACAATTAATAGCTGCATTACGTTCCTGTCCCAACTGCATAACAAAAGCCTTATTACCGTCGAGGGTCTAAGCCAAGGCAGTCAGCTCCACCCAGCACAACAAGCTATGGTAGATAAACATGGCTCACAGTGCGGATTCTGTACGCCTGGTATTGTCATGTCATTAACGGCCCTATTTGAGAACGCTCCCCCGAATGCCGACTTCAGCCTCCATGAAGTCTATGACGCCTTGTCTGGTAACCTCTGCCGCTGCACAGGTTACAAACCGATTATTGACGCCGCGAACGCGATGAAAAATTATCCGGGAACAATTGACGTTTCTATTTGGACGCCAAGCACTGAGCGGCCCGTTGATGAAGGGGGCAGTGACCATAGCGAGGGCCAAGCATGGACGCCTAAAACTGAGGAAGCGCTCAAACAACTGCTAAACGATTATCCTGATGCGCGGCTCGTGGCAGGCGCGACCGACCTCGCTCTCGAAGTCACACAAATGCATCGCCGCATCCATAAGCTGGTTGCAATCAACCAGATCGCGAGTTTAAAAACTATTACTGAGACGAGAGATTATCTGGTGATAGGTGGTGCCGCCACATTTACCGAAATAGAGCCATTTTTAAAGGGCTCTTTTCCTGAATTCGCTGCGTTAATGAGCCGCTTTGCATCTCGCCAAATAAAGAATTCGGCGACGATGGGCGGCAACATTGCCAGCGCGTCGCCTATCGGAGATGCGCCTCCGGTCTTAATTGCACTTAACGCAGAAATTGAAATTTCCAGTTTATCCGGAAGTCGTTGGGTGGCGCTTGATACCTTCTATATAGACTATAAAAAAACAATTCTCGGCACAGGCGAATATATCCGAGCAATACGGATTCCTCATCGCAAAGCTACTGAGCAACTAAAAGTTTACAAAATATCCAAACGTATTGAGGATGATATCTCTGCTGTCCTAATGGCAATTAACATCACACAACAGGGAGATAAAATTGCAGCCGTGCGCACCGGTTTCGGCGGCATGGCGGCGATCCCGAAGGCAGGTGCCGCGATTGAAGCCGCATTACTCAATCAGCCGATGAACGTAAACACTTTCCGCCAGGCAGGCCTAAAGGTATCGGAAGACTTCCAACCCTTCAATGACGTGCGCGCCAGCGCCAATTACCGTATACAAGTCACGCAAGGCTTGCTTGAAAAATGCGCCTTAGAAATGCTTAATCCGCAAGCCACCAGTCGCGTTGAAAACGTGTGTACTGCCAAACTTCATAGTGACAACGTGATCGCGCCTTCTGCTCAGGAGTGTGTTTAATGCGCAAGTTAGTTGAACTTAACGAAAATAAACGCATACGCCCAGCAAAGGGCAAAACCGGCGAAAGCATGAAACATGAGAGCGCCGAAAAACAGGTCACGGGTAAAGCAATCTATATTGATGATATGCCTGAACTTCCCGGTACTTTGCATGTAGCGGTCGGTGGTAGCCGCTATGCTCATGCGTTTATCAAATCAATTGATTTAAGCGCCGTCGAAAAGGCACCAGGTGTCGTCAAGGTGATTACCGTTAATGATGTGCCAGGTCATACGGATATCGGTCCAGTTTTCCCCGGGGATCCAGTATTAGTTGAAAGTGAATGTGAATATATCGGTCAACCGATATTTGCCGTTGCCGCTGACTCGCATGAAAAAGCAAAAGCCGCCGTCGGTCTCGCGCAAATCCAATATAAAGAGCTTGAACCGACATTGACCATTGACAAAGCGATGGAAGAGCAGTTTTTTGTGCGCCCTACGCATCAACATAAACGAGGTGACGCAAAAAAAGCCCTAGCAGAAGCGTCGCAGATTGTGTCGGGTGATCTCTACGTAAAAGGCCAAGAGCATTTTTACTTAGAGGGGCAGATTTCAATGGTTGCCCCCACAGAAGACGGCGGCATGAATGTTTATTCATCGAGCCAACACCCAACTGAAGTACAAAAATTGGTCGCTGAAGTACTCAATATCAGTATCAACAAGGTCAATGTTGAGGTCCGTCGAATGGGTGGCGGGTTTGGCGGCAAAGAAACGCAGGCCGCCCCACTCGCTTGTATCGCGGCAATTATCGCACACCACACGCAGCGTCCCGTTAAATACCGTATGTCTCGGCACGACGATATGGTTATGACGGGCAAACGTCATGACTTTTATAACGATTACAAAGTCGGTATCAATGAACAAGGTGTCATTCAAGGTGCAGAGGTTAATGTACGCGGCCGTTGTGGTAACTCACCCGATCTATCGGATGCCATTGTTGATCGGGCTATGTTCCACAGTGACAACGCTTATTATCTAAATCAAGCCACAGTAACCGGTTACCGGTGCAAAACACATACGGTCTCGAATACCGCGTACCGCGGTTTCGGTGGCCCCCAGGGCGTTATTACGGCCGAGCAAATGATGGACGATATCGCCCGACAGATTGGCGAAGACCCGCTCACCGTCCGCAAGCGGAATCTCTACGGTATTAAGCATGACAGCATGCGACTTAGCGATGGAAGCGTTGACCCACGCAACCAGACGCATTATGGCCAAACTGTTGAACAAGAAGTACTGCCCGCACTTATCTCACAACTTGAGGAGAGCGCTGAGTACTGGCAACGTCGCGAAGAAATTAAGCAGTTTAACGCGCACAGTGCGTTTTTGAAGAAAGGGCTCGCCCTGACACCGGTTAAATTTGGTATTTCCTTCACCGTACAGTTCCTAAATCAAGCAGGCGCTCTGGTGCACGTCTATACAGACGGGAGTATTCAAGTAAACCATGGTGGCACGGAGATGGGCCAAGGCTTGTATATAAAAGTTGCCCAAGTCGTGGCGGAAGAATTCCAGGTTGATTTAGATACGATTCAGGTGAGCGCGACGCGTACTGATAAAGTCTCTAACACTTCACCCACGGCCGCCTCGTCTGGTTCCGATTTAAACGGTATGGCAGCTCAAGATGCTTGTCGACGCATTAAATCGGGCCTGGTAAAGCACGCCGCTGACCTTCATAAAACATCAGAAGACAAGGTACGCTTTGAAAGCAACCATATTGTCGTGATCAATGATGAGGACAAGGAGATATGGACGACGTTCCCAGACTTTGTGCAAAACGCGTATATGGCACGTGTGCCACTTTTCTCCAGCGGGCATTATCAAACACCTAAAATTCACTACAACCGGGAAACAGGTCAAGGCCGTCCGTTCTTCTATTATGCGCATGGCGCGTCAGTATCCGAGGTACTTGTTGACACCTTAACGGGTGAGTACAAGGTAACCCGTGTCGATATTTTACAGGACGTCGGCCGTTCACTTAACCCAGCGATCGATATCGGCCAAATCGAGGGGGCATACATACAAGGCATGGGATGGCTTACCACAGAAGATCTCGTATGGAGTGATAATGGGCGCTTGCTTTCAAATGGCCCGGCCACTTATAAAATTCCTGCGGTGGGCGATACCCCCATCGATTTTCGGGTGAAATTAATGGAACAACTACCGAATAGTGAAGAGACCATTTATCGCTCAAAAGCGGTGGGTGAACCGCCGTTTATGCTCGGTATTTCTGCTTGGTCAGCGCTACGTGATGCGGTGTCGAGCCTTGCTGACTACCGCTTTAGTCCGCCAATGAATACACCCGCAACACCCGAATGTGTCTTAAACGCCGTGAACATCACAAAATCGTTTGTTGCCAAGACGTCAGCCAACACTAAATAGGTAACTACTATGAATAGCCAACAGTGGTACGAAGCGATTCAAGTCAGCCAACACAAGGGCAACGCCTACGCCCTCGCAACGGTATTAGGCTGCACCGGATCAACCCCTCGTGATCAAAGTAGCAAAATGGTTATCACAACTGACGCGTGTTACGACACCATTGGTGGCGGTCACCTTGAGTTTGTTGTTACCAATAAAGCGCGAGAGTTACTCCAAGGAAATGAAGAATCTCAGCAAATCCATCATTTCCCACTCGGCGCATCGTTGGGCCAATGCTGCGGGGGTAGCGCGACGGTCTTGCTGGAAATCTTCCCTGCCTGCCAATTTCAAGTCGCCGTTTTTGGTGCCGGGCATGTTGCCAAAGAACTCATTAAGATTTTAGGCGCACTGCCCTGCAAAGTGAGCTGGATTGATAGTCGAGCGGATATGTTTTCCGAGCAAGTACCCAGTAATGTGACCTGTATCACCAGTGATGACCCGACGTACGAAATGAACACACTGCCGGCAGGCGCTGACGTCTTAATCTTAACGCACAATCACCAGTTAGATTTTGAGTTGTGTTGCCGAGCAATCGAGCATGGCAAGTTACGCCATATCGGTCTGATTGGCTCAATGACGAAGGCAGAGCGCTTTAAGAAGCGCCTGCAACATCGTACGTATTCTGAGGAGCAAGTGGCACAAATCATCTGTCCCGTAGGCCTTAAAGACGTGCCAGGAAAACTGCCGATGGAAGTTGCAGTTTCAATTGCAGGTCAGCTGATCGCCATTGAAAATCAAGATAAGCAAACACCATTAAAGCGCGGCTTGGCATGGAAAACCTTGAAACAAGAATTGGGACGCGACGTCGATAATGAGACGCTCGGCTACCGTTTAAAAATTTGAAACACTGACTCAGCCGCTAACACAGATTTAAAAGAGAGATTTAAAAACAATGCAAGATACGCCCTATAACCGTTTTGAACAGCGTTACACAGACCTTGCCAGTCGTCGTTTGGGCGGCCAAGCACTTTCATGTAGCGACGATTTTTTTGCCGAAATGGAAAACCTTCTGAAACCCGGCCGTGGCGTATTTCTCAAAGGTAAATTTACGGACAGGGGGCAGTGGATGGATGGCTGGGAGTCACGCCGTCGTCGTTTTCTGCCAGATGGCAGCTCAGACGATGGTCTACGGTATGACTGGTGTATCATCAAGCTAGGCGCACAAGGCATCATTCGTGGTATTAATGCGGACACTAACCACTTCTTAGGTAACGCACCGCAGAAAGTGTCACTTGACGCAGCCAATATTCAAGGCGAGCCGAATGAGCACACCGTTTGGACGGAAATTGTAGCGGTCACCGAGGTGCAGCCAGGCCATGAAAACCTAATTAATGCAAGCGATGCAAATAGTGAAGCCGTATGGACACATGTACGCTTTAACATTTACCCAGATGGCGGTGTGGCTCGCTTGCGCGTCTACGGCGATGTGGTACCTGACGAAAGCAAATTTTTACCCAATGAGCCGGTAGACCTTGCTTATGTGAAGAACGGTGCGCGTCCGTTAGTTTGCTCGGATATGTTTTTCAGCCACATGCAAAATATCATCATGCCGGAGCGCGGCGAAAACATGGGCGATGGCTGGGAAACAAAACGCCGGCGCAGTCTTGATGATGACGCACTTGACCGTGACAATGATTGGCTCATTCTGCAGCTAGCTTACCCCGGCTGTATTCAAAAAATTCTCCTAGATACCTGCCATTTTAAAGGCAATTATCCCAATGCTTTCGCGGTAGAAGGAGCGGTATTAACCGCCGAGCAAGCCGCTAATATCGACATGCTTGCGAATGATGCGCATCAAGACGCGCTCACTGCAGGTAGAGATATAAACTCGAGTATTAAATGGACAACAATAATGCCTCGTACCGCTCTCTATGCTGACCGTGAACACCTATACACAAAAGAGGTAAACCATAGCGAGCAGTGCTTCACCCATGTACGCCTTAAAATGTACCCAGATGGCGGCATCAGCCGCATTCGCTTATGGGGCAAGCCAGATGCGTCTGACCACGCCGCGACCCAAGCTTAAGGTAACGGTGCATAGTGATGAGCAAACTCACATACACGCTAACGGAATTAAATGCTTTAAGCATCGATGATGCACGCTTCGCATTCATGAACTGCTGCACCGCGGCACGCTGGGCAGAAACGATGCTAAATAGTCGCCCGTTCACTAGCATTCAACACTGCCATTCGAGGGCAGCTGAAGTCTGGAATAACATGGAAGAAGTGGACTTTCTTGAAGCTTTTGATGGCCATCCCAAGATTGGCGATGTCAGTAGTTTGCGTCAAAAATATGCGCATACGAAAGCCCTCGCCACAGGCGAGCAATCCTCCGTTAACTCTGCGGACGAAACGACCATTCAGGCCCTCGCGGCGGGCAACGCACAATATGAGGCACAAAACGGCTTCATTTTTATTGTTTGTGCAACCGGGAAAAGCGCCAAAGAAATGCTCGAATTACTTAAAATCCGGCTACGCAATGATCGTGAAACTGAACTCGCGTTGGCGGCAGCGCAGCAGGCGCTCATTACCGAAATCCGACTCAATAAATTACTCAATACGTCTGATACAGATAACTAAAGGACAAAAAAATGGCCAGTCCAATTACGACACATGTTCTCGACACCAATTTAGGCAAGCCGGCTGCCAGCATCCATGTCATCTTGTTTAAGCAGATTGACGGCATTTGGAAAGAAATCACCTCGGGGACGACAAACAGCGATGGACGAATTACCGATTGGCTTGAAGGCGAGGCCCGCGAACAGGGTGTATACCGTATCTTGTTTGATACGGACAGTTATTTTGCCGCGCAGGGAAAAACATGTTTTTACCCGAGCGTAAACTTTGATTTCCGGATCGAGAGCACAGACGAGCACTACCATGTGCCTTTGTTAATATCGGCCCACGGCATTTCGACCTACCGGGGTAGCTAATGCAATACACACTTAGCCCAAAGCCACTAACACCGAAAGCCTTTGCACCCTTTGGTGATGTGGTGCAGCGCTCAGGTAAACCACCGATCATGATTAATGACAACAACACCGAACGCTACGATAGCTTAGCGAAAGTGCAACTAGATCAGTCTAGTGATACGGCAGTGATCAATATTTTCCGCGCACAGCCTCGCGCTATGCCAATGCGTATTCGGATGATGGAGCGCCATCCATTCGGCTCACAATCTTTTCACCCTTTGTCGGGAGAGGATTACTTGATATTGGTCGCAGAGGCTCATGACTCGCTCAGTCCGGAGCATTTACACCTGTTTCTTGCTACCGCAGATCAAGGTATCAACTACCATAAAAATACATGGCATCACCCGATACTTGGCCTGAATAAAGTGTGTGATTTTTTAGTCATAGACCGCAAAGGAAGCGGCCATAATTGTGAAGAGTTCTTCTTTAACGATGATGTACATATCCAGATTACACACCGAACAGAGACCTATTCCGAAGGTGCAGCGCCATGTTAAAACACTTGTATCGTTCCAGCATACTGCACTTTTTATCTGACCCGGATATCAACGGTCACGACGCTTATGAGTTTTTTGAAGATGGTGCGTTAATCGTTGTTGATGGAAAAGTGGTCGACTGCGGTGCTGCGAACGCACTTATGACAGCGCATCAGGATGCAGAAATAATTGATTATCAGGGCAAACTCATTATCCCGGGGATGATCGATACCCATATTCACTTCCCTCAATGTGAGGTGATTGCGTCCTACGGCGAACAATTGCTCGACTGGCTCAACAATTTCACTTTCCCCGCCGAGCGGCAGTTTGAAGACAAAGACTATGCTAGCCATATCGCCAATTTTTTTCTAGATGAGCTATTAAAATGCGGCACCACGACTGCGATGGTTTTTGGGACGGTGCACAAGCAAAGTGTCGATGCATTTTTTGAGGCCTCACAAAAACGAAATACACGCATGATCTGCGGCAAAGTAATGATGGACCGTAACGCGCCAGAATTTCTTGTTGATACACCTGAATGTGCTTACACAGATAGTAAAGAACTGATCGAGCGCTGGCATGAAAAAGGCCGTCAGCTCTATGCTGTCACGCCGCGCTTTGCAATCACCTCAACGAATGAGCAACTCGATAAAGCGGGCCAGTTACTTAAACAATATCCAAGTGTCTACTTGCAAACTCACATTTCAGAGAACAAGGACGAAGTTGCTTTCGTTCAGTCCTTATTTCCTGCTGCGCAAGATTACTTAGATGTCTACGACCACTTCGGACTGCTTGGACGACGATCTGTTTTCGCCCATGGTATTCACCTGCAGCCCCGTGAACATAAGCGCCTTCGTGAAACGGGCGCAAGCGTCTCATTTTGTCCTACCTCCAACTTGTTTTTAGGAAGTGGTTTGCTCGATGTGGCAACCCTCGAAAAAGAGCAAGTAGCCTATAGCATTGCTACCGATGTAGGGGGCGGCACGAGTTTCTCAATGCTGCAAACACTCAATGAAGCCTACAAAGTATGTCAGCTGCAAGGCCAAAAACTCAGCCCATTGAAAAGCCTCTACCTTGCAACATTAGGTAACGCAAAGACGCTGGAACTGGATGATAAAATTGGCTCATTTAAACGCGGCAACGAAGCAGATTTTGCGGTGCTTGATTTTAATAGCACACCATTGATGACGCTTAAGCAAAGTAGATGCAAAACATTAGATGAAAAACTGTTCGCTATGATTATTCTCGGTGATGATCGCGCGATTGCGGCCACCTACGTTGCGGGAAAATGCGCACACTCAAAACTTACTTCAATATAATAACGAGGAGACCAGATCGTGGAAGCAATATTTTTAGAATGGCTCAACCTATTTTTTCGCTGGTTTCATGTAATTACCGGCGTTGCCTGGATTGGCGCGTCATTCTACTTTGTCTGGCTTGATAACAGTCTAGAAAATCCGCCTCAATGGAAAAAAGATAAGGGGATAGGTGGCGACTTATGGGCTATTCATGGTGGTGGCTTTTATGAAGTGGCTAAATACAAGCTCGGCCCAGAACAGATGCCCACTAACCTACACTGGTTTAAGTGGGAGGCTTACACCACTTGGCTCACGGGTATGGCATTACTTTGGATTGTCTATTATGTAGGTGCTGAGAGCTATCTAATTGATACGAGTAAGCTCGCGCTTAGTCCGTGGCAAGCCATTGGCCTTGGCATCGCGTTCATAGTGGGCGGCTTTACAGTGTATGAGCTACTGGTAAAAACGCCACTTCGACACAATGGCGCGATATTTGGGCTTACGCTGTTCACGTTTTTGGTATTTTTGTGCTGGTTAGCCGATCAGCTTTTCTCAGACCGAGGCGCCTATATTCATGTCGGGGCCGTCATCGGTACGATCATGGCCGGTAACGTTTTCTTTGGAATTATGCCATCACAACGTGCATTGGTGGAGGCGGTGAATAAAGGCGAAGCACCTGATCCTAGTTATGGCGCATTCGCGAAGCTGCGTTCAACACATAATAACTACCTTACATTACCGCTTATTTTTATTATGATCAGTAACCACTACCCGATGACCTATTCGCACGAATACGGCTGGGTGGTCCTATCGGCCATCATATTTATTACGGGCTTCGCAAGGCACTTTTTTAATCTACGTCATCGCGGCGAATTTAAGCCTTTGATTTTGATTCTAGCCGCCTTTATGTTGATCGCACTCGCCGGCTTTATGGCCTATACAAAAAATGTCGTCACACCTTCTGATAATACGATCGCTATTGCGGATACGGAGGCTATGGCCATTATTCAGTCACGCTGTGCAAGCTGTCACGCAGCCGTGCCCAGTCAAGCAGGGTTTGCCTCAGCACCAGCGGGCGTTGCTTTAGAGTCGCTAGATGAGGTCGACATGCACAAAACTAAGTTAATTGAGGTGACACAGTCAGGTTATATGCCGCTGGCCAACATGACGAAAATGACCGATCTTGAGAGACAACAAGTGATTGACTGGTTATCCCAGCGTTAGTTAAAAATGGTGATTTTAAAAAAGGCTTTATCAACTTTTATGCTTAAAAGCATAAGGGCAGTCATTGAGTAATCGGGGCAATGGTGGCGTGCACGGTTGCAACTAAATCGGTAGGACTCAACTCAATTTCAAGGCCTCTACGACCCGCACTCACATACACCGTGGGGCAATTATTTATAGAGGAATCGATCACCGTCAGGAGGCGTTTTTTTTGGCCCAAAGGGCTCACGCCGCCAAGCATATATCCCGTCGACCTAAAAACGACCTCTGGCGCGGCCATTTCAGTTTTCTTCGCACCTATTACCTTTGCAAGACGTTTCATACTGAGCATCGTTGCCACCGGCACTAGGCCAATAACCAAGGCGTTCGCATCAACGTTCACCACTAAGGTTTTAAAAACTCTACGGTTCTCGACCGCCAATTTTTCAGCCGCCGCTACGCCATAAGATTCAACCGATAGTGCATAATCATACCTATGCACCGCAAACACAATATTCGCTTTCTTCGCGGCATCGATTGCAGGTGTCATAAGACCGATTACTCCTAAGCTCGATAGATCATTGGCAAACGGCGAGGCCTACACTCAGGTTAAACCATAAGTTATTTTTACTGGGCAGCACCAACTTTCACGCCATCGCTCTTTTTTTTGAAGGGCTGATTGCCAGCTAAAATTCGTTGGTATTGCCGTCTCAAAGCCTAGCGCATCTTTCATACACATCGCGTTCAATACACCATAGTCAAAATCGTCTATTCTCGCCGTAACGAAGACCAAGTCACCACAAGCAGTGCACTCATGGAACGCAGCCTGATTAGTACCTTGACGAATAATTCGGTGCTGAGCCGATCGATGTATCATCACCTCAAAATTAGAGTTTCGCACGCTGATATAAGCCGCGGCTTTAGCTTTACAGTACTCACATTGGCACGCTCTGGGAGTGAAGTGCAAATCGTCTACTTGCCAGCGCACTTCAATATTTTTACAGCTGCAACATCCGAACATGATTAATTTAGATACTCCTTCTCGTTACTAATGTCAAAGAGCCTAACCCTTTATGAAGCGCTTGGCTAACCGTGGAGTGAGCATAATCATACCAATAAGTTAAACGAGTGCTTTGACAAATTAATGAAGCAGCGCAATCAAATTTAATGTGGGGGGGCCTTAAACGCTAACGGCCAGAAACAATCGCACCATATTCTTAGCGGCGCAGAAAAAAAGGAAACTAAAAGGAGCCAACGATAGCGGACGTATCGTCAAATAAGAAACAATAACGTATGCATACGAGGTTCTGTTTACCGAACAGTATGACTAGTTACGGTTTAAGTGATCAACGCTTACAGCAGAGCTAAGTCTGCGATTACATAAATAGCTCTGCTGCTTGCGCGGGTTAAGTCGCTATTACAGCGGCTTAACGTTTGTTGCACACGGACCTTTTTGGCCTTGGCCAACCGTGTAATCAACTTTCTGACCATCATTCAATGATTTGTAGCCTTCAGCTTGAATCTCTGAATGATGAACAAATAAATCTTTGCCATCATCATCAGGAGTGATGAAACCAAAGCCTTTATCTGCATTAAACCACTTAACTGTACCTGTACTCATATTCTTAATCTTCATTTGTTGGTGAGTTTAAAATTACCAAAATCGCTGTCACCATTACGAAATTGACTTTCTACTTTTGGATATAACGCCGTTAACACGCAATAGCAGTATAGACTACCATTTTGCATAAAATGACGCAGCCTTGCAAAATTCTACTGCAAATTAACGATAAAGGCAGGCCCTTCTTAAGTTTAGGCGCAAAAATAAAAGCTGCTGTGCCACTACTATAAGCGTGTTTATGTGAAATTAGAACAACCTCAAATTTGACCAGCAAGCCTTATAACCTATTAATATTTAAATATATTATAGACTTATAAGCAGATGACCTGTCCAGTTCGCATCGATCGCGCGTTGATCTTTTAATTAGTTAGAGGTGCGCACTCTGATCTTAACGGTGACAGCAAGCGGAATGCCCTTTTTACCCAAGTTTTTGACTAGCTGATAGTTAATCGAGGATTCATTTACATCAAACCGAATCAAAAAAGCCTCTCTTCTAGTAAGAAAAACATTCGATTTCTCGCAATAAAGGCACGAACGAGTTGTATAAATGACCGCCTTCTAATCCGCGCTATTAACGTTTGCTGTTGCAAACTTGTATCTTTTGGCAGTTCTTTCATACGCTCATGAGCAATACGCTAACATTGCGGGAAGTTAAAAATAATCCGTTTACAGCTAGGTTTTCCTAACATGAGGAAATAATTTTAATCTGAAGTTGGCAAAGCGGCGCCTATTAAAAGCCGTGGGTGAACTCAACGCAGCCATCGTGCCCTACCAAATGTTTGTAGCTAGTGACGCGAATACATCAAACGTCAACAACGCTTATTAATGCCAGTTGATAGCACATAAAACATTATTACTTGTTTCCTCGAGTATGCGATGCCAGCGTTCATCAGTGTATAAAAAAGGAGTGTTATTTAACCGCCACTGGGGGATGATTTTTGTGCCAATGCTCTGCAATATCGATACGCCTTGTAACCCATACATCCTCGTGCGTTTGCACATAATCAAGAAACCGTGCGAGTGCCGCTGCTCGCCCAGGACGACCTACTAATCGGCAATGCAAACCGATACTTAGCATTTTCGGCGCATGTTCACCTTCTGCGTACAGCACATCAAAGCTATCTTTTAAGTAAGAAAAAAACTGGTCACCGCAATTAAAGCCTTGGTTAGTGGCAAAACGCATGTCATTGCTGTCTAGGGTGTAAGGTACGATTAGGTAAGGCTTTTCATAGTCATACACCCAATAGGGTAAATCATCAGCGTAAGAATCAGCGTCGTACATAAAGCCACCCGCTTCATATACTAAATCACGCGTATTAGGACTTGTTCGACCCGTGTACCAGCCTCTCGGGCGCTCACCTGTAACGCTTTCATGCCGTGCAATGGCATCTTGAATGTGGCGACGCTCCTCGTCTTTTTCTACATGTTGATAGTTGATCCACTTAAGGCCATGGCAAGCAATTTCCCACCCGGCATCTTGCATCGCTGCAACCGCTTCAGGATGCTTTTCAAGCGCCGTGGTCACACCGTAAACGGTAACCGGCATATCGCGCTCTGTGAATAAACGATAGAGACGCCAAAACCCCGCTCGACTGCCATATTCATAGATAGATTCCATGCTCATATGTCGCTCGCCGTGCATCGATGGCGCACCAATTATTTCAGACAAGAATGCTTCTGAAGCCTGATCTCCATGCAAAATACAGTTCTCACCACCCTCTTCATAATTGATGACAAACTGAAGGGCGATTTTCGCTTTCTTTGGCCAGACATCGCTTGGCGTATGCTTGCCATAACCGACAAGATCACGTGGGTAACTCATAGTTGCTCCAGAGTTATTAGATGGACGGGATTGTATGCTAGCACTTTACTGACCATTTGGTTTACTTTTTATCGCCTCACTGACTGAACTAGATTAAACATCGACGCGTAAAGGCCAGTAGTAAGGGTTGTAACAACACGTTATCAAAACGGTAGGAAAATAATATGAAAAAATCGCTTTTAGTTCTATTCGCTTTCGGTGTGTGCACCATCAGCACGCAAAGTTTTGCTCAGTGTGCTGACTGGTTAAATCACAATCTAAAAAAAGTGCATAGCGATGAGCGTGTCGATCTTTGCTCACTAACGGAGGATCAGGCGGTCTTGATCGTTAACACCGCGAGCCATTGCGGCTTTACACCGCAGTTCAAAGGGCTAGAAGCGCTCTATCAAGCATATCAAGATAAGGGGCTAGTGGTGGTTGGATTTCCGTCAAACAGCTTTTTTCAAGCAGCAAAATCGGAAGCAGAATCCGCAAAGGTCTGTTACGAAAACTACGGAGTAAGCTTTCCCGTGACGCAACCCGTCTTGGTAAAAGGAAACCAAGCACATCCAATCTTTAAGCATTTAAGTGCTGAAGCGGGCGCACCAAGGTGGAATTTTAATAAGTACCTCGTCGACAAAAATGGTGTGGTAATTAAACACTTTCAAAGCTCAGACCGGCCTGACTCGCCTGACGTGCGCCAAGCCGTCGAAGCATTACTTTAAAGAAACACAGGGTCGGTTCGTATGTTGAGATTACTACCCGCTCCGGCAGACCACATCCTAGCGTTCCGCATCGATGGCAACGTATCACAGGAGGAGATGCATACGGTGCTCGAGTCCCTCAAGGCAAAACAAGCCAAATATAGCCGAGTATCTGTTTATGAGGAAATAGTTACGTTGGGTGGGATTGAGTTCAGAAGTATCATTGAAAAGCTCAAAATGATGCATGATGTTGGATTATCGGGGATCAACAAACTCGCGCTGGTCACAGACAAACAATGGGTTAAGACACTGGCAGAGCTTGAAGACAAACTTCTAAGGGACACAGCGATCAAACATTTTACACTTGAGGATAAGGCGCAAGCGATGGCGTTTCTCAATGACTGACTAATTAGGAATCGATCAGTTAGGTTCGACAGGTATGTGCATGAACGACTGCACGCTATGCGACCGACCTTTTTTTGTGGCCGTCGGTCATATGACTCACTTCTTCCCCCGCTAAACTATTACCCGCTAATGAGTAGGCTTTCGCGAAGCCCTTCACGAAGCGCCCGCTCGTAGGGTTCAGTTTGAACAGCTTGAAATCAGACATCTTACTGAGATGGCCAATCCGCTCACCATGTCGCGCTTCTAAAACAGAAACACCGAGGCGCCACGCCGCGGTACTGTGAGCGATAAAGTCAGCTTCTACACTATAGTTTACGCGCACACGGGCAAATAACTCATCTGCAGAATCTTCATCTTCAACAATCAACACAGACGCCTTAGGATTCGCTTTTAAATTAACAGCATGCATCGCAAGGTCACTCAGCAAAACATAAAGACAGTTCTCACCGATTGCAAAGGGCGCATAAGACGCAAATGGCGCCCCCTCCTCAGTTAATGATGCTAACTGGAGGGTTTTACGCGTTTCAATAAAGTCTAAAACTTCTTGGCTTAGACGTGCTGCGAGTTTTTCATTCTTCATTTTTCACATCTCTAACTAAATCAAAGCGTATACTGAACACACCTTTTTAAACTTAGTGTTATTTCCTTATCAAGTTTACGATTAAACGGTCAATTCTGCTCGAATTTTCTTAAAGGCTTCAATTTGTTCAGTAATCAATTCACCATTGGCATCACGCCCTAAAAAAACCTTAAAAATACAGGCACTCTTTTTGTCACGAAATACAAACGCATAACTCTGACGACCGCGATGGAGTTTTTCCTGAAATGCAATCGACTGAACATTCTTCAAACTCAAATGGCCTTGAAATCCCTCGCCACTGGCATGACCAAAATTATAAAACCCTTCCGCAATTGAACCGTTGGGAAACGTCCCTTTAAACTCGAACACACTGCCCCCTGCAAAAATAATTGTGGTAAGTGGCCCCCAAGTACTTAGTGTCTCCAATAAGCTTTGCGCAAAGCTGCCTTCCAAAAAAGGCCCAGTTTTGGCCGCAGATGTTTCAGCATTGGTTAGCATTTATTTCTCCAGAATTCATCGAAATAACGAATATATTAAAATTCGCTGGCGTTGCTGAGGACTCGATTTCGGGCGCGAATTTGATCCAAAATCCCCCTAAAAACCGCACAATAATGCATAAATACAGACAAAACTAGAGCTACGGGACGAGTCATCTAAATCTTAAGAATGGTCAAACGGCACTAGTTTGAGTAATCGCAGAGTTCGGGTACAGGAAGTAATCGGGGAAGCGATTTCATTCTGCGTATCAGAATTGTTTAGTACCCATATATGACTGACTCCTATATACATAGCTTGAGCTCCGCCTTTACCCATTAAGTCGATCTGCTCGTTAAGTTTAAGCGCGCAGTCAGAGGGTGTTTCGCCTCCGAACACTCTTCTTTCATTCTGTTGATCCAAACCGAAAACAGTGCCGTATATCTCTGTAATTAATGTCAATTTGTTTTCAACACCCAAGGAACTTGTCCTTCGCCGTGACGCCCCTGTCACGGCTTTTTTTTGCCTGATGATTCCCTAACCATTCGTTAAACTTTATGATGCTTATTTCGCATACATAATCACAGAGAACCCTTATGCAACTTAAAGATGTCCCTGCAGTTATCACCGGCGGCGCTTCTGGTTTAGGAGAGGCCGCTGCGCGGCTCCTTGCCGAACATGGCGCGAAAGTCGCAATTTTCGACGTTCAAGAAGAGAAAGCACAAGCGATCGCAAAAACACTTGGCGGGATTGCTGTCACGTGCGATGTCACTAGCGCCGAAAGTGCCGAAGCAGCCTTTGCTAAAGCGCGCGCAGCGCACGGACCGGCTGGTATTGCTGTCAACTGCGCGGGCATCGGCGTCCCAGCAAAGATTCTCGGTAAAGAGGGTCCGTTATCGCTCGATTTTTTTAATAAAGTGATTAACGTAAATCTGAGCGGAAGCTTCAATATTTTGCGTTTAGCCGCAGCTGAAATGCAAGAACGAGAAGCCAATGATGACGGTGAACGCGGCGTGATCATTTCCACTGCATCAGTCGCCGCCTATGAAGGTCAAATTGGTCAAGCCGCCTATTCGGCCTCTAAAGGCGGTATTGTCGCAATGACACTCCCGGCTGCTAGGGAATTAGCACGATACGGGGTTCGGGTTTTGGCCATTGCGCCGGGGCTTTTTATGACACCTATGATGGCGTCATTACCCGAGGCGGCCCAAGAAAGTTTGGCCGCAACCTTACCCTTTCCCTCGCGCTTAGGTCAGCCTTATGAATACGCCCGCATTGTGAAAGAAATGATTGAGAACCCCATCATGAACGGTGAAGTTGTGCGCATTGATAGCGCGCTGCGCATGGCCCCTAAGTAAGCGAACACTCAAGAAATAAGACTATGGATCCACTTGAAAACACATTGAGCAGCTTACTTCTCGATCAAAAAGCAAAACGCTACACCTCGATGGATAACTGGTTTAACCAGCATTTACGTTTAAACGGGTCAATCGAAGATAGCCGATTAAGAGCATTACGTGGTGGCTACCATAGTGAACAGGTGAGTTATGCCTTTGCATCAGGCTATCAATCGGCAATGGAGAGCATGTTTAATGCCTCTCAAGAATCTATTGCCGCACTGTGTGCAAGTGAGCAAGGCGGTACTCATCCAAGAGCTATCTCAACGACGTTAACCTCGGTACAAGAACAAGACTATTTCATCCTAAACGGCAGTAAACGATTTGTGTCAGGCGGTAAGTTCGCAAAACAACTGTTCGTTCTGGCGAAAACAGGCGAAATGGATGGGCGACCTAGGCTGACCGTGGTAAAGCTCGCTGAAAACAGTATTGGCCTAGACGTTGAACCAATGCCTGCCTTGACATTTATTCCAGAGTTGAGTCACGCAAGTCTTCGTTTCTCAGACATCCACATTACAAAAGAAGCTGTTCTAAGCGGTGATGGCTATACAAACTATGTAAAACCATTTCGGACTTGTGAAGACATCCATATAAGTTTCGCCTTACTCGGGTATCGCTTGCGCGAGGCACATTTAGCAGGCAATGAAGCCGCATCAACTGAGTTAATTGCGCTGATATATGGCTTTATGCAGCTCGGTGACACCTATACTTCCAGCATGACCCATATTGCATTAGCTGGCTTACAAAAAGTAATGCAGAAAGTATTTTCCGAGTACGACAGTCACTATGCAGACGCTAACCCAGAAGGTTACAAAAACTGGGTGCGTGATAAGGGAATTTTGTTGTTAGCAGAAAAAGCCCAACAAGCACGCACTCAAAAAGCCTGGCAACACCTTAAAAGAGGTAACGCGCCTCGTTAAATCAAGATCACGCCCCTCGTTAAGGTGAATGGCATTCATATGTTGGCTTTGCCTAGCTGCCGAGCCCGCTCCTTGGCACTTTTTTTAAGCTCTTTATCCCAACGTTTTCGCACTTGTTTAATACGCAAAGGTAAAATGCCATCCTCAAAATAGCTGTGTATTAGCTCTTGAGAACGAACACGACCATTTAACTTTAAAGCGCGATAATGATTACGCTGTTTGGCATCCAGCACCCGAGCTTTTACATTATCGCTCCACTGTATATCTAGGACGGCTTGAATATCATCCTGACGCTTTTTTTCATAAACCGGCGCAGTTACTTCTACTCTAAAATCTATGTTGCGTGTCATCAGGTCAGCCGAGGACAAAAAGTACTTAGGCTCGCCGTTATTATGAAACACATAAACACGCGCATGTTCTAAATATCGATCAACAATACTAATCGCTTCAATATTTTCGGAAATCCCTTTAATACCGGGTACTAATGACATCATACCGCGACAAATAAGACGCACACGAACGCCCGCTTGCGAGGCCTGATACAGCAACTTAATGAGCTTTTTATCGACGAGATTATTGCATTTAAAAAATAACTCTGCGGGTAAACCGTCCTGTGCATTTTTGATCTCTTTCTTAATGAGATCAATTAAACCGTTGCGTTGGGTCGTTGGTGATACGAGTATATGTTTGTGCTTATGCTGACGGTAGGTGTAGGAAATAAAGTCAAAAACCTTATGCACATCTTCACCCATTTCTTGATGATAGGTGAGCAAGCTAAAATCGGTATAAAGACCCGCGGTTTTTTCATTAAAATTACCGGTGCCGATATGTGTATAGTATTTAATTTTGCCGTTTTCTACGCGACTAATTGAAATTAGTTTGCTGTGAACTTTCAAGCCGGGCACGCCAAAAATCACATTGACCCCACCCTCAGTTAGCTGATTCGCCCAACTGATATTCGCCGCTTCATCAAAACGTGCTTGCAGCTCGACAACGGCAGTGACTTGCTTATTGTTACTCTTCGCCGAAAGTAAGGCATCGACGATACGCGAATTCTTTGCTGCGCGGTAAAGACAAATTTTTATTTCCCTTACAGCAGGATCTATAGCCGCCGTTTTAAGAAGATTAATGACAATATCAAACGAGTGATAAGGGTAATAAAGTAAAACATCTTTATCTCGTACTAAACGCAGCAAATTCCCCTCATGCTGACGTAAGCTTCGCGGCGTGCTCGTGGGAATCGGCTTGATATCTATATAAGCTGGCCCTACGCTTGGGAATGACATGAAGTCTTTTGAATTATGGTAGCGGCCCCCTGGCATAAGGCTATCGTACTTTGCTAGCTTCAGGCGTTTGGTTAGTAAATCCAGTAAGTCTTCAGGCATCGTTGCGTCATATACCAAACGCTCTGGCTCACCCGACTGGCGTTTTTTAATTGAGTTCGCCATTTTGTTGATTAAGCTTTGATTAATCCCTTCATCAAGCTCCAATTCCGCATCACGGGTTAACTTGAAAACAAAGGCTTCGGCGTGCTTGATATCTAAAACGCCACGGAACACTTTCGAAAGATTATGCAAAATAATATCTTCCAATACCGCAAATACCTTAGCTCGACGTCTCGCCAGAGGTGGTAACGCAACAAATCGCGACAGCCTATCGGTGGGTACGTCAACGATCCCATAATGAACCGCAGCATCAACTGTATGTAACTTTATCGCTAAATAAATAAAGCCGTCCTCGATTTTTGGAAAGTGCTTGCCGCTAGTTAGCAAAACTGGATCGAGCTCGGGTAATAAGTGTTTGTCAAACCACTGCTCAGCAAAGCGACTCTGATTTTCATCAAACTGCTTGTATGTAATGATATAGATATTGCGTTTATTAAGAGCCTTAAGCACCTGTTTATAGGTACGGTCGAACTGCAACTGCAATCGTTTAGTCTGTTTTTGAATATCGAGCAGTCGCTGTTGAAAGAGCTCTTTTTTTTCTACAGTGCCTGAGAAAGCCGCAAGACGACTCACATCGGCGACCCGAACACGAAAAAACTCATCCTGATTACTGGAAAAAATACCTAAATACCGCAAGCGTTGAATCTCAGGCACATTGGGGTTACCTGCTTCTTGCAACACTCGCTCATTGAATGATAACCAGCTAAGTTCTTTTGGAAAAAATGGGACATCTTCATTCATATATAGAGTCAACATTTGTTGGGCCACAGGGAGTAAATTCAGCGCTTAGCGTCTCTAAACGGTAGACTACTTAATCTTTACTACTATATTACTATGTCAATTTTATTAAACCTTGTTGCCTATATGACCGTCGCAACAGAATTTATGTTTTAAACTGCGTGTCTCTCAGCTGACCATAGATATTTTTAGTCGCCGGCCTAACCGGTGTCTTAAAACGGCGATGCATCCACAAGTATTGTTCTGGGTGCTTCGCTATCTCTCTTTCTAAAAATTCATTTAGACGTGTGGCATCGGCCACCTGATCACCCGATGGAAAGGTGTCTAATGGGGGATGTATATATAAATCATAGCCCTTCGCATGCGGTCGTCGGAAATGACTAAATGGCACCACAGCCGCACCCGTTTTTTCGGCTAGACGCATCGTAGAAATTAAAGTAGCGGCAGGCACACCAAAAAAGGGAGCAAACACAGATCCCGTTCTCCCATAATCTTGATCCGTCGCATACCACACCACATGGTTCGATTTTAGGCTCTGGACCAGACCGCGGACGTCGAACTTAGACAAAACCTTGCCATATAATCGGTCGCGTGAATTAGTCATCAAGGCATTAAACAACCCATTTTTATGGTCCCGCTGCATCACATCGGCCTTGAAATACAAAGTAGTCAAGCTGCCCGCTAAATCAAGAGTGCTGAAGTGTCCGCCGAATAAAATAACACCTTTACCATGAGCCAACCCTTCCATTAGGTGCTCATGACCATGATATGACACCTTACTTTTTAAACTTTTTGGTCGACGAAACCATGAGCGAAACGCCTCGAATAGCCCCAACCCATTTGAAATAAAACTCGCTTTAACTAAGGTGCGCCGATCATTTTGTGACAGTGCCGGAAAACAGTGTTGAATATTTGTTTCAGTAATAAACCGGCGCCGTTTACTGAGTCGGTAAGCAAGCATCCCCGCGCACCAACCAAGCACATGCTGTAAATTTAAAGGGAGGTAAGACAGCATTTTCGCCCCTGCCAGCGCTAGCCATGTAGGCCAATAACGGGGCGAAAGAAACTTGCGGTACCGTAACTCTCGTTCCACCATTATTAATGAATACCCTTAACGTTTAACTCACAAGTTATAACTTATAATGGCAACTATGCAGCATCAAGCAAGTAGGATAAAAAATTATGCGTCTATTTACTGCAATTAGCCTAAACGCAGCGCAAAAAATACAAATTGAAGCGTGGCGTAATCGCCAAATATCCGATCTAGAATTAAACGCGATTCCGATGGATAACTTCCATATCACCCTCGCTTTTTATAGCCATATCCACGTATCGCTGCTTGAGCGGTTTATCCAAAATATTGAAACAAAAGTGCTTGCCCAGTTTATTACACCGATCGAACTGCATATTAATCAAGCGGGTTATTGGCCAAAGACGGGTATTTATTGGTTGGGTCCAACTGAATGGCCTAAATCACTGCAAAAACTTGCGCAATCGTTGATAACTGCAGGTACTGGGTTTGGCTGTAAAAAAAACAAACAGACATATCAGCCTCATATTTCTCTATATCGCTCGATTGAGCAAGCACCATATGCCATAGAAAAGCCAGATATACGCCTGCATTTAGACCACGTAACGCTTTTTGAATCTGAGCCAACGCATCGCAGGGTACGCTACAAAGAAATAGTCAGCTGGTCATGTAACAAGCGTTAACTATTCATTTTGATTGGCTTAGCGCCTATTTATATTGTCTTGGCACTCTCATTGTTAGCTGCGTAAAAAGCTCATAACTAATAGTTCCTGCATGTTTGGCGATTTGATCTGCTGACAACCCTTTCCCCCAGAGACGTGCAACATCACCAACACGCGCGTCTCCCAGATCAGTGACATCAACCGTAATCATATCCATTGATACACGGCCTACTAACGGCATTAATTTCTGCTTTATCAGCACAGGTGTGCCGTTGGGGGCATGCCGAGGGTAACCATCACCATAGCCAATCGCGATGGTTGCAATGATAGACTTACGCTGAGCCGTCCAGCTGGCGCCGTAACCAACCGATTCACCAATGCCAATTTCACGTAACGCAATAATCGCACTGTCTAAGTTCATCACCGCTTTTAATTGCGGTACACGGTCTAAATCACTGTTATTTGGTAATCCTCCATACAACATAATGCCCGGGCGACTGAGGTGTCGGTGTGCGTCAGCGTAATGCATTAGTGCGCCGGAATTAGCAAGCGAGATGGGCAAATCAGATAGGCCAAACTGTTCAGACAAACGATCAAGTTGGTTGATCTGCTTGACCACCGAGCCCACGTTTTTTTCATCTGCACTCGCAAAATGGCTAAATAAACCCACAATTGATATGTTTTCGGCTGTCTCGACATCGCGTATCGCCATCGCCAACTCTGCACTACTTAATCCTAATCGGTGCATGCCTGTATCAAGCTTTAACCAAATCGAATGGTTTTTGGTTGATTTTGAGAGTAGGTTAAGCTGCCATCGGCTGTGTATCACCCAGGTGATCTGACTTGACTCAGAGAGTGTAACGCAGCTCTCATCAAAGGGCCCCTCCAACACCATAATCGGATTACGAACGCCTGCATCAATGAGCGTTTTCGCCTCAGAGGCACACGCAACAGCAAGCCGGCGGTTACCCACACATTTAGCTAAGGCAACCGCTCCATGGCCGTAAGCATTCGCTTTTAGAACCACTAAAGTCTCGCTCATTGGAGAGAGAGATTCCGCATACCGTAAATTATGCAAGAAGGCCGAGCGATCAATAGAGGCTACGAGAGGCCGCCCAGCAACCGTATCAAAAAAGCGCATTAGAACTCTCGGTCGTAATCGATATGCGTCAAATCATTGAATTTAGTGTACTGGCCCTGAAACGATAACTTTATTTTGCCAATCGGACCATTACGCTGCTTACCAATAATGATTTCTGCAATGCCTTTGTCCGGACTCTCCTCGTTATAGTATTCATCCCGATAAATGAACATTATGACATCGGCGTCCTGCTCAATTGCACCTGACTCACGAAGATCTGAATTCATTGGACGCTTATCCGTTCGAGATTCCAAACCGCGATTAAGCTGCGAGAGTGCTACAACCGGACAATTCAGTTCTTTAGCCAAGGCTTTAAGCGAGCGTGAGATCTCAGAAATCTCTGCCGTTCGCCCCTCTGACATACCAGGAATTTGCATCAACTGCAGGTAGTCGACCATGATCATCCCAAAATCTTGTTTAATCTCACGCGCAACACGACGCGCACGCGAACGGACTTCTGTCGGGCTCAAACTTGCCGTATCATCTATATATAGCGGGCGATCGCGAAGCATACTAACCGCAGAGGTCAGGCGCGGCCAATCGTCTTGTTCTAGTTTTCCGCTACGCACTCTTGTTTGATTAATTTGACCTAACGAAGAAATCATACGCATTAAGATTGAGTCTGCTGGCATCTCCATACTAAAAACAAGTACGGGTTTTTCCGCTTTAATTAACACACTCTCAACCAAATTCATTGCAAAAGCTGTTTTACCCATTGAAGGACGCGCGGCCACAATCACTAAGTCAGATTTTTGTAGGCCGGAGGTCATTTCATCAAGATCACTAAAACCGGTAGTAACGCCTGTAATTGAATCCCCAGACTGCGAGAGTTCATCGATGCGAGCAATGGTTTTAGTTAATACTGGGTTAACAGAAACAGGTCCACTATCTTGCCCACTAGAACTTTCCGAGATTTTAAAAACTTTTCGTTCAGCCTCATCAAGAAGCTCGCTTGAATTTCTTCCTTCGGTATTAAACGCACTATCGGAAATTTCACTGGATACACGAATCAAACGCCGGCGAACTGCACGCTCATGGACAATGTTGGCATAAGCGCGAACATTGCTGGCGCTAGGTGTCTTTTCAACTAGATCACTTAGATACGCCATCCCCCCAGCATTTTCTAATTCACTAATGCGTTCCAGCTCTTCACCAACAGTCACCATATCAATCGGGGCACCCTGACTTGCTAAGCGCTGCGCAGCTCGGTAAATGAGGCGATGATCTTGGCGATAGAAGTCCTCTTCGAGCACTTTATCACCCACGACATCCCACTTACTGTTATCCAGCAACAAACCACCTAAGATAGACTGTTCAGCCTCAATAGAGTGCGGAGGGGTTTTCAAGCCAGATAATTCTTTTTCAGCAACAGACAAGAGAGACTCCCATTGAGTTAGGGTAACGATTAGTTGGGGTGGTCAGAAACAAATAAGCCCCGAAAATATACAGGATATTTCCGGGGCTTAGAAGATTCGAACGTGTCTTAGTAGACGATTAGACCAAATCTAGACCGTCACCAGAGCAACTCAAGTTTAACCAAAAGCACGTATCGCTGTGTTTGATTACTCAGCAACAACAGTCAAGGCAACAACAGCAATCACGTCGCTGTGTACTTGAATACTAATTTCGAAATCACCCACTGAACGGATTGGACCTTCTGGCAAACGCACTTCGGACTTGCTTACCTCAACGCCTGCTGCCGTTACTGCATCAGCCACGTCACGTACCCCGATAGAGCCGAATAACTTGCCTTCATCACCCGCTTTAGACGTAATCGTCACTTCTTTACCGTCTAACTGCTCTGCTCGTGCCTCAGCCGCAGACAACTTCTCAGCGGCCGCCGTTTCCAACTCTGCGCGACGCGCTTCAAATTCAGCAACGTTTGCTGAATTTGCTGGAACAGCCTTACCGAAAGGAATCAGGAAATTACGACCGAAGCCAGATTTAACTGTTACTTTGTCGCCAAGTCCGCCTAACTTTCCAACTTTTTCGAGTAGAATAACATCCATCTCGCTATCCTCAATTTACATATCTAATTTTGTTTAGCATGCTAGTAATGCGTTTTGCTTCGCTAGCACAACCTTTACCGCTATTCGCTAGCGGGCTGAACCCTGCGCCTGATATCCACTATGCTATCGACAATGGCCAAAGCATAGAGCACAAACAGAAAGGTTGGAAACAGGATGACCACTAACACATAGAAGCCAAACAACCATTGCCCACCTAATTTTTTCTTCCCGATCAAACCATGCACCAAGGCAAATCCGCAAAGCAGAATTGGTACCGTTGCACAGATCGCTAACATAACGCCATCTATGCCGATGATTGGTCCAACCCATGACGATAACAGCAACGCTGCCATCGTAAGTGGGTTTAGCCTCAAGGAATGGAATTCTTCACGCCATCCCCCGGGGTTGTACAAAGCTGATTGCCAAGACCGCCCCAAACAAAGCGCCCCAATTGCCATTCCATAAAATGACGCAGCAAAGCTTGCAACCATCAACGACTTAAGTTGATCGAAATGCTCCGGGCCCAGCGTACCGCCTACTTCCGGCGACTGCTCTGCCATCTGCAACAATAGATCACTTAAGACCTGCGTTAGCATTTCAACCGTCTCAGGCATAATTACTGGAACTAACGCTCCAGCGACTGCACTGAGCGCGAAACCCGCCATCATCGTACCGTGCCATGAAACTGTGGAACGCAACACACCTGCCATGAGCCAGGTCGTGAGCAGCACAACAGCTGCACTCGGATCTTGCAATCCAAACCACCACCCGAGTGCGGGAATAATGGCCCAAACGAATACGGCTAAACCTTTTTCTAACCCTTGCCTTAATGTGACCAGTGCAAGTATTGCTGCACCGAGCCAAAATAACATGGGTATAAGAGTAAGAATCGTCGCAGCAATCGCTGCTTGACGCGGGCCGCGCATCGAAAAAGCGGCTAACTCACGCATGATTCAACTCTCTTTTTAACTACAAATAAGCTTCGCAATATTAAGTAACTTCATCAGCTTTTAAGTCAGATTTTTGCGCACTCATCAAATCTGACAGCCGAACCACCTTACTCGTTGTGGTTGTCTGTGTATGGCAACAATGCGATGTAGCGCGCACGCTTGATCGCTGTAGCCAACTGACGCTGATAACGTGCTTTTGTACCGGTGATACGGCTCGGCACAATCTTACCCGTTTCAGTGATATAACCTTTCAAAGTATCAAGATCTTTATAATCGATCTCTTTAACGCCTTCCGCTGAAAAACGGCAGAACTTACGACGACGTAAAAAACGAGACATAACTTTCTCCTATTCCTAAATTACTCTTCCGAGGCTTCAGCGCTGTCACCAGACGCTTCTACAGAGGTTTCAGCGGGTGCTTCGGCTGTCGTTTCAGCAGGTGCTTCAGCTGCTGCTTCTGTCGGTGCAGGCGCGGCTGGTCTAGCTGGTGCTTCTGAACGCTGCGGACGTCTATCTTCACGGCCTTGCGAAGCTTTGATAGGAGACTCTTCAGTAATCGCTTCTTTACGACGCACCACCAAATCACGAATGATGGCATCGTTGAAACGAAAATTGTGAGCGAGTTCATCAAGCACATCACCATCGCATTCGATGTTCATTAGTATGTAGTGTGCTTTGTGAATTTTGTTAATTGGGTAAGCCAAGTGACGACGGCCCCAATCTTCTTGGCGATGAATCTGACCACCACCATTGGTGATTAGATTACTGTAACGCTCAACCATACCTGGTACCTGTTCACTTTGATCAGGATGAACCAAGAATACGATCTCATAATGACGCATAAATGCTCCCTTTGGATTCATAGCCTTCAAGCGTAAATTTACTTTGAAAGCAAGGAGTTATAAATAAACGAGGACTATGAGCTGTGCACACCTATGCCACAACAGACAGTTCCCGCAGTTTTTCGAGCCGCGAATATTATAGATAAACAGGAAAAGATGCAAGGCGTTGCAAGCGTTTACACTCTATTCACTTAAATCGGCAAGTGGGCTTTTTAAAAACGTTGGCGCGCCTTCAAGACGCAGCAAATAGCAATCAGTTTCTGAGTGATAAATAGCTATTAACTTCCCATGCTTGAGGACAGCTAGATATTCATCCCAACGCCAAGGCGGTAGTTTACCCTCCCTCAGGATACGCCCGAGTTTCGGCAATGTTGGCTGCTGCCGCCAGAATACTTGACCTTCCTCACCCAGATTAAACGTACACAATTCACCCATGCAAGCCCCATCTGGATCAGATAAGACAAATGAATTTTTAGAAAAAACGAAGCTTACAGGCAAGGCCTGCGTGACACAGGTAAAAGCTGATGATTGCTGAGTCGACTTTCTGATAAACAAAGCACCACGGTATCTGCGTAATTGGACATCACCCCATTGCAGAAACGGTTGTGCATCTTGCTTCGCTAAAATGACCTCATTAAAAACACGTGAGAATATTTTAACGGATGGTTGGGGTACGCAATGTTCTATCAGCCATTCTCGCAATACAAATGCAACAGATGAATCGGCAAGCCCTTTAAGCGCTTGCACTGAGAGCGCTGCACTCGACGCATATTTTTCGTCTAAAACATACGGCCTAACCTGCTGATACAAGTTTTTTTGAAAAACACTTAACTGGCTTGCGCGCTCACCTAGAATAATCAATTGTTGATCGATAGTTGAATCCAGACAATTTAGTCTTGGACGTATACAATGCCGAACATTGTTACGCATAATCGCTAAATCAGAATTACTCTCGTCCTCGACCCAATCTAACTGATGAGCCTGAGCGTAATGCTCTAAAGCCAATCGTGGTGTGTGGATGAAGGGCCTAAAAATTTTCGCGCTACCCATTACCCCGAGAGAAATCGAGCGCTGCTGAGGCATTCCAGCCAAAAGCGTTACATTGCTATCCTTTAAGATGCGCATTAAGGTTGTTTCAATTTGATCATCAAGGTGATGACCTAACAAAATAACGGAGTCAGCGCTGGCATGTCTCTGCAACGCTGCATAGCGATGTTTTCGCGCCGCGGCCTCTAAACCCTCGCCACTCGCTTCTACGCGAACATACTCTACATATACAGGTACGCTCAAACGGTCACAACTGAATCGGCAATGCGCAGCCCATTTATCGGCATGCTCACTCAAGCCGTGATGCACATGCACCGCCTTACAACTCGCCCCACGGGCAATAAGCGGTGCCAGCAGTGCATTAAGAAGTACAATAGAGTCTAAGCCTCCACTCAGTGCAAAAACATACTGCGTAGCCGCAGGGATACTCTGAGCAACCGTGTGCGGATCAAAAAAAGAATCTGTAGGAAACCTAGAGTCTGGCTCAATCTCGGACATATGCGGTTAAGCGACGGTAACGTTGCTCAAGTAAGTCTTCCGTTGAAAGTGCTTTTAACACGTCAAGGTTGCGCAGCAATTCTACTTTAATATTTTGCGCCGTTTGCGGGACATTGCGATGCGCACCGCCTAATGGCTCATTAATGACGGTATCAACCAAATCCAACTCTTTCAGACGTGCGGCCGTTACGCCCATCGCCTCGGCCGCCTCCGCAGCAAACTCAGCACTTTTCCACAAAATAGAGGCGCAACCTTCTGGCGAAATAACCGAGTAAGTTGAGTATTCAAGCATATTTAAGTGATCGCATACCCCTATTGCTAGCGCACCACCTGAGCCACCCTCACCAATGACTGTTGATATAACAGGCGTCTTGAGTCGAGACATTAATGCGATATTACGCGCAATTGCCTCACTTTGACCTCGCTCCTCAGCACCGATACCTGGAAACGCGCCTGGTGTATCTATCAGCGTCACCACTGGCACATCAAACCGCTCAGCCAACTCCATTAAACGCTTCGCTTTACGATAACCTTCTGGCAATGGCATACCAAAGTTTCGCTTCACTTTTTCTTTGACATCGCGGCCCTTCTGATGGCCAATGACCATAACAGGCTGCCCGTCCAAACGTGCTAAACCGCCAACAATGGACGGATCATCTGCAAAGGTGCGATCCCCATGCAACTCATCAAAGTCGTCAAAAATCTCATCGATATAATCAAGGGTATAAGGGCGTTCTGGGTGCCGTGCCATGCGCGTCACATCCCAAGGACTGAGATCAGCAAAGATAGAACGGGTTTGCGCCTCACTCTCTCGCTCCAAACGTTCAATGGCTTCAGTAATGTTTAAATCCTGATCATTACCCACCATCCGCAACTCTTTAATTTTTTCTTCGAGTTCAGCAATAGGCTGTTCAAAATCTAGGTACTGTAAATTCATAATTTGCGAATACGACCTTGTGAGCTAGACACGTCTAACCGTCTCCTTTTAGGCAAAGCAAAACGTTTGCAGCGATGCGCAAAACCTTAGACAATTACAGGCTTTAAGTATAGCGCTGATTGCAAATTTCTTAATCGTACTGGAGTAAGACTTTCTCTTTACCCAACATATACTGCAAATCATGCAACATTTCGTCTTCTGGCGCCACCTGCCAAGACTCACCCAGCTGGATAGTCGACTCAGAGTCAGGACGACAATAACGAATAGCCACCTTACAACCTGGGCTACGATAGGGCGCTATCTTTGTTTTTAACTCTTGAATAAATCCAATTTCAATCTCTGAGGAATCAAGTTTTATCTCCAAATGTGACGCAAAATGCGTGCGCGCGTTAATTAAGGACATCACTTTGTCAGCGCGCAGCTTTAAACTGCCTGAGTAATCATCCAAACTCACCACTCCCTCCACTGCAACAATTGAATCGCTTTGAATGCTCTCACGATACTGCTCATAAGAATCTGAAAATAAGGTCGCTTCAATACGCGCGGATCGATCATCCAAGGTAACGAAACACATGGTTTGGCCACGCTTGTTCTTCATCACTCGAACCGCGACAATCAGGCCAACGATCGTGATGCGATTTTTACTCGATTTCAAATCAACGATTGCATTTGGTGAAAAGTTGCGCACCTCATTCTCGTATTGGTCAAACGGATGCCCCGTCAAATACAAGCCCAATGTATCCTTTTCTAATCCAAGGCGCTGTTTTTCGCTCCACTCTCGCATCCCTGCTGATTTCGCATAGACATCGTCATCTCCAGCGTCCGGTACCACCTCACCAAAAAGATCGACCATTCCTACATGTTGATTACGCGAATTTTGCTCCGCACATTGCACAGCCTCCTCTAAACTTGCCATGAGTCGCGCTCTGCTAGGCCCAATTGCGTCGAGGGCACCGGCATAAACTAGGGCCTCGAGTGCACGCTTGTTGACCTTACGCAAATCAACACGATCACAAAAGTCGAACAAACTTGTGAATGCGCCGCCCTGCATCCTCGCCTCAATAACACTTTCAATCGGTCCTTCGCCTAAGCCTTTTACCGCGCCAAGGCCGTACACGATTTGCCCTTCATCATCCACAGTAAACGTATAATCACTGACATTTACGCTAGGCAACACAAGCGATAATTTCATCTGCCGACATTCTTCTACCAACGTCACAATCTTGTCGGTATTTTGCATATCGGCTGTTAATACGGCCGCCATAAATTCCGCTGGATAGTGTGTCTTCAACCATAAGGTTTGATAGGACACCAATGCATAGGCCGCAGAGTGCGATTTATTAAAACCATAGCCTGCAAACTTCTCTACAAGATCAAATATTTTTAGCGCAAGTCCACCATCGACGCCCTGCTTTATCGAACCTTCCTCAAAGAGACCCCGTTGCTTCGCCATTTCTTCCGGCTTTTTCTTACCCATCGCGCGGCGCAATACGTCAGCGCCACCCAAAGTATACCCGGCTAATGTTTGGGCAATTTGCATCACTTGCTCTTGATAAACAATGACACCATAGGTTGGGTCGAGAATTTCTTTCAAACTATCGTGCTGAAAATCTGGATGCGGATAAGCCACCTCTGCACGACCATGCTTGCGGTTAATAAAGTCGTCCACCATGCCTGACTCGAGAGGACCGGGGCGAAATAGGGCCACAAGTGCAATCATATCCTCGAGGGTGTCCGGCTGCAGCCGTCTAATCAAATCTTTCATACCTCGCGATTCCAATTGGAATACCGCAGTGGTTTGTGCCGTTTTCAGCAGCCGAAAAGAGGCCGCATCATCCAGAGGAATATGATCGATATTAATCGGCTCTTTACCCTCGATTTGACGCCGAGGATTGATCATCTTCAGCGCCCAATCTACAATGGTCAGGGTGCGCAAACCCAAAAAGTCAAACTTAACAAGCCCCGCATCTTCGACGTCATTTTTATCGAATTGAGTCACGAGACCACCACCCGCCTCATCGCAATATAACGCAGAGAAATCCGTTAACTTAGTCGGAGCGATGACAACACCACCCGCATGCTTCCCAACGTTACGCGTGACCCCTTCTAACGAAACGGCCATATCCCATATCTCTTGGGCTTCGTCGTCGACCTCAAGAAAGTCTTTCAGCGTCGGCTCTTGATCGATAGCCTTCGCAAGTGTCATACCTACTTCAAAAGGAATCATCTTTGATAAGCGATCGGCCAAACCATAAGATTTACCTTGGACACGGGCTACATCTCTAACCACGGCCTTCGCGGCCATGGTGCCGAACGTTATAATTTGTGATACCGCGTCACGACCATAGTGATCCGCCACATAAGAAATAACTCGATCACGACCATCCATACAAAAATCGACATCGAAATCTGGCATGGAGACACGCTCTGGATTCAAAAACCGCTCGAAGAGCAAATCATATTGAAGTGGATCGAGGTCTGTAATCTTCAGTGCATAGGCAACCAAAGAGCCTGCCCCTGAACCACGCCCTGGCCCGACTGGAATCGCTTGATTCTTGGCCCATTGAATAAAGTCCATCACAATTAAAAAATAACCGGGAAAACCCATTTGCAGGATGATATCGAGCTCGAAATCAAGCCGGTCATAATAGGGTTGACGGGCAACCGGCGTGTCGAGACCCGTTTTCACCAAAATCACCTCGAGTCGCTCATCCAAGCCATCGCGGCATAATTGACGAAAAAACCCATCCATCGTCATACCCGCTGGCACTGGATACTGAGGCAAAAAATATTCCCCTAGGCGCAGCTCAACATTGCATCGCTTGGCAATTTCGACACTGTTTTCAATCGCCTCTGGAATGTCCTCAAATAAGGCAATCATTTCCTCAGGCGACTTTAAATACTGGCTTTCGCTGTAACGTCGATCACGACGTGGATCGGCCAACGTATCACCTTCAGCAATGCACACTCGGGCTTCATGTGCCTCAAAATCATCCGGCGACAAAAACTGCACGTCATTCGTTGCCACCACCGGACAAGCAAGCTCTTTCGCAAGGATTACACTGGCATGCACGCACTCTTCATCGTTAACTCGATCGCAACGATGCAGCTCCAGATAAAAACTATCAGGAAACACCCCCATCCAATGTTGTGCGCGCGCTTTCGCCGTCTCATGCTTCCCCGATAATAGCGCCCGACCGACTTCTCCATCTTTGGCACCTGATAAGACAATCAACCCGTCCGCCGCGGCCTCCAACCAACACTGTTTAATTACCGCTAAACCTAACTGCTGCCCTTCAGTAAACCCAAGAGAAAGAAGTTCTGTAAGATTCCGATAACCTTTATCATTTTTTGCCAATAACGTCATGCGCGTGGGGGATGCTGAATCATCGAGATTTTCTAACCAGATATCCGCGCCAACAATCGGTTTCACACCAACATTGCGTGTGGCGTTATAAAATTTTACTAACGCGCAAAGATTAGATTGATCTGTGATGGCAATCGCTGGAATTTCTTCCACAGCAAGCTTCTTTGCCAATGGTTTAATACGAACCAAGCCATTTACAAGTGAAAACTCAGTGTGAAGACGTAAGTGAACAAAACGTGCTGACATAAAAAATAGATGGTGTTAAGAGGTTACCGCTAAACAACTTGGTATTAGCGACGGGCGGCATCACCCGAAAAAGTGGGTAAATGTTATCATGCACAAACAAGGTTGGGGAGATAAGTATCTAGATTATTGACCTAAGTCTTTTTAGCGCTTGGCACCTACGCGCAGCTGAATAGCTACCGATATTTTTATTCCCAAGCTTTATTTGGGCACGACTATCTAGAACCGAAAGCGAGCAAAAACAAGCGAAACATAGGCCAAATACCAAGAACACATTCGATTAAAGTTAAAGCATTTTTATATATTTTAGCCCCAGGTGCCTTGTTAGGTTTATTTGAGGCGTTTCAGGTAGACAGTAATGAACTCTTCGGCGCGTGGTCGGTTTATGACCCGGTTGCATGGATTGGATTTGTCGGCGCTTTGCTCTGCATCTCAGTCTGGGTCGGTCAGCCCTTAAACTCATGGTCTGTAAGGTTTTCTGAATCTATTAGCATCAAACATTTAAAAGAGACAGTCGTCGCCGAAACCAGTTTTATTTCAGTTTGGGTGATTCTTGGTTTTTTAAGCTATGAAATTCTTATATACGCCACCAATATCGACTTACAAGCCGTTTTTGAACCCCTTGGGGCACTCGCCATTTTATTAGCTGTCGTCATCGGATTCGTTCCG
>CAJWAD010000024.1 GCA_913020245.1 uncultured Oleiphilus sp.
TTTTTTAAAAACCAGCGTATAGGAATGATCAATCAAACGTTCGAGTTCGCTGTCGGGTAATGAACCATCGAGTGCGAGCGTATTCCAATGCTTTTTATTCATGTGGTAACCCGGTTTCACCGCGTCAAAAACATCTCGTAACTCTTGAGCATGGGCTGGATCGCATTTAAGATTCATCCTGGTCGTGCCCTGATTCGTCGTCAATGAAGCAAACATCTTTCCTTTGATCTTGGCGATCAATATGTTGGGGCCGAACGGATAGTCTTCGATGGCTTCAGGTTTGTTCAACAAATAAGCCTTGACGGTCTCGTAGTCCATGATGCACCTTTTCATCGTTAGCTTTGTAACCATAACAGTTTAACAAGGGATTTTTATGGCATCGCAGCAGGTACCGACGCACGAACACCGGCCCATCGCAGTCATTACGGGTGCGAATCGCGGCATTGGTTTATCGCTTACTAACCTTTACGGGCAGCATGGTTACAAAGTTTACGCCTTGTGTCGAACGGGTTCTGATGCACTGGATGCGATGCAGGGTCATAACTTAGTGGTTCTCAAAGGCATTGACGTTGGCGCACCATCGAGTTTAATCGATTTGGCGTCGCGCATTTCGGAGCCTCGTATAGATATACTCATTAACAATGCTGGGATTTTACGCGATGAAGTACTCGGAAGGTTGAATTTTTCGACTATAGAAGACCAATTGAATACCAATGCGCTTGGCCCTCTGCGTATCGTAGAAAGTTTATTAACCAAGCTTCAAGACGCTTCGAAACTTGCTTTTATCACCAGTCGCATGGGCTCGATTGCAGACAATACCAGTGGTGGGCGTTATGGCTATCGGATGTCGAAAGTAGCGTTAAATATGGCGGCGGTTTCATTGAGTTATGATTTAGCCGCGCGCCACATTCCTGTTGGTATCTATCACCCTGGGCTGGTTGGCACTGAGATGATTGGCGGGGTGGGTAACGTGACGCCGGATGAGGCAGCAGCAAGTATTGTCGAGCGGATTAACGAATTAGACATGACTAAAACAGGTCAGTTTTTCCATGCAAATGGCGAACGGCTTCTCTGGTAGTGAGAGTGAATGGTAATAGACCTCATAGAAAATAGGCAGCTGCTAAGGATAATAAAAATCAATCAACAAAAGCTAGAAGCAAGCGTTGTAGAGCAACACTTGTTGTCGTTAGGTCATCATCTTAAACTCGACACGCGAGCTGACATAAAATAAGGTTAGTCGGGTTAAAAGTGCGAGCGTGTTGACCAGCGTTAGCTATGATTAACTTACCCCAAGGATTTTTTTGGCTGTGCGACATTGCTAGTTGAAAAAAGCCGATTATTGAAACGTTTAACAAACTCGGGCATACAGAGATAGACATGGCAAAATCGCTACAAGACCAGTTGATGGGTGCCGGCTTAGTTGATAACAAAAAAGCCAAGGCGATCAAACAGCAGCAGCGTAAGCAGAAGAAACAACAGCCAAAAGGGCAAGCGCAAGCTGACGAAAATAAACAACGTATGGAGTTCGAGCGTAAAGCTAAAATTGAAAAAGATCGCGCCTTAAATAAAGAGATCAAAGCGGCGGCTGTGCAGAAAGGCTTGCTCGCTCAAATCCGACAGTTGATTGAACTCAACAAACTCGATTCTAGCGCGGGTGAATTAGGGTATCAATTTGCAGAAGGTACCAAAATTCGCAAAATATTTGTCAATGCCACCCAGCAGGAGCAACTGTCCAGAGGCTTATTGGCGGTCGTTAAACAAGATGATCGTTACCTTATTGTACCGAGTGTTGTGGCAGAAAAAATTGCGCAGCGCGACGCGACGGTGGTGGTGGCGTTGAATGAAAAAAGTGCGTCGGAAAATGACGATGATGATCCGTACAAAGATTATCAAATCCCAGATGATTTAATGTGGTAAACGCTCAAGATTGGGTTGTTTATCTTTTCGTTTGCCCAGCCGGTGAATGCGATAGCTAGACGGATAATTGGAAAAAAAATGGCCACGAAACCGCCAGTTGATAGAAATTTGTTTGATGAAGTCATGGTGCCGAATTATGCACCGGCGAAAATGATTCCCGTAAAAGGTGAAGGGTCTCGCGTTTGGGATCAAGACGGAAAAGAATATATCGATTTTGCTGGCGGTATTGCCGTCAGCGCTTTGGGTCACACGCATCCCGCCTTGGTTGCAGCGCTAACCGAGCAAGCACAAAAAATTTGGCATTTGAGTAACGTACTCACGAACGAACCGGCTTTGCGTCTCGCGAATTTACTGGTCGCACATACGTTTGCTGACAAAGTGTTCTTTGCAAATTCTGGCGCAGAAGTGAATGAGGCGGCGTTCAAACTGGCGCGAAAATATGCCTACGACAAGGTTGGCGCGGAGAAAAATGAGATAATTTCTTTTTATAACAGTTTTCATGGACGCACCTTGTTTACGGTATCGGTTGGTGGACAGCCTAAGTACACGGAAGGTTACGCCCCCGTGCCCGGTGGCATTAAGCACGCGACATTTAACGACTTAGCGTCTGCTGAGGCACTATTTTCAGAAAAAACGTGTGCCGTGGTGGTTGAACCCATTCAAGGTGAGGGTGGGGTAATTGCAGGCGATCCTGAATTTTTGAAAGGGCTGCGACGCTTATGCGACCAGCACGATGCGCTTCTCGTGTTTGACGAAATTCAATCAGGCGTTGGTCGGAGTGGTGCGTTGTATGCCTATATGCAAGCGGGCGTGGTACCCGATATATTAACCAGTGCAAAGTCATTAGGGGGCGGTTTCCCAATTGGGGCGATGTTGACCACTGCAAAGATTGCAGAGTCTTTTGGTGTTGGCTCGCATGGCAGTACTTACGGCGGCAATCCATTGGCATGCCGGGTCGCAGAAGCATTGCTTGAAGAGCTTTTTAATAGCAAGGTGATGGATAATGTGCCCACGAAATCGGCGCGCATAAAACAAGGTTTGGCAGCGATAAATGAACGCTATGATCTCTTTAAAGAAATCCGTGGTGCAGGTTTATTAATCGGTGCAGAAATGGCTGAGCCTTATCGAGGCCGAGCCTCTGAAATTGTAGCGCAAGCCGCGCAGCTCGGTTTAATGATACTGGTTGCCGGGCCAAATGTGTTGCGTTTTGCGCCGTCTCTGATTATCTCAGATAAAGATATTGATGAAGGTTTGGTGCTATTGGATCGAGCGGTGCAACAATTTTCCGCAGCGGGGCGCTAATATGTATATAGTGCGCCCTAGCACAATCGAGGATGCGAGCGGTATTGAGTCTGTGATTCGCGATAATCATGCACGTATCTCTTCGCTACCGCGCAAACGAGAAAAGCTACTCGAGCGAATCGAACACTCCATGACAAGCTTCGCGACCAAAGCATGCTTGCAAGGAGAGGAGTTCTTTCTTTTTGTAATGGAAGAGTCCGAAACGGGTGAAATTGTCGGCTGTAGCGCGATCTCGGTAAATAATGATCCGCAACGACCGTTTTATAATTATCGTCAAGACGAGTTGATTCATGCCTCTGAGACCTTTGATATTCATACGACGGTACCGATTTTATACCTGACTCATGAACTCACTGGTAAGACTGTGCTGTCGTCGTTTGCGATCCAAGATAAGCTGTTAAATACGCCGTATTTTGATTTGATGTCGCGTGCAAGGTTAATGTTTCTGCGTCAGTTTACGCAATGCTTCAGTAGTGAAGTGATTGTTGAGCTGCAAGGCGTTACCAATGAAGAAGACGAATCTCCTTTTTGGGATAGTTTAGGCCGCCAGTTTTTTAATATGGATTATGTGATGGCCGGCTATCATGTGGCGACGAAAAGCCGAACCATGCTTGCTGAGATGATGCCGCCGCATCCGATATACGTCACCATGCTTACCTCACAGGCACAGGCTGTTATGGGTAAAACCGATGAGCGAGCGAAAGCGACCCATAAGCTGCTTGAAAAGGAGGGCTTTGAGGCGTCCCCTTATATCGATATTTTTGATGGCGGACCGGTCCTTATGGCAAAAACAAATGAGACGCGTACTTTTCAACATTCGCGTTTTAAGCAAGTTAAAGGGGGCAAGGTGACAACCGGGCCACTGCATCTGGTGGCCAATAAATCGTTTTCCGATTTTCGATGTTTGTTGGCACAAATTACCGATGGTATGGGTGAGGTAGTGCGCCTAGATGGCTCCATTTTGACGGCACTAAACGTGCGTCAAGATGATGAAATTCTTTATCTTCACCTTACTAAATAAAGGGCTTATTTGACCATGATGATAATTCGCCCAATACAAAGTAGTGATCTCGATACACTAACCGCGTTTTCTGAGGTTGCCGGCGTGGGTGTGACGACCCTGCCCAAAGACCCCCAACTGCTTGCTCAACATATTTTTACCTCCGAACGTTCTTTTCGACGTTCTATTCCAAAAGATCGCGCGCATTACATGTTTGCTTTGGAAGATACTCAGCAAGGTAGGGTAGTGGGCATGAGTGAAATTCAAGCGGCCATTGGTTTGGAGGATGTTTGGTATAATTACAAGGTAAGCAAGAGTGTGCATGCCTCAAAAGAAGTGGATGCGCATTCAACCAATGAAACGTTGTACTTAAATAATGATCTAAGTGGTGTGTCAGAGGTATGCAGTTTATATTTGGATCCTGCTTACCGTCATAGCAATAATGGCCGCTTACTTGCAAAATCTCCCTTCCTTTTCCTGAAACAATTTGCCGATTATTTCCATGAGAAAATTATTGCTGAGATTCAAGGTGTTTCAAACGATGATGGCGAGTCACCTTTTTGGGAATCACTCGGAAAGAAATTCTTTCAGATGGAATTTTCTGATGCTTACCATCAAATCGCGATAGGAAATAAGTCCTTTATCGCTGAATTAATGCCGAAGTACCCAATTTATTTATTTATGCTCAGTCAAGAAGCGCGGCTATCTATTGGTAAAACGCATGCGGTAACACGTCCAGCAATAGAGGTTCTGAAAAAAGAGGGTTTTCACTACAATGGATACATTGATATTTTTGATGCAGGCCCGGTACTTGAGGCATTTGTTGAAAATATCCGAGCAGTTCAAGATGCCTGTTCGCGGCGATGTGAAATTATTCAGCAGGCAACCCCAACGGTTACGCATAAATCAGCGATGTTAGTTGCGAACCGTTCCATGGAGCAATTCAGAGCTTTGTTGGTTGCAAAAGAACAGGTGCAAACTGAAACGATCGCCTTATCCGAAGAGCAAGCATCGGCACTATACGCAGAGGCGGGTACCGATTTATGGATGATACCGTTACGCTACTAGTTAAATGCATGCCAGTTAAGCCGCAAATCTTAGTGTGATAGCGGCTGCAAGTGCGCCATGATACGGTTTTCGAGTTTTCGAAAAATAAAAATCAATGTGAATGTGACGCAAAGGTAAATTGCAGCAACAAATAAGAACGCTTCGAACGGTGCATAGTAACGCGCGTAGATATCCCTTGCTGCGCCAGTCAAATCAACTATTGTCACGACACTGGCGATTGAGCTTGCATGTAGCATAAAGATTACTTCATTTGCGTAGGCCGGCAATCCACGACGCAATGCGCTAGGTAATACAATGCGACGCATACGTAAGCGCCAAGACATACCATAGGCCTTTGCGGCTTCGATTTCGCCTTTCGGTGTTGACCTTATCGCGCCCCTTACGATTTCTGTCGTGTAGGCGGCAGTGTTCAAAACAAAGGCAATCAGACATGGATAAAAGGCTTCACTTAAAATATGCCAGAAAATAGTGTCTTGAATGCCGTTTATTTGCGCAGTGCCGTAGTAAATTAAATAGAGCTGCACAAGCAGTGGTGTACCACGGAAAAAGTAGACATAAGCCCAAATAGGTTTGCTAATGAGAGGGTTCTTGGAGTCGCGCAGAATACCCAGAGGTACCGCGATAATAAGACCGATAATTAGCGAGAGAAATACCAATTGAATTGTGGTGACAAAGCCGCTCCAGTAATGCAGGAGGGTGGTAACGTTGAATATGTCGTTGTTGTCGAGAAGTGCAATGAGGCTGTCCATTAGGCGCTTCCCAGACCTGCGCTGTATTTAATTTCGAGGCGCTTAAGTATCCATTCTGAAACGGCGGTTAAGGCTAAGTAGACGCCCGCCACGGGAATTAAGAAGGTGAAAGGCTCATGCACGGCTTTTGCGGCCTCTGATGCAAGCCTGACCATATCTGCGAGTCCAATAATTGAGACTAGGGCTGTCGTTTTGAGCATTACCAGCCAGTTATTTCCGAGTCCAGGTAGCGCATGACGCATCATCTGTGGGAATGAAATACGAAAGAATATTTGTCGTTTTGTCATACCGTAGGCAAGACCTGCCTCTATTTGGCCTTGGTGAACAGATTGGAATGCCCCACGGAACGTTTCAGCCATGTATGCGCCGAAGATAAAACCGATGGTGAAAACACCCGCAACAAACTCGTTGATGTTGAAGAAAATATCGATATCAAATTGCTCATAAAGCCAGTCAGAGAACATATTCATCAACATTTGACCACCAAAAAAGATCAGCAACATCAGAACAAGGTCCGGCACGCCTCGAATAACGGTGGTGTAAACCGTTGCGATAAAACGAGGAATTGGGTTTTGTGACAATTTGGCAAGCGCCCCAAGCATCCCAAGCGCGAGGGCGAGTATTAACGACAGAATAGCGACTTCGATGGTCAAGATTGCCCCTTCAAAAATAGAGGGACCGTAACCATGCAGATCTAACATTCAGTACTCCGTACGATAAATGACATTATGGTAGGTAGGTAAGATGAGGCGTTAACAGCAATGGTCTAGGCTGTTGCCTAGACCATTCGTTGAGCTGTACTTAGATTTTGATGCTGTATGCGAAATACTTTTTCATGATTTCGTCGTAAGCACCATTTTCTTTAAGCTTCTTAAGCGCGGCATTGAATTGGTCCGCAAGCTCTGTGTCACGCTTACGAAAAGCAGCGCCCACACCGTTGCCTACTTGAACATTCTCACCGATTGCTTCGTATGCTTCATTTTTAAGAATCGTTGATTCGCCAACAGGGAAATCTAGGAACACAAGATCGAGACGGCCACCTTGTAAATCAAGGACTAGATCATCAGCCGTTGTATAGCGTTTAATGTCGACAACGCTTTCGCCCATATTATTGGTCACGTAGTCATCTTGAAGCGTGCCACGCTGAACGCCCACTTTTTTACCTTTTACTGCATCCATGCTTGTTACATCGATACCTGCGCCTTTCTTGCCGAACCATGCCGAAGGCGTATTGTAGTAGCCTTCTGAAAACAATACTTTCTTAGCTCGCTCTTCAGTAATCGACATCGACGAGAAAATAACGTCATATTTACGGGCTAGCAGACCAGGAATAATGCCATCCCACGCTTGGATTACGAACTCACAATCTCGTTTTATTTCAGCGCAAACGGCATTTGCCAAATCGACTTCAAAACCCGTTAACGTGCCGTCAGGTGCTTTAAATTCAAATGGCTCGTAGGGTACATCTACCGCCAGTTTAAGTTTGTCTGCCGCAACGGCCAAAGAGCTGGTTGCTGCAACTAGGCAGGCTAGTACTACAGAAAGTTTTTTCATCATTTAGACCCCTTCAGGTTATTTCGTTTTTTTTGGTTTAATATTGCGGTTGGAGAAACTGTTTCATACGCTCTGAATCAGGATTCTCGAACACTTTAGCGGGCGAACCATGCTCTTCAATTCTTCCTTCATGAAGAAATACGACTTGCGAGGACACATCTCGCGCGAAAGCCATTTCATGGGTCACCACAATCATTGTGCGCCCTTCCTCTGCGAGGCTGCGCATAACTTTTAAAACTTCACCCACTAATTCGGGGTCAAGCGCGGACGTTGGTTCATCAAACAGTAAAACTTCAGGTTCCATTGCGAGCGCTCGCGCAATCGCCGCACGTTGCTGCTGCCCACCGGACATTTGACCCGGGAAATAATGTTTACGCTCGTAAATACCGACTTTTTTTAGTAATGCTTCTGCTTTTTCAATGGCTTCTTTCTTCGGAATACCGAGTACATGAACAGGCGCCTCGATAATGTTATCGAGCACGGTCATATGTGACCACAAATTAAAGCCTTGAAAAACCATTGAGAGCTTCGAGCGCATTCGCTCAACTTGTTTGATATCGTTTGGAATCCGCTCGCCGCGTTTATTTTCTTTGAATTCGACGGATTCACCATGCAGCTTAATATCCCCATTGCTGGGGACTTCCAATAAATTGATGCAGCGTAAGAACGTACTTTTGCCAGAACCGGAGGATCCGATCATCGAGATGACATCGCCTTTTTTTGCCTCGATCGATACACCTTTTAATACTTCGAGTTGACCAAAATGCTTATGCAGGTCGGTGACTATCAGAGGAGAGTCTTGGCTCATTCTTGGCTCCGTTCAATGGCAGGCGAGCAGCTGCCTACTTATATACATCTAAACGCCGATCATACAACACTATGCAGAGCATGAATACGGGAAATTGACCGTCAAAAACTAATGCACTTTCTGAGGTGTGTTAGGCACTAAAGCGCGAAAGTTTTTTTAAGGTAATCGTTCGCAAAGCGTTGCGATGGATCAAGACTTTCACGAATCGCTAAAAAGTCTTTAAAGCGCGGATAAAGTGATGCAAATTCAGGGTAGCCTAAGGTATTTAGCTTCCCCCAATGCGGGCGCCCTTCATACTTGCGGAAGATAGGTTCGATTTCTTTAAATAGCGGTAGATAGTCTTCTTCAAAGAAGCGATGCACGGCAATTGAAATGCTATCGCGCCGATAGAATGGGCTCAACCAGCAGTCATCGCCTTTCACAAAACGGCATTCAATTGGGAAGAAGACCTCTGGAAATTTGCGTTCTATTAGATTTACGATTTCTTGCAGTGCTTCGATGCCCGTCTCATAAGGTAGGTGATATTCCATTTCGTTAAACCGTACGGATCGCTCACTTGAGTATATTTTAAAGCTATGATCAATATTTGCGCTTGGTTCAAGCGTTTTCATGTATGAGCCGAGGACTAATTCACGTGCTTTGTTTGACCAGCCCAAGTAGTCACGTGCCATTTTTAAATCACCAAGGCCATCATTGCTATTAAGCTCTTCTGACTCAGTAACAGGGGCTGATGTTATATCAAGTGAATCACTAAGCGTCATGCCGGTAAATGGAATAACGTAGAATTCGAAATTTCGATGAATATCCGCGAGATTTTTGGCTTGAGCGAAGGCTTCTTCATAGGGCCGCCAAGTGCCAACACGCTTTAAATTAAACGGTTGCGTATTCTGCATTCGTACCCGAGTGATGATGCCTAGCGCACCGAGGCCGACGCGCGCCGCATCAAACAAATCTGGATTTACTTGTTTATTGCAGAGATGCAAGTCACCTTGAGCATCCATAAATTCTAGTTCGGTAATGTAGGATGATAAGCTGCCGAGCATACGGCCTGTGCCGTGCGTGGCGGTGCTAATAGAGCCGGCCAAGGTTTGTTTGTCGATATCTGGCATGTTGATCAAGGCTTGACCAATCTTATCCAATTTGAGTCCAAGTTGCTGCAAGCTGATACCGGCGCCAATATCTGCTTGTTGATTGCTTCCTGTCACAGGGTTCACTGAGGTGAAGTTGCGTAAAGACAGCAAGGTATCATCTGTTGGGACGAGCGCGGTAAAGGAGTGCCCCGACCCGACTGCTCGAACTGTTCCATTATGACCCTTGAGTATACTGCTAAGTTGGTCAATGTTTTCAGGGGCGATTCTTGATTTTGGCAGGCAGCTTTGGTTGGCTGACCAGTTTTTCCAGGGCAATGCTCGCGCGCTTGCTTGCGCAAGGCTTAGCGGAAAAGCGCTACACAAACTTGCGGCGACAAAGCTTTTTAGTAAGTCTCTTCGTTGCATGTTCATCTCTAGTTGGCAGGTTGGGGAGGTTCTGCAGGGCGACTCATGTAATGCACCAATGTTTCTAGTTGTGTTTGATCGCAATCGAAGCATTGGCCCAACGGTGGCATGCCTTGATAGCCGTTAATCACCCGTTCAATGATTAATTCAAATGGTTTATTGAAGACCACTTGCCACGCTTTTAGATCTCCCGTTCTTGGAGCGCCCATCGCATTACTAGCGTGACAGTTTTTGCATGTGCTTTGATAAATTTTATCAAGTTCGGGGGTCAATGACAGGCGCGGTAAAGACGATAATGTATCGTGTGGTGCGCTGCATGCGTTGAGGCAGAGCAAAGCAATTAAGGCGGCGATAATAAGTGGCGTTTGACGATTCATAAAATGCTTTTATTTGCTCAATTATGTGTTGTTGATACTACGAAAAAACAAAACATAACACATGATCAGGTTTTGAGTCATCGAGTTTTATCCAGTTAACATTTTTTGCTGGTAAAAAAGAGAACTGCCGCTAACTTTTTTGCCCTGCGTATGCCATAAATTTGCAGATTGTATAGTTCGATTTATTGGAAGATGTTTGATGGCCGCATGCTTGACGAAGCATTTTAAGGACATATTTTAAGGTATAATAATGTTTCATTTAGCACAGAACTTTAAGCAGATTTAGTTTGCTCCTATCGTCATCATATCTCGAAAAAAATCGATGCAGGATGTCACCGTTTCGTATTGAAAAGCGTTACCCCTTTTAACGATGTTCGCGATAGGTTAGTTTGAACGGGTTCATACAAAGCGTTACGCGGATTTGATTTTAAATAAGTGATATCGGAAGAGCACTGATAAAACGTAAATATTTATTTGAATTAATTGATTGAAATGTGTTTCGAGACACAAATATGCGGTTTCTAGTTAGTCATATTTTTTGTCTTTGATTATCCTTCCATTTTTTAGACTGTACCCCTATGCCAAAGAGAAAAAGTAAGAACCGCAGCGGCTCTGTCCCGATTACATTGTTTGAAAAAGCGCGAAAGTTATTTGAAAAAGCTTATTTTAAGGAGGCGGAAAAGGTCTGTTCGAAAGCCTTGCAGGAGAAACCTCATAGAAGTGAAATTCTCTGTCTTTTTAGTGAGATTTGTTCAAAGTTAAAGCGACCTGATGAAGCGATAAAGTATGCCAATGAGGCGATTTTAAAAGATCCCGCCAACCCTCTTGGATACTCAGCTATGGGCGCAGCCCTTCAAACTAAGGGCCAGTTGCAACAAGCTTATGAATGCTACAAGAAAGCAAATGCGAAGTTACCCGGCGATTATGAAATTGCGATCGCCTATGCGTCGCTGGCTCATCAGGGGGGGTACTTGGGCGAGAGCATTTCTGCTCTTAAAAAATTAGCGGAAAAAGATTCGGGTTCTAAGGAAGCCAACTTGCTTATCGCCGCCTGTCTCAATGAACAAGGTCATGATTCTGAGGCTATTAATATTTATACCCGGTTGCTACGCGACAACATGGATGACTCAAAGCTTTTAAGCAATTTGCTATTAACTCATAACTATGGAAGATTAGTATCTCCACAAGATTATTATTCATTGGTCAGCAAGGTCGTTGCTGATTGTTATAGTGAGCGCGCAGTCGCAATGACTGAGGCAATTAGTCGCGAAGAAACAAAAACGCCAAGGATTAGATTAGGATTTATTTCACCCGATTTTCATCGCCATTCGGTACCTTATTTTTTTAAGCCGGTGTTAACTGCGTTAAATCGCGATAGGTTTGAGGTATTTTGTTATTACAACAATTCAAGGCATGATGATGTTACAGCGATTATTCGAGCTCAGGCCCATAAATTTAAAGAAATTGTATCTCTAAATGATCGCCAATTAGCTGAAGAAATCCTTACAGATAGAATTGATATATTAATTGATTTGGCGGGTCACATGCGCGGCAACCGCCTCGGAGCTATGGTATGTCGGCCGGCACCATTGCAAATAACCTGGCTGGGTTACCCAAATACGACAGGTTTGACCGAGATCGATTATCGCCTTGTCGATGAAATTACTGATCCAATCGGCGAACAGGATCAATATTATTCTGAGACCCTCTGGAGGTTAGCAAATAGCTTTATCGTTTATGAGGGGGACGATGCTTTAGCTTTTCAAACTGAGTTGCCTAGCCAGTTAACGTCGGAACCGTTTACTTTTGGTTGTTTTAATAACGCTCAAAAAATAAAGACGGAAACCTTAGTCGCATGGTCAAAAATACTCAAACGAGTTCCAGAGTCAAGACTAGCTTTGAAATCTAGGCAAATGGTTGATGCTGAAAGTCGCAATAGAATTCTCTCAGTATTAAAAGCGGACGGTATCGATGCTTCGCGCATTGCATTTGCTCCTGCTACTGCAGCAATGCAAGACCATATGAAACTGTATAATAAGGTCGATCTAGCCCTGGATACGTTTCCTTATAATGGTACCACTACCACCTGCGAAGCACTATGGATGGGGGTCCCCACTGTTTGTTACAAAGGTGATCGACATGTTGAACGTGTAAGTGCTAGCCTGCTTATAAACGCCGGTTTTTCCGAGTTTGTGGGGGAAAACGTAGATGATTATGTCGATATTGCCGTTCGGTACGCGACAGACGAGAAGCATCGACTTTCGCAATTACGCGCACAGGGTCGTGAGTTAATGCAAGATTCAAACTTGTGTGATGCTAATGGATTTACACGAAAATTTGAGTCAGCATTATTGTCTATGTACGAGAAGAAAACAGCTTGCAAATGAGGATGTTCAGCGATAAATAGATTGATCTGCGTTTATGCGATAAGCTTTCGCTAACGCTTTCAAATCAACAATTCTAAAAAGGAAGGCTCGTGCACACTTGCCCCAACTCCGTTTACGTAGCGGTTTCTCGTCGTCTACATCATACAAGAAAATCCGCTTTAGTTGCTCTTGCGTTATTTCTTTTTTGTTTCTCATATCATGCTCATGCCAACGACTCGCAAGACACTATTTCTGCTTTTTTATCGGATGTTGATGCCTTGCCTGAGGGGCATCAATCTATAAACGTGGAGCAAACGTTGATCGCTCGTTTACTCGGGCGCAACAAGCAACTGTTAACCCGACACTACAATAAGCTGGATGATTTAGTCAGCGACATGATACCGAAGCGTGAGGCATCGGGTCGGTTTGCTTTGCGGCTTTTTGAAGCCCCCGAACCGCGCTGGACTGAGGTTAAAGAGCAGTACTACGTTCTTGACCGGCTGGCAAAGGCGAAGTCGCGTTTAATCGAGTTAGCTGAGGGGCCGTTAGAAAACGAATACATTGGCTATGGCCGCACAGGCCTGCGACAGATTAAGCAAGAATTTCGCTTACATCAACTCGCGGCTCAGATTTGGATTGAAAATGAACGTCGGCTGATTGTTGGTTTTCCTGGTAATTCTGAAGATCGTTTAATTGAAATCATCTTTACCGTGATTCAGCTTTTAATCGCCACTTATCTCCTTGTGAAATGGCAAAGGCATGCCCCGACTTTTTTTAAACTTAATAGCCAGCGAGAGGTTCAAACCACGCCTGGTTTTATGCAAAGAGCTTCTCCATACCTTGCACAAGTCTCAGCACCAATTGGCTGGCTTATATTCTTGAATTTTGTTCTATCCATGTGCAGAGAATTTCCGCTACTTGAAGCATTTTACTATCTCAAGTCGATGGTGACTGGCGTCGTGATAAGTATTTCAGTCATTCGTGTGGGAAATTTGTGGCTTGAGCAAAGCGCAAATAACAGAGAAGACAGCCAGCGGTTATTGCTAAGTAAGAAAAGTTTTTCCCGTTTTGTTTGGACGATAGCGTTTGTCTGGATTGTGCTTAGAACAGTGAGCCAAGTTCTGTACGAGGGGGCAATTTATTACTGGCTTGAAGCCTTTTTATATGCGTTGGTGGTGGTTCAAATACTTACTATTCTTAAGCTTTGGCGTAATGTCGTCTTTGCGCAGGTAGATAAGTTGAAAACGGTTCCGACCTACATAGAGTGGGCTATCAGTAAAAAAACACACTTTATTTTTTCTCCGTTGTCGGCGTTGCTATGCATCGTGCATCTGTCCAAGCTTCTTATGTTTAGGCTCACCTTTAGTTACCTGTCACGCTTCGACTTTTTTAAGCAGCTCTTGGCCTACTTTTTTAGTATCGAGGTGATCAAACAAACTATCTTAGAAAAGGAACAGAAAAATTTGTCAAAGCTTGGCGTAAAAGAAGCATTCAATTATGTCGCACCCGGGAATGAAACGAGTTTGCTGATTGATGAGTATGCGCAAGAGCAATTAGACGATTTAAGTAAGCATGTGTTGAAGCCTGTTCCCGCGATGGCGGTAGTCGTATGTGAACGAGGTCGTGGTATGACACGTTTTTTAAAGCGTTTGGTGACACGTTCTAAGTCACAGCGAACCTTATATATTGATTGCACGCACGAGGGCCTGGCAGGTTTAATGACGCAGTTAGCATTGGTCATTGGGCTGGAAAAAGAAGCCAGCGAAGGCGAGATAGTGCAAGCGTTGAGGAAGGCTGAATCTCGCTATCTTTTTTGCATTGATAATGCGCATCGCCTTGTTAGCCCAAAAGTAAACGGAATCGAGTCGTTAATTAAATTTACAAATATACTGCGTCGTGGACGAGGAAATCATGGAGCCGTACTGGGAATTGAGCAGTCTTCATGGCGGTTTGTCGAGCGGGCTCGCGGAGAGCGTTTGATATTGGACCGTATGATCCATTTACCCAGTTGGACTGAGCAGCAACTTGCTCAGTTGATGGAGTCAAGAATGTCTCCAGATGAAACCTATCAAGTTCACTTTGACGATCTAAACATACCCAAGCAATGGGATGATCAAGAATTAGATGAAGAAGAAACGGCAAAGGTGGGGTTTTTTCGTATTCTCTGGAATTATTCCGGAGGAAATCCTACCGTCGCTTTGCGCTTTTTCAGGATGTCTCTGTTTACCAATACAGAGAAAGAGCGAGTGGTGGTGCGAATCTTCAGGGCCCCAGATGATAAAGAGCTAGAGGCATTACCAAAACCAATGTTGGCTGTTTTACGTGCCATTGTTCAGCTTGAAATAGCGTCGCCTGAAGAGTTGGCTGAATGCACGCAGTTAAGTTATATCGAGGTGCTTAACACCTTGCGCTTCTTCCAAAATAGGGGGTTTATTTCGTTGATAGATGATAAAGCGAAAGTGTCTGATCACTGGTATCGATTTGTGACAAATACGCTTCATAACCAACACTTATTGGTTAAATGAGGAGAGGCGTATGATGAATGGAATGTATGTTTTTAGTGGGTTTGGCTTGGTTAATTACCGATTGATTTTAACGCTTCTGTTGCTTTGTTTAAGTCTACCTTGTTTTGCCCAAACTGAGCCCGACTTGAGTGCCTTGCAGAATTTGGCTGGTCTCGTTCGTTGGTCGGGTTTGTTGTTGTCCGTCGCAGTCGTTGGCATCGCTTGGGCACTATTACGCTTCACTAAAAACTTTGTGGATTCTATCGGCAGCCAGATCGCACAGCGCCGTATGTTGGCTCAAAAAGTGTTTTCATTCTTTCAGTTTTTCATCTACGTATCGACAGGTGTTATTGTCTTTATGTTGAGTTTTCATGTTGATGAGCGCGTGTTAGCGTTGATTGGCGGAACTCTGGCTGTGTCGATTGGTTTTGCGATGAAAGATTTGGCGGCCTCCTTTATCGCGGGCTTAACCGTGATGGTCGATCGCCCATTTCAAGTTGGCGATCGCGTCACATTTGATAACCATTACGGAGATATTGTTAAGATAGGGCTGCGCTCGGTCCGTATGCAAACTTTAACCGATGACATAATAACGATTCCGAATAGTAAGTTTTTAACGGATGTCGTGACGAGCGGTAATTTTGGTGAATTGGATATGCAGATCAATATCCCTTTTTATATTTCGCTTGACCAAGATATCATGCTTGCGCGAAATATTATTCAGGAGTCCGCGGCATCAAGCCGTTATATCCATTTACCCAAGCCTGTAATTGTATTGGTCAATCAGGAAATAGAGGATCGATATTTTGCAATCAAACTCACCCTGAAAGCATATGTGCTCGACACAAAATATGAAAAACTATTCGAGACTGACGTAACGCTGCGCGTAATGGGGGAGTTCAAGAAACAAGGCATCCGGCCGCCAGATATTCGAAATACAGTATTACTCGATCAGGTTGCCGAAAAGTGATCATGCATTAGTGTTTTGTCTCAAGGAATAGCAACGTCCCTAACCAAAATCATCAATTAAGATAGGGACGTTGTAAGTATTGAAAGACTGTTTTCAGGAAAACGCGGCGTGGCGCTTAATTAAAGCGTCCGGCTAAATTCTCAGACAGCACTGCTATTTCTCTTAGTTTTTCCGCAGTCATTTGTGTTGTTGCTGCTGACTGCGACGTTTCCTCAACAAGGTCTGAGACTTCAACAATCGTTCGCGTAATATCTTTTGATACATTTGTTTGTTGTTCTGCTGCGGTTGCTACTTGATGACTTAGCGCTGTAATTTGCTCTACACTCTGCGTCACTACATCCAGTTTTGATGAAGCTTCGTTAAAGAGTTTTGCGCTTTCTTGGGTAATGCTGAAGCTGGAATCCATTACTTCTACGGTCTCTTGTGCGCCGTTTTGTACACTTGCAATAATGATTTCGATTTCTTCAGTTGATTGTTGCGTCTTTTGAGCAAGAGAACGCACCTCATCTGCAACGACTGCGAATCCTCTACCTTGCTCGCCCGCCCGAGCGGCTTCAATAGCGGCGTTGAGTGCTAATAAATTGGTTTGTTCGGCAATCCCTCGAATAACGTTAACTACCGTGCCGACTTCGTTGGTATGGCCCTCCAGGTTTTTAACTGTATCCAGTGTATTTTCAACCTGATTAGATAAGCGTTCCATTGAGTTTTGTGCCGTTTGCATAGTCTGGGCACTTTCGTTAGCTGCATTGCTGGCATCGCTTGCCGCACTTGCTGCGCCGACTGCATGGCTGGCAACTTCTTCTGCGGTAGCGCTCATTTCTGTCATAGCCGATGCAACATGTTCAACGGTATCATGTGCAGAGCTGACTCGCCCACTAATCCGCACAGTGGCGTCGCTAAGTGACTCGGCGGCGTCTAAAAGGCCGGCGTTAGTCGATTTGAGTTGAATCGAAACCTCGCTCAAGAAGTGTTGAAGTTTATCGGTTGCATGCGCAAGGTCGCCTAGCTCATCTTCAGATGTTTGCGCAATTTTTGTTCCCAGGTTGCCCTCACTAACCGCTTTGATTTGGTCGATCAGGTGTTTGATTGGTTTTATGATATTCATTTTTATGAGTGCTGCAGACCCACTGACAAATATAAGCACCGCCATGATTGCAATCAGGATTGAGGCAGTATTGCGAGAGTAAGCCATAGACTGCGTTTCCGCCGCCCCTTTCTCTATTAGCTTCGCCGCATCTTCGGCTGCGCTTGCGATTAGTTTTGAAGGTTGACGATCAATACCTTTGACTGCCTTATCCCCAGCTGAATGTTCATAACCCGCGCTTACAAAAGCTTCGTAACCGTTGCGATAGGCCGCGCCCATTTGTTTATGTGAATCCAAAAATTTTATAATTTTGTTTTTGAGATCTTTATCTTGTACTGACTGTGTCAGCGCCTTGCCGATGTCGCTTATTTTGGTCTCTTGCTCTTGGAATTTCGTCCAATATTTCTCGCGTTGACTCGCCTCTTTGCCACGCAATAAGACATTTTTCCATTCTTGAACCTGCGTTTTAAATTCCGAAAGCATCAGACTTATTTGCCGTTCATGCGCAATATCCTCATCTATCAGCTGACTGTAGGTATTGATATTTTGCGTGGATTCATAATAAGCGAAAAGCTGCGCGGCAAGTATCGCTACCGAGCCTAGTATGATCATTGCGATCAATTTGGCTGCAATACTTTTTCTGATAAGGTTCATGAACATATCCTGAGAATGGATTAAAGGGTTATTTAGTCGTTAACGGTTCCGGCTGTGATAAGTTTAGTTGTAAATCTGCAAAGCGCTCTTTTTTAATGTGAATTGTCGATCAAGCTATGTTTATTTAATAACTGCGGAGCGCAGGCTTACTTTTATGAACTAGCAGAGCCAAAGTTTGTCGACTCTAGGACATTGAGTATTACCCGCTCTAATTCATTCATAGCGACAGGTTTTTGCAGTAACGAAGCGAACCCTTTTTCTCTGAAATTATAGTCGTTTAACTGATCACTGTGCCCAGTCATCGCTATAAACGGCATATCAAACCCCATTTTCCTAACCTCCATGAGTATGTCTGCACCCGTAAAATTTGGCATCATCATATCGGTAATGACAAGATCATAGGTTTTATCTCGCGCATTTAGCGCCTTGAAGAAAAGTGTGGGGTTGTCGTAGGTGTCTATTTTTGCATCACTGTCTGCTAAAAATGCCGACATAATAATGGGAATGCTCGGTTCGTCATCGATAATAGCGATATGTGAATCATTTAGAGAGGTAGCGGTAGTCTCGTTTTCAATTTCATTCGCCTCGACACTAATATTTTGGTTAACCCTCGGAAATAGCAGCTCTACGCGTGTGCCCATATCTTCCACCGAAGTCAGCATAACATGCCCGCCCAGCGAATGGAGTAAACCATGAACCACTGCCAGTCCCATCCCCGAGCCTTTGCCAATCGCTTTTGTTGTAAAGAAAGGCTCGAATACCATATTTAGTTTGTCAGCCGGTATACCCATGCCCGTATCTCTTACGGTAATTCGTACGAAATCACCTTCTATTAGTTGGTGGCATGATGCGCAGGAAGCTCTGTGAATGTGTGTCGTATCTGCCGAAATACTTAGGGTGCCTCCAGTTGGCATTGCGTCTCGGGCATTCAAACAAAGATTCATCATCAATTGGCTATGCGAGGTCGGGCTTAATGAAACGAGCATTTGCTCGGACTTATCGATGTTCATTTCAATCTCAATCGCACTAGGTATCAATGGACGAATGACGTCCAAAAAACTGTCTAGGGTTTTGTTTACGCAGAGAATATCGTTTGTTTCTTGATCTCCTCGCGCAAAAGCTAGTAATTTTGTGACCAGTTCTTTTTCACGTTCACCTGATGAGATAATTTTTTCAACATACTTTACCAGCAGTGGTTGATTCAATTTTACCAGATCTTTTTTGAGGAGCTCCGCGTAGCCGTTAGTGACCGCAAGCATATTGTTGAAATCATGGGCGATGCCTCCTGTGAGCTGGCCTAGGGCTTCGATCTTTTGCATCTGTTGTAGACGTTGCTCGAGTTTGGCTTCTCGTTCTTCACCGAGCTTTTTGTCTGTAATATCAGTATGAATTGAAACATACCGTTCGATATCACCCTGATCATTTATATAAGGCACAACGGTTGAGTCTACCCAGTAGAGGTCACCGTTTTTCGTTCGATTACAAATCTCGCTACGAAATACTTCACCTGCTCCGATTTGCTGCCAGAATTCGCGCCAGAATTTCCAGTCATGATAATGGCTGCTAATGCGGTTGTGATTCAAGCCTATTAATTCTTCTCTTGCGTACCCAGAGATATCAAGAAATTTTTCATTCGCATAGACGATGCGGCCCTCTAAATCGCCAATGCTGACAATTGCATGACGATCGAATGCGTATTGTTGATAAGCAAGGTCTTGCTTATATTTTGCAGCGTCGATAGTTGCATTTTTTAGAACGGTTACGTCTTGGAAGAAGCCTTCTATTGCAATGACCTCCTCGTTTTTACCGATTATCGCTTTACCTAGGGACTGTACCCATATCTCATTACCCTTGGCGGTTGTAAGTCGACAGTGAATGTCCCAGGATTCACCGTTTTTTTGAACTTGATTTAAGGTTTCGACAATGAGTTGCCGACCATCTTTTGAATCCGGATAAAAGCTCAGTGCTTCCTCTAGGTTAGGCTGATAGTTATCGGCAACTTCATGGATACGTTTGGTTTCTGGGCTCCAATAAAGCTCATTGGTAAGCAAGTTTAAATGCCAATCACCGATACCAAACTCTCGCATCATGCCGCGAGGGAGATCCTCATAAATAGAAATACTAGGTTGCAAGTTCCGTCTCCTACCAACTCATCATCAATGACAAATGTTTACTACTAAAGGGCATATGTATCTTATTTGGGGTAAGTATAGGCTATAAATGGGTAGTTTTTTAGGACATATATTTTGTGTTCAACTTTTGCGACAGTGCTGCGTTGACGGCGGGGCTCCTAGCAGTGCATAACGCTTGTTAGGATACGTGTATTTGTTCGTTATTACTGATAGGTGACGCCGAAACCTGCATTGAAAGTAGACTGAGCCATAGACATTAAGTTTGCGGCGTTCTATGCTGATTTATCGGTTGAACAAAGCGCTGCCTGCGCTGGCATTTATACTTACTACGCTTCTATAAAAAGGCCTGTGGATTATTTATGAAATTTCGTACTATTTTGTTACCTTTTTTATCTGTTTTTCTTGTCTCGGCATGCTCTGAAGACGTTGCAAAGAATCAAGCGGCAGCGCCTTTACCGCAAGTTAGCACGGCGCCTGCAGTCCTTAAGTCGATCGTGTCTTCACAAGACTTTGTGGGCGTGACAGAGCCAAAAGAAGATGTAACTATTCAGGCGCGCGTGACGGGCTATTTAATAAAGCAGGCTGTACCCGATGGCGCGCGCGTGAGCGAAGGTGACCTGCTGTTTGAATTGGATAAAGACACGCTTGAAGCTGAAGTTTCGAAAGCAACCGCAAAGAAAGCAGCAGATCAAGCCGCGCTTGATGAGACGACTCGTAATTACAAGCGCGGCAAAGAGCTGATAGTTAAAGGGAGTATAAGCCAGGCGCAGATGGACCAGCTACTCAGTAAGAAATTGCAGGCCGAAGCGGCGATTAAATCTTCGCAAGCAGCGCTTAAAACCGCAAACTTAAACTTAAGTTATTCTTCAATATATTCGCCAATTGATGGCGTTATGAGTCAGTCTGCGGTCAGTATTGGCGATTCAATTACACCAGCTACGATATTAGCAAACGTGGTGCTTTCAGACCCTATGTATGTCAGCTTTCAGGTAAGTGAACGTGAATTGTTTGCCTATCGAGAGCGGCGTAAGAAAGAACTTTTAGAGGACGAGAACGCGCCTGAAGGACTAGCAAAGCTGAAGTTCTCCACCGGGACAATTTATGATAAATCAGGTAATTTTGACTTCGTCGATAACCGTATTGATCAAAATACGGGCACGATAAAAGTGCGGGCGGCTTTCGAAAACTCTGATGGATTCATCCTTCCGGGCCAACATGTAACGGTGATTGTTGAGGGCGGTAAGCCGAAAGAGGTGCTTTTGGTGCCCTACAAATCAATCCAGGAAGATCAGGCCGGTAAGTTTTTGCTTGTGTTAGGTAACGATAAAACTGTTGAAAAACGATCAGTAAACACGGGTGCGGTCGATGGTATAAATATTGTTATAACTGAAGGAATTAAAGAAGGGGAGCAGGTGATCGTGGATGGATTACAAAAGGTGAGAGTAGGGGCCAAAGCTGAAGGTTCTGTCGCACAAATGCCTGACGCTACATACTAGGGAGACACGGCATGTTTAGTCAGTTTTTTATTAGTCGCCCAAAGTTTGCGTTTGTTATCTCTATTGTCATCTCGCTTGCCGGTTTTCTGGCATTGCAAGTACTCCCCATTGCTGAATTCCCAAAAATTTCGCCCCCTGTCGTTCAAGTAACCGCTTCTTATCCCGGTGCGGATTCTCAAGTTGTGCAAGAGGCAATAGCCGCACCGATCGAAAATGAAGTCAATGGTGTGGAAGGCATGCTGTATATGTCTTCTAAAAGTGCGAACGACGGCTCTTATGCCTTAACCATTACGTTTGAAATTGGCACGGATGCAGATCTTGCGCAAATTAACGTACAAAATAGAGTGAGCCGAGCGAATCCAAAGTTACCCGCCGACGTTGTAAAACAAGGGGTAACGGTAGATAAGCAGTCAACTGAAATGGTGCTGGTTGTCAATCTCTTCTCACCAGAAAGCACCTACGATGGCTTGTTCCTCTCAAATTATACCAATATCAATGTGCTGAATGAGCTCTCCCGGATTAACGGGGTCAGTGATGCGTCGATCCTAGGAGCACTGGATTATGGCATGCGCATCTGGCTTGATCCGAAAAAAATGGCGGCATTGGGTGTAACCACGACGGATCTGCAACAAGTGATTAATGAGCAGAATGTTCAAGTGCCAGCAGGTCAATTAGGTGGCGCTCCATCCCCTGCAGATCAGCAATTTCAATATACATTGAAGGCGAAAGGTCGCTTAGAAACGCCTGAAGAATTCGCTAATCTTGTGGTACGTTCGCGTAGTGATGGCTCCAGTGTCTTGATGAAAGATATTGCGCGCGTAGAGTTGGGGGCGGCGGCTTATAATTGGTATGGTGAACTGAACAACAAGCCCGGGGTTGTGCTAGCCGTCTATCAATCACCAGATGCTAATGCTTTGCAAGTAGCGAGTGATGTTTATGCGTTGATGGATCGTTTATCTGAACGATTTCCAGACGATATTGAATACGCAATTCTTTACGATACAACACGCTATATCCAAACCTCGATTGATGAGGTTATTACCGCACTATTTCAGGCGGTGGCGCTGGTCATTTTAGTCGTATTCCTGTTTTTACAAGATTGGCGCTCGACCCTAGTGCCAGCGATCGCTATCCCTGTTTCGTTAGTTGGCACCTTCGGCGTAATGCTTGCCATGGGCTTCTCAATCAATACGGTTAGTTTGTTTGGCTTGATACTGGCGGTGGGGGTCGTGGTCGACGATGCAATTATTGTGGTTGAAAACGTACAGCGGCATATTGAGGAGGGCTTGAGCCCGGTTGAGGCGACGCGTCTCTCGATGAAAGAGGTGAGTGGTCCGGTGATTGCGACCACGTTGGTTTTACTCGCGGTTTTTGTGCCGGTTTCCCTGATGCCTGGCATAACGGGGCAAATGTATAATCAGTTTGCTGTTACCATTTCTGTCGCAGTCTTGATCTCCTCCCTCAATGCCCTAACGCTGAGCCCGGCGCTCTGTGCCACGTTACTTAAACCGAGCAAGGAAAGTCGAAATTTCTTCTTCGTTGGCTTTAATCGTTACTTTGAAAAAATGACTAATGCCTATGCGGGTGTGGTAGCAAAGAGCGTTAGGAAAATTGGTCTGGTTGCGATTTGTCTTGTCGTGGTGTTTGTTTCGATTGGGGGGGTATTCAAAATTCTCCCGATGGGCTTTGTGCCGAATGAAGATAAAGGCGCGTTCATGATTGATATTCAACTTCCCTCCGGTGCAGCGTTACTTCGCACAGGTGAAGTGATGAAGCAGGTTACGGACATTGCAAACCAGGAACCTGGCGTGAGTGATGTGATGACGGTAAGTGGCTACAGCTTAATTTCTGGCGCGGCCTCATCTAATGCAGGGCTTGCCATTGTAACGCTTGATGCCTGGGATGATCGAACAGATCCTTCACTTTTTCAAGACGCAATCGTTCGTAGCTTGCAGCAAAAGCTGAATGCAATTTCAAGCGCCAATATTCGTGCTTTTTCAATGCCACCAATTCCTGGCTTAGGCGGCACGAGCGGCCTTGAATTTGTACTCACAGACCTACAGGGGCGCGATGCGCGCTCATTATCCTCAGCAATGGGGAGTTTTATTTTGGCGGCAAATCAGCGGCCTGAAATCGCATTTGCTTTCAGTACCTTCTCTGCCGATATCCCGCAGACGTTTGTCGATGTTGATCGTGTTAAAGCGAAGAATCTTGGCATACCTTTGTCAGAGATATTTATGACGCTGCAAACACAATTGGGCTCACTCTATGTCAACGATTTTAATAAGTTTGGCCAAGTGTATCGCGTGTTGATGCAAGCAGAGGCAGAGTTTAGGAACGAAGAATCTGATTTAGCCAATTTGCATGTGCGTTCCTCAAGCGGTCAGATGATTCCCTTGAGCACTTTGCTAATAACGGAACCCATACTCGGGCCAGATGTTTCCAATCGATATAATATGTCGAATGCAGTCACGGTTAACATCATTCCCGCGCCAGGCTTTAGTAGCGGTGAAGCCATGGCAGCGGCAGAAGAATTAGCCAAGACGAGTTTGCCAAGTGGTTATGAGGGGCAGTGGACCGGCATGGCATTTCAACAAATTTTAGCAGGCAACCTTGCGCCGTTACTGTTTAGTTTGTCGATTATCTTCGTTTATTTGTTTTTAGTGGCTCAATACGAAAGTTGGAGTATTCCTATCTCTGTTGTTCTGTCAGTGCCGATTGCGATACTGGGTGCAGGGGCGATGTTGTTGGCAATGAACAATCCGCTTGATTTGTATGCGCAGGTTGGCCTCATCTTGTTGATAGGCTTAGCCACGAAGAACGCGATTTTGATTGTCGAGTTTGCCAAGGAAAAACGAGAGGTTGATAGGGTTAGTATTATTGAAGCGGGCGAAACCGCTGCGCGTTTGCGATTTAGAGCGGTGTTGATGACCGCGTTATCATTTGTCCTGGGCATTATGCCGCTAATTTTTGCCATCGGTGCGGGGGCGGCTAGCCGTCACTCGATCGGTTATACGGTCTTTGGTGGGATGGCACTGGCAACGGTAATTGGTACACTTTTAATCCCGGCATTCTTCGTAATGATACAAACTTTACGTGAGCGTTTTAAAGGAGAGGCGATAGAAGGTCAGATCTAAAGACAGCGCCATAAAGGCTATTGATGTCGGTGTATAAACGGGTACAAAAGCCGTCATTAACAGAAACGCAGCGTGTTTAACTGCACAAAAAACGAGACCTAGTGTCTCGTTTTTTGTATCCTTTATAGAACATATAAAATAAAAAAAGGTGCTTAATTGTGCCGGTGAGAAAGACACAATAATAAGAGGTTCTGATGAAACTTACGCTTAATGGTGAGACGCTTAGTCTCGACCTTGACCCACAGATGCCCTTGCTCTGGGCGATTCGCGATGAATTGAATTTAACGGGTACCAAGTTTGGTTGTGGTATGGGGTTGTGTGGTGCGTGTACCATTCACATGAATGGCGCTGCGATTCGGTCATGTATTACCCCACTGAATGCGGCAGAGGGACAGCATCTCACTACGATTGAAGGAATTTCAGACGGCGATGAGTTGCATCCCGTTCAGGCATCATGGATTAAACACAGTGTGCCGCAGTGTGGTTACTGCCAGCCAGGTCAAATTATGTCTGCCACGGCGTTGCTTGCGTCGAACCCCACGCCTAGCGACGACGATATTGAGACGGCCATGGCAGGTAATATTTGCCGTTGTGGCACTTATTCGCGCATCAAACGCGCGATTAAAGACGTAGCCGATTCAACGGACTCCTTCCAGCAAGCCAACGCTTCGCTCGCCTATAACGCGAAAAATTAAAAGGGGGGAGTATGGGACCGGTTCATTCAGAAAATATTTCGTTGACTCGCCGAGGGTTTGTAAAGGCGAGTATTGCAGGTTCGGGCGGTTTAGCGCTGAGTTTAAACTTAGCTGGCTGCGCGACGACGTCTAAAAGTATTTCGCCAGATGGGGCCTGGAAGGCTGATGCTTGGTTGGAAATAAAACCCGACAATACGATTGTGTTTACGCTAGACCGCGTTGAAATGGGGCAGGGAACGTATACGGGTTTAACCACGTTAATTGCCGAAGAGTTAGATGTGGCGCCTGAGGCAATTAACGTCATATTCGCGCCGGCAGAAAAAGCTTATCGAAACCCGAGTTACGGGATACAGCTAACCGGTGGTAGCAGCAGTTTATCCTCGGCTTGGAAACCTCTCAGAAATGCGGGCGCTTCGGCGCGAACAATGCTTATCTCGGCGGCAGCCGATACCCTTCAAGTTTCACCGGATACGCTGTCGACGGCTAATGGTGAAGTCATGCATGCAGCCTCGAACAAGCGATTAACGTACGGCTCTCTCGCGCGGCTAGCGTCACAGAAAAAGCCACCTGAATCTCCGTCACTCAAAACGCCGAATGAATTTAAATACATTGGCAAGCAAACTCAGCGCTTGGACAGCCTGACAAAAGTGACAGGACAAGCTACCTTTGGTATTGATGCAGGTATCGATACGGCACTTGCCGCCATTGTTGTTCGCCCGCCATCAATCGGCGCTGAGCTTGATGCTCACAATGGTGAAGAGCTATTATCAAAAGGCCTAGCTGATGCGATTGTTGAGATAAGCAGTGGGCTGGCGGTAGTGGCCAAATCTTATTGGCATGCTCGCCAAGTTGAACAAAAATTGCAGGTTAAGTGGAGAGATAACAGTGCTGCGCCGAGTGACGCATTGGTATTCAACCTGTATGAAGAAACTGCAAACACTGACGCCGGAAACGTTGTACGTGAAGAAGGTGACGTGACGACTCAGTGGTCAGACGCCGCAGAGCTTCTTGAGGTTGAGTATCGTTTGCCCTTTTTGGCGCATGCGACGATGGAACCGATGAATTGTACTGCACACATTCAGGAAAATCGTGCAGATATTTGGACGTCAACGCAAGGGCCTGATGTTGCGCAAGTTGCCGTTGCCAAAGTCACAGATTTAGAGATCGAAGATGTGTATGTTCATAACCAATTTATTGGGGGTGGTTTTGGCCGGCGCCTGACGCAGGACTTTGTTGCCGAAGCTGCGGAGATTTCGGCAAAGGTGGGGTTGCCTATAAAGCTGACATGGTCTCGCGAAGACGATATGAGAAATGATTTTTACCGGCCTGCTAGCTTGCATAAACTTAAGGGCGCCGTAGACGAGAAGGGCAATGTCTTAGCATGGAAACATCACATTGTGGGCCCCGCCTTGATGGATTGGTATGTGTGGGATGTGGCGCCTGCTAAGTTGAGTTGGGCGCCAAAATATATGTATTCAATGCTCGGCAGCATTGGTCTAATGGCACAAGGTACGCCAATGGCACCAGCGGATACCTCAGGTTATGAAGGGGCGGATGATCTTGATTATCAGTTTAGAAACCAACAAGTTACCTACAGTAAAGCGGACGCAGGCATTCCAGTAAGTTACTGGCGCGCGGTTGGCCACTCGTATAATGGCTATGTGACCGAAAGCTTCTTTGATGAGATGGCGGAGGCGGCGAAAAAAGATCCTGTTGCAATGCGTTTAGAGTTATTAAGTGAATCGCCGCGTATGCGTAAGGTGATAGAGACCTTAGCGGATAAGGGTAATTGGGGGCGTGTGACACCCAATGGCGTATTCCAGGGGTTTGCTGCGCATAAATCATTTGGTTCGTTTGTCGCTCAAATTGTTGAGTTAAGTATTAGGTCTGATCAAATCAAGATCGAGAAAGTGATCTGTGTGGTCGACTGTGGGACGGTTGTTAATCCCGATATAGTGACCATGCAAATGGAAAGTGGGATTGTATTTGGTTTGACTGCGGCGCTCTATGGTGAAATAAACTTCGATGAGGGTGCGCCTCGACAAAGCAATTTTCATGATTACCAAATTTTGCGTATGAATGAAATGCCCGTCATCGAAACCCATATTATTTCGAGTGATGAAAAGCCAACGGGCGTCGGTGAACCAGGTTTACCGCCCTTAGCGCCGGCGGTTGCGAATGCGCTATACAAGGCGACTGGCAAACGCTTTCGTAGCATGCCATTTAGGTTAAATGCTTAACATAAATTGGTATTGAAATAACGATGCGTGGACAAAATCTTTCCGTGCTTGATGCGCTGGTCGCTCAGCTTAAAGCCGGGCAGACTATTTATTTAGCGACCGTGATCGAAACCTGGGGTGCCTCACCGCGTCCAGCTGGGTCTTTGCTCGCTTATGCGCCTGTAATGGATACCGTGTATGGTTCTCTGTCAGGGGGTTGTGTGGAAGATGCGTTATTGCGTGATCTGCATTCGAATTCGTTAACTACACCTTTACCTGCTAGTGATGCTTGTTGGCCGCAGTTAAGGCGCTTTGGCGAAGATGCTGATGGTCTAGACTTACCGTGCGGCGCTGTATTGGAACTGCTCATTGAAAAACTCACTCCGTCGACTGAAAACATCGCCCATTTCGAACGTTTACTCTGCACCCTAGTAAATCGCTCTAGTTTGCTGCGCGAGGTGACTTTAAGTAATGGTGCCATGCGACTTATTCCGGTTTCCGCGAATGCTTGGGGTGATTCAGTTATTAAACGTAATACCAAGCTGATGACGCATAAATATGAATTGCAGTCTAGATTACTAGTGGTTGGTGCGGGTGATGTGAGTCGTTATTTGATTCCTTTAGCGCAGTCCGCTGATTTCGCTGTGACCTTATGTGAGCCCCGAAAAGACGTACTTAGACGCCAAGCAAATAATTATGATTGCCAAATAATGACAGACTGTTTGCCAGATGACCTTGTTTTAAATGAGTTCGCCAATGAAAGTTGTGCCGTGGTTGCGGTAGCGCACGACCCCCGTGTAGATGATCTAGCATTATTGGCTGCACTGCAAAAAAACTGTTTTTATGTTGGTGCGATGGGTTCTGCGCGAAATAGCGAAAAACGACGCCGGCGTTTAGCCGACCTCGGTTTATCGAACGAGCACTTAAGCAGATTGTTTGCGCCCATAGGCATCGAGATTTCGAGCCGTACCCCAGCTGAAATAGCTATTTCAATTGTGGCCCAGCTGATCACCGAGCGTGCCAAGGCCGCTGGTAGATTCGCGCTTAATCAAACATTTAAAGATCGGCAATTTTTTAACGACTAAGCGGTTGACATTTAATGTTAGGCCCCCCATTCTCCATCACTATGACCACACAATTAAAGTTTCTCAAACACCGTGATCTCTGCATGCCCAAAGTCTGGGCGGTGCGGGTGCTGCGTGCGCATGCGAAAGTGGTGTTGAGATTGTGTCTATACAAAAATAGTTAACTAATCCTCTTCTAGGCCACTGTTTCGAATGACGGTGGCGAGCAAAATTCTTCACCTAATGACTGCCTCCATTTGAACCGTGTTTTAGAAGTCTATCGACTGGTCTAAAAGGAGCTTTGTCATGTCTGTACCCATCGCCTATGCAACCATTATTATTATATGGTCTACGACGCCGCTCGCGGTAAAGTGGAGTGGGGAAGTAATTCATCCAATTACTGCTGTTGGCCTGCGTATGGCACTTGCAGCGGCAATTGGACTGGTTATTCTTCGTTTAATGGGCGTGGCGCTTCGATGGCATAAGCCAGCATTGAAAACATATGGCTTCTCACAGCTTGGGATTTTTGCGTCGATGATGTGTGTCTATCTCGCCGCGACTATGATTCCATCAGGACTTATTTCCGTATTGTTTGCCTTAGCGCCTATTTGGTCGAATATTTTCGCCAAATTGTTGCTGGGTGAGTCTGAGTTAACGATGCAAAGACTTATCGCGTTTGTGATTTCTTTCACTGGCCTTGCGTTCATATGTTTAGATGACGTTTTATTGTCGGGTAACGGTAGTTTGGGTATCGCGCTCCTGCTTGCAAGTGTTTTGCTTTATAGCGTAAGTGGTGTGCTTGTTCAAAAGGTTGAATACAAGGCACACGCATTGAGTATTACGGTTGGTGGTTTAATTTGTTCGGTGCCTTTGTTCGCGCTGTCATGGTGGATCACTGATGGGTCTGTTCCAGCGATTGATCCGCATGAGATATCAATATGGGCAATTGTTTACTTGGCTATATTTGGCTCTTTGTTGGGTTTCTGTGCCTACTTTTTTATCATCAAGGAAGTAGGCGCAACCTCGGTCGCGATGGTGACACTCATGACACCAGTACTGGCGCTTTGCCTGGGTAATATCGCCAACGATGAAAGCATTTCGTTAGAGATTGCTGGGGGTACCGCGATGATATTGCTCGGTTTATGTTTGTATTACCAAAATTACTTGGTCCAAATAACGCGTCGATTAACGTCTCAATGAAAAGCCAAGCCCCGCGTTTACCAGCGGGGTTCATGCTCGGCTTTATTTGATAGAGAAATTTGCCTTCACTTGTGCGCGAAAGCGAAGGTCCTCTTGCTTCGGCGGGGCTTGGTCTGCCATTTTTAGCATCGCGCGCTCTTGATAAACAGAGCGCGATTGCTGCGCTTCAGTCTGATGCTCGGCAGATTTCAATGACCTAAGCTCAACGCCGTAGCCGTCCGCGAGGCGTTGGGCTTTTTCTTTCGACAGTTTTATCGCTGAATCAAGCGCTCGATCTCGCACATTACTTTCATCTTGCAAACCAAACTCAATCGAATTCAGTTTAGCAACTGCTGCATCACTAATTAATTTGAGAGCGGTACTAAGTTGACTTAGATCGGTCATGGTAAAGCTTAGTTTGCGGTTTACTTCGTAGCCGATAAAGTTTCTTTGATCATTTTTGTAACTATATTGCGGATTGATAGATATTTGGCTGCTATCCATTGAGCCCGGGCGTTTCGCGATAGATTTCAGTGAATCAAGAAGTTCGTTTAAATTAACAAGGCTGCGTTCGCTCAACGGTTTTACCGTAGGGCCATTCTCAATAAACGAGATGCGTATGGTTGCCATATCGGGCGCCGCCGTCGCGTTAGCCGACGCCGTCACCGTAATGACACGGTCGTGTGAATCAGCGAAAACGGGCACACTGAAAAAAACGAAAGTGAACAGTAGTAGGAAAGTCTGAAGGCTGGTAAATTTAGGCACAATGAACTCCGATATCACGTAGGCGCTTTTAACATAAGGACATTGAGTCTAGCCTGAAGCGCTATTGTGTGTTGAGAACTACGCCGAAATTATTAGAGGATCAGTGCTTGGTTAATAAACCGGTAACAATAGGCATTTTAGATTGCGACGTCATCGCGGATGAATTAATTGATGACTATGTCTCTTACCCGTTGATGTTTCAACAATTATTCGACCGCTTAGAGGCATGTGACGTCGCTGTTCAATACCAGACATTTAATGTTTGTGGAGGCTCATTGCCGAGCGCAATGGATGCTTGCAATGCCTACTTAATTACGGGGAGCAAGACTGGCGTATATGATGATGAGCCTTGGCTACCGGCTTTGCGTACATTCTTACAAAATGCTTATGGTGCCGGCATACCCTTGGTCGGGATTTGTTTTGGCCACCAGATGCTTGCAAACAGTTTAGGCGGTAAGGCGGAGAAGTCAGACAAAGGTTGGGGTATTGGTGCAATGACGCACTCGCAGAAAAATACATTTATTGATATTGAACAGATGCCAGCGGACTTGACGCTTTTGTTTAGTCACCAAGATCAAGTGACTGCGCTGCCAAGGCATGCTCAAGTGCTTTATGGCAGTGCTTTCTGTAATGTCGGTGCGTATCGGATAGGAAAGCAAGTATTGTCGTTTCAAGGACATCCGGAATTCACGCATGAGTATAGCCGTCGTCTGATGACCTTACGACAGGCACGTTATCCGAAAAATATCTTCGAAGAAGGCCTCATGACATTAGATCAGGCAACTGATGAGTTATGGGTTGCACAATTAATGCGCCAATTTTTACTGGGTCTTTTACCCTAAGTTTCCCATTCAGTTTTTTATCAATAAACAGGAGCAAGAGGGTAAACACTATGCGCTTTTCTAGTTTTGGCGATAAGTTTGCAGCAAAGTCAGGTATTGGTGAACTGATGGAAGATTTAGGTCATGCGCTTGCTGGCGGCGATATGATCATGATGGGGGGCGGCAATCCGGCACATATTCCAGCCGTTCAAGAACGGTTTAAACAGCGGCTGACGGAGATTATTGACTCACCCTCTGAATTTCGACGCTTGGTCGGTATATATGATCCTCCTCAGGGCGAGCTCAGTTTCATTCGTGACGTGTCTGACATGCTTAATCGAGAATTTTCCTGGGATCTGAAACCAGACAATATCGCGCTCACCAACGGCTCTCAAGCTGGGTTTTTTATGCTGTTCAACTTGTTTGCGGGCCAGTTTAGCGATGGCTCTCATAAGCAAATTCAATTGCCATTAGCCCCGGAATATATTGGTTACTCGGATGCGGGTTTGAGCCAGTCGTTTTTTACGGCAAATCGGCCCAAAATAGAACGCATTGATAGTGCGACGTTTAAGTACCATGTCGATTTTGACGCGCTTAATATCGACGAGACGACAGGTGCCATCTGCGTCTCACGTCCCACTAACCCAACGGGAAATGTGCTTACGGATGATGAAGTCGCCCGCTTAGATCAGGTAGCACGCGAAAACAATATACCGCTTATTTTAGATTGTGCTTATGGAACGCCTTTTCCGAACCTTATTTTTACAGAAGCCCGCCCTATTTGGAATGATAATACGATTGCTTGTTTTAGTTTATCTAAATTAGGCTTGCCAGCGGCGCGCACCGGGATTGTCGTGGCGAATGCAGAGGTCATCAAAGCACTGTCAGCGGTTAACGGTATTATGAACCTAGCAACGGGCAGTTTTGGGGCCATGCTCGCTCAGGATATGGTACGAAGTGGTGAAATTCTAAGGATAAGTAACACCATAGTGCGTCCTTTTTATTTGGACAAAGCTAAACGAGCTGAAGCCTGCTTGCGCCAATACCTACAAGGGACACCATTCGCTTTACACAAAGCAGAGGGTGCTATGTTCCTCTGGTTATGGCTTAGAGATTGTCCGGTAACGAGTCAGGCGCTTTACGAGAGGTTAAAAGCGAGAGGGGTATTGGTGGTTCCCGGGCATCACTTTTTTCCGGGTCTAGAGTCAGGTGAAGACAAAAACTGGCGTCATAAGCATGAATGCTTGCGCATTACCTATTCCCAAGACGATGCGCTTGTCGAGAGTGGTCTGGCGATAATTGGTGAAGAAGTGAAGAAAGCCTACGCTGAGTAAAGAAAATACCGATTTTTATAAAGTATTACCGATCAAAAAAAGATGTCGAAATTAAAGGAAGATGTATGGATTTAGACGCACGACAGACCGTCATTTTGGCGATTTTCGTTTTGTTCCTTGGTAAATACCTGAACAGGAAAATTGCTTTTTTTCGTGAATACAATATTCCTGAGCCGGTGACCGGGGGCGTGCTCGTATCGTTATTACTTGGACTTGTTTATTTTTTGTTTAACTTCAATTTTGAGTTTCAACTTAGGTCTCGGGACACGTTACTTATCGTATTTTTTACCACGATTGGTTTATCGTCAAAATTTAGCACGCTTTTAGAGGGTGGGCGAAGTCTGGTGATATTGCTGGTGCTCGCCATTGTGTATTTGTTCCTGCAGAATTTTACGGGTATTGGTGTCGCAACGGCCACGGGTATGGGTGCAACTGTCGGCGTGCTTGGCGGCTCGGTGTCGCTGAGCGGCGGACATGGCACCGCTATCGCATGGTCTCCAATATTCGTTGAGCAATACAAAATCATGAATGCTACCGAAATTGGTATTGCATGCGCCACGTTTGGCCTGGTGCTTGGCGGCGTGATAGGTGGCCCTATTGCAAAATACTTAATACAGCGTCACAAGTTAAAACCTTCCGATCAAACAAACTTAACGGTTGGCGTATCAAATCATAATAGTGCGCAAAAGATTGATGTTGAATCCGTGTTAAATGCGATTCTAATTGTGAGTATCGCAACAGGTGTAGGGCTTCGTTTGAATGATTTGTTTGTATACTTAGGATTAAATTTACCTCAGTTTGTTACGGCCCTCTTTGCAGGTATCGTGATGACTAACAGCATTCCTTTGCTCTTTAAGGGAATTCGCTGGCCAACGGGCACGCCGACCTTAGCTTTGCTCTCTGATCTAAGTCTCGGTCTGTTCCTGGCGATGTCTCTCATGAGTCTGCAGCTTTGGACCTTAGTAGACCTTGCAGGGCCGATTCTAATCTTGTTGCTCGCTCAAGTAATTGTTGTGGTTCTATTTGTGATTTTCGTCGTTTTTAAATTGATGGGGCGAGATTATGATGCCGCGATTATGAGCTCCGGTTACGCCGGGCTTGCCCTCGGGGCGACCCCAACCGCTATTGCTAACATGACAGCAGTGACTAAGAAGTATGGCGCAGCACCGAAGGCGTTTATCGTCGTACCTTTAGTGGGGGCATTCTTCATCGATATTGCAAATGCCTTTATCATTCAGTTCTTGCTTGGCTACATGGCCTGAGTGTTTTGAATCCTCAATCAAGCTTACAGGTTCTAGCTCTGCACGTATGGAGCTTTAACGACGATATAGGTTGCTTTAAGTATTAGACTAATCATTTCTTTATTGTGCTCGTTAACTAATAGAGACTGGGTCAAGCAGCTCAACTCTATGTTGTTGAGGGGTCGAGCCAAACCAAAGTTTATGCGCGCGATTAAAGGCACTTTGCTCGCTGTAACCGAGTAATAGCGTAATTTCGCTAAGTGACAAGGTGGCATCTTTAAGATGATGAAGGGCCATCGTTTTACGAACTTCTCGCAAGATGTTCTTGTATTGAACGCCTCGCGAATTTAGTTCTCGATGAAAACTGCGCGTTGATATGCCTAACGATTTTGCGATTGACCCCGCATCGGAACGCGCATCATGAAGGCGCTCGACAATCGCGGTACGCACATTCGTTAAGAAGGCATCGGCTTCAGGTAATTGGCTTAACAGACTCTGAGCTTGCTGGCCAAGCAATTGATGCAGTGTTTGATCTTGCGATGGAATCTCTCGATTTAGGTCATTTAATTGATATGATATTGCCAATTCCGGGCTGTTGCAGATGACCTCAGCGTTGAAAAAGTGTGTATAGCTGGCCAATGAATCTATTGAAATGGCTTGGCGGAAATGCACGGCAACTGGACTCACCGATGCATCCTCTAAAATTTCTCGAGTGGTCGCAACAAGCGCGGCGAGTAACAACGCATCTGAAATAAGGGTTGATTGCCCCACCTCAGCGGGCCAGCTGAGTGAAAGAATACCTTTAGAAATCGACGTTTTAACGCCGCCTCCGGCGTATAAAAGCCGCTCGTAGCGCTGATAACATGAAAGGGCTTGCATTACATTTGAGCTGGTTCGAAACAGGTAGCCGAGTAGGCCACAATGTTCTATTCGAATACCTTTACCAATGTCGATACCTAGAGCCGGTTTTTCAACAAGTGTGTTGAGCTCGTCAAGCAGCGCCCACCACTGTTCATATGAAATTTGCTGTTGTTGGCAGAGCGATAGTAGTTTTCGCCTATACACAGGTAGGTCGATCTCGCCTGCCTCAAGGTATCGCACAAGAAAGCTAGGCGCATCGCGAGCTATAAAGTAGTCATTTAGCATAAAATTGGCGCAGATTATCAATATATGAGCAGCTTGCGTCAATACTACCTAATCTTAAGACGATTATGCTAGTCATATACTGAATAACCCATGCTGACTCACAGGAATTTGTTATGCAAGACGTGCTGCATGCTCTTATGTTTATCGCTCTGTTCGGGCTCGCCTTTTTAAGTTTAATTGCTCTTGAAGCTTGGTATTTAAATAGGCAGGGGCGCCGCTCTTATCATTTCAAAGAGTTTTTAACGAACATTACGACGGGTGCTACCTATAAAGTGGCAGACGGTATCGCGATTGCGCTGTTTATTCAGTTTTTTTACGAGTGGGTGAGAGAGCGAGGTTTAGGTATAGAATTTTCACCTGGCTGGGCAAGCTTTCTTTTGCTATTTTTTGTGCAAGACTTTGTCTACTATTTTTACCATCGTACCATGCACAAAGTACGCTGGTTTTGGGCAAATCATGTCACCCATCATTCCTCCAAAAACCTTAATCTATCGACGGCTTTACGGCAGAATTTTATGATGGATTTGAATTTCAGTTGGGTAATGTGGTGGATCCCACTGGCCATTATTGGTTTCGATAAAGACTGGGCCCTAATTGCCATTGAAGCGAGCCTAGTTTACCAATTCTTTCTGCATACCGAGGTGGTTAAACGTTTAGGGCCTTTAGAGTATGTGTTGAATACGCCCTCGCATCACCGTGTACATCATGGCTGTCGCGCTGATCAGATAGATCGAAATTTTGGCGGGGTGTTAATTATCTGGGACCGTTTGTTTGGATCGTTTGCCGATGAGCGAAATGTCGGTACGCTAGAATATGGTCTGACGGTGCGTCAACCAACTACGTTAAATCCATTCCGCCTCAACCTTGATGAGTTCTTTTTGTTGTGCCGTGATGTCTATCACTATCGTGATTTGAAGATACTTTTCAAAGGCCCAAACTATGTTGAAGAGCGATATGACAGAAACCAAAGCTAATGGGTATATGTACGGTATCAATCTTTTGCGGATTGAATAGATGACGAGTCGCTCAGTATCAATAATGTTCAGCGCAAAACTCATTACAGGTATGTGATCATGGTCGTCAGCTATTGGTGAATAGCGGAATAAATATCTTTGTTCTGAAAAAGAGGATTGTAGGCCTTTAAAGTAGGGCTTTACCAACGTCCGGTGACATAAAATTGCGGACATTCTTTGCGAACTGAAGTCTTTCCCTCAATGCTATTTATATGAACATTATTTACGAAGATACTTATGTCACTGGCAAGGAATGCCGGGGCGAGTCAATCACTAAACTGTGAACTCCATCAGCCAGAAAAAAATACTTCTCTAACAGTGGGTTCAGAGAGATTATCTGGCCTCTAATTCCACGTTGGTGGGCCAGGGACAAAGCTCGCCTTGTTACGTTCAGAGAGGGTTCGAGGATTTTCTCCAATGTGGTCGGCTGGAATATGGCTTTTTGCGTGTGCGCTCCGAGGATTGCCAATCATGAACGATTGATAGTGGATGGATAGATTGAATTGATTAAATGAAGAGTCTTGCTTTTCGATAAGTTCACGCCTCTAGAGGGGCTTTCTGTATTTAAAGTTGAAGCTTGTCTCAAAAAGACGAGCTTCCCTAGCATCAGCGAGTAATTCTTGATTTACTCGCAGGTTTTTATGGCGAACATGGGTGCATCATGAATTATTTAGAGTTGGCGTTGGTAAATGCCCAAAAGGGGATTCAAGGGCCTATTAGTCACATCGGGGTCAGCATTGGGCTTGAACAACTGCAAGTATCTAAGGCCGTCGCCGAAAAGGGATTTTGGTTTGTTGATATTCCGCGGACCTCGTCGTCGAGCATCCAATACATGATGGGTCGGCAGTTTGGATTTCCATTCGGTAAGGCGTGGATTCCGGAAAAAGGCGATATTGAAGGCTTATCCAGCAACCTTTTACCACCGCATACTTTGGCCTACCAAGCCCGGGAAGTTGTTGGTCGAGAGGTTTGGCAGTCAGCCAATACTTTTAGTGTCGTGAGAGACCCCTATACCTGGAGTGTCTCTCTCTGGGGATATGCACGGACAATAAACAACCTTGGCTTAAAGATTGATACTTTCGAACTGTTTCTGCAGAGTATGCAAAGTCGATTGGTTGGTGCCAAGGAACAGCGGGAGCTCTTTCCGTCGAACTTTTCACAATCAGACTACCTCACAGATCATCAAGGTTCGCTTATTGTTAATAAAATTTTTAAGTTTGAGGATCGAGATTCGATCAATGAGCACCTAAATAGTTTAGGTGTGGAAAACATTCTGACTGATAAGTTGGTTGCATCGTCGGGCAATGAATATGTGATGACGGATCGCGAGCGTAGTTTGGTACGTAATGTTTTTGCTAAGGACTTTGAGTATTTTAGTTATTAAGTGATAACCAGTTCGAGTCAGTGAATGCTGGCTTGTTTAGTAAAGTCGGCAAATGAATCGCCATTAATTTACCAAAAGCCTAATTGGATTTATTAGTGAGCTGCTTGAATGTCAATTCAGGGACTCTCAACTTTGACGTCCCCTTTTTGCAGAGATTTATCCTAAATTTATCCGGTCTCCAGTGCACGTTTCCTTTCGTTTGTGTCTAACAGCTAACGAAATTCATTCCACCGTAAAGTCCGCATTTCTCAGTTACTTAATCGATTGGTTTGCAGCATAATTCAATAGCCGGAGGTGTTTATATTTGAATTGCGCGTCCATCAGATAGCTCTCTAGAGCTATCTGTTCTAGCTATATTACGACTACTTTGAACCTTATATTGAGAAACAGCTCTTTGTGTGCTGCTTCCCATATTAATTTACGCGCTATCCTCCCAGGTAAGCCTTCCGCACCTCATCATTAACGAGCAGGTTGTCACCCGTATCTTGCAAAACGATGTTGCCATTTTCGAGCACATAGCCACGATCAGCGAGCCGCAGAGCTTGGTTAGCATTTTGCTCCACCAAGAAAATCGTCATCCCTTGATCGCGCAATTGTTCAATGATTTCGAATATTTGGTTAATGATAATGGGTGCCAAGCCAAGCGAGGGCTCGTCTAAAAAGAGCATTTTGGGTTTGCTCATCAGCGCGCGCCCAATCGCGAGCATTTGTTGTTCGCCGCC
>CAJWAD010000025.1 GCA_913020245.1 uncultured Oleiphilus sp.
GGAGGCTTTTTTTTGTTTGAGTGTTCATAAATAAGGGGTGACCTGAAGCAATGTGACAGATATATTACAGTCTATTTGCGAGCTGTCACGAGAGATAGTATCAATTTATTGGAAGGGTAATGCGCGTGGAATTCAAGAATATCGGTGCCTTAGAAACTGGCTTGAACAGTCAAAGTAATGAACTCTTTCGGCTAGGCTTGAGTGTTGCTTTTTTGATAGGTGTGCTTATTTATGCGCTGTTCCAAAACTATAACTTACCTGGGGGTTTTACCTTAGCGATTGCGGCTGCCGTTGGTGGTTATATGGCGATGAATATCGGCGCAAACGATGTCGCAAATAACGTTGGTCCGGCCGTCGGTTCAAAGGCGTTAACCCTTTTTGGTGCTATTTTAATTGCCGCAATTTTTGAAGCAGCAGGGGCGCTAATCGCTGGTGGTGATGTTGTGAGCACCATTAAAAAAGGTATTATCGATCCATCACAAATAACCGAGGCGCGCACGTTTATTTTGTTAATGTTAGCTGCCTTATTAGCCGGTGCGCTGTGGTTAAACTTAGCGACATTTTTAGGTGCACCTGTCTCCACCACCCACTCGATTGTGGGAGGCGTACTGGGCGCAGGTATTGCTGCCGGCGGTTTTGCAGTCGCGAACTGGAGCAAGATGGGGGCAATTGCAGCGAGTTGGATTATTTCTCCTTTGCTTGGCGGCTTAATTGCAGCTTCGTTTCAGTATTTTATTAAGAAAAAAATCATGCATACTGACGATATGCTCGGTTCGGCAAAACGCTTCGTGCCTTGGTTATTAGCAATTATGGCTTGGGCATTTTCTACTTATCTTGCAGTCAAAGGTATCAAGAAGCTTATCAAACTTGACTTCTATCAAGCCGCATTGATTGGGTTTGCTATTGCTGTGATTATCTTTTTTGCGGTTCAACCATTGATCGCCAACGCTGCTTCGAGGCTTGAGCAAACGCGTGATGGTGTGAACAGCTTGTTTACAGTTCCTCTTATTTTTGCTGCGGCTTTGTTAAGTTTTGCACACGGTGCCAATGATGTCGCAAACGCGGTTGGGCCCCTTGCTGCGATTGCTGATTCTGTGCATAACGCAGGCGTGTCAACCAAAGCGGCCATTCCGTTATGGGTAATGATGATTGGTGCATTAGGAATTGCGTTGGGCCTTTTCCTTTTTGGTCCTAAGTTAATCCGCACCGTAGGCACGGAGATTACTGAGTTAGACAAATCGCGTGCTTTTTGTGTGGCCATGGCAGCGGCTATTACGGTAATCGTTGCATCGCAGCTTGGTTTGCCTGTGAGTTCTACGCATATTGCCGTAGGTGGCATTTTCGGGGTTGGCTTGCTTCGTGAAAGGATGCGTCTAAGTTATGTGACACAACTGCACAAAATGGCTGAACATCATGAAGGAGAGGAGAAGCAGCGATTGGAATCTTTTTTGCAAAATTTTCAGTCGGCTGAGCTTAAAGAGATGGAGGTGTTGCTCAAAGAAGCCAAGTTGAAAAAGACTCAGCTTGGGTTGAGTAAGACTGAGCGTAAACAATTAAAATCAATCTACAAAGAAAATTTAGTACGCCGTTCAGCAATGAACAAAATAATCGCCGCTTGGATTATTACGGTGCCATGTTCTGCTGGTTTGGCTGCGCTTATTTATTTCTTCATATCTGATATCTCTATTATTTAGATGACTTTATATTTGGTTTTGTTAGGGGGTATCAGCAGTGTTCTACTTTTTATTTTGACCGAATGGTAAAAAATTATAATTTCGAATGAAAATGGCTCCCCTTTTTAACGGCTGCTCTTTATACTTTGCGTCCGCTGCGCGCGCCGTGAGTAGCGAACCAAATTCATTACTGTGGTCACCGACTTATGCATATCGAAAATGACGTTAAACTTGGATTTAAGGACGTTTTAATTCGACCGAAGCGTTCGACATTAAAGAGTCGCTCTCAAGTGAGCGTTGAACGTACTTATCAGTTTGTAAATTCAGGCCAGTCTTGGACAGGTGTCCCTATCATTGCTGCCAATATGGATACCGTTGGCACGTTTGAAATGGCTAAAAAATTAGCGGAATATAAAATTCTTACCGCCGTGCATAAGCATTATTCCACGGAAGAATGGCGGTCGTTTCTTGCGGAGCAAGATGACAGTATCTACCAATCTATTATGGTGTCTTCGGGGACGTCTCAGGCAGATTTCGATAAGGTAAAAACGATTATTGAACAGAACCCAAAGCTCGGTTTTCTGTGTATTGATGTTGCAAACGGTTATTCGCAACATTTCGTCGACTTCTTGCGGCAGGCACGTAAAGCGCTACCTAAAATTACCATAATTGCGGGTAATGTAGTGACGGGTGAGATGACGGAAGAGTTGATTATGTCCGGGGCGGATATCGTTAAAGTTGGCATTGGGCCCGGTTCAGTTTGTACGACACGTGTAAAAACTGGTGTCGGTTATCCCCAACTTTCAGCGGCGATTGAATGTGCGGATGCTGCGCACGGGTTAAAGGGACATATTATTTCTGATGGTGGTTGTACCTGTGCGGGTGACGTCTCAAAGGCGTTTGGTGCAGGTTCTGATTTCGTTATGCTTGGGGGTATGTTGGCAGGTCATGATGAGTCAGGCGGTGAAATTTTTGATCGAGATGGCAAAACATATAAAAAGTTTTACGGTATGTCCTCGTCAACTGCAATGAACAAACATGCCGGAGGCGTCGCTAATTATCGTGCGAGCGAAGGTAAGACCGTTGAGATGTTATATAAAGGCCCTGTCGATAATACCGTGCAAGATATATTGGGGGGTGTTCGTTCTACTTGCACATATGTTGGTGCCGCGAGTTTAAAAGAGTTATCAAAACGAACCACGTTTATCCGAGTTCAAGAGCAGGAAAACGTCGTATACGGCAAAGAGTAAATAAGAACGTGTTCTAAAAAAACCGGCGCTCGTAGCGCCGGTTTTTTTGCATGTTGAGCCACGACTATTAAAACAGATCACACATCCGCTACTCTGAACGATTATGAAATCCAGTATTTATCTTCTAGTTCTTCTGTTCTTTATAGAATCTAAATATTTCTTTTAATGGTCGTTTTGCTTTGTAATGAAAGGTCTCCGCAAACAAACTACCATCGATTACTACTGGATATTTAAAGTAATTAATTAAATAAGAGGGAAACATTTTCAAACCGGCTATTGTCGCCAATGTTCGAGGCAAAATGGGGGGTATTGACGGAACGGGAATACGGCGACACCCACTCACATCTATGGCGTCTTGCAGGGCAACCCAATCCTCCGGTGCAACATTATAGACACCCGGATGATTAGTTGTATGGGCAAGCATAATTGCATCCGCCATATCGTCGATATGAATAAATTGCATAATTGGCGAGAAACCGAGGAGGCTGGGTGCATATGAACTCGCGAGTAAGCGGCTAATAGAATTCTGTATACCCGGACCAACGATGTTGCATGGCCGAAGAATAGTGATGTTTAAATCCGGATATTTCCACAAGTAAATATTGGCTAAGTTTTCGAGTTCAACTGAATCGACCAGATCATGCGTCAATTCGGCCGCTTTAAGCGGCGCATTCTCATCAATTAGCGCAGGGTTATATGCGTCGGCTCCATAAACATGATAGGTCGACAAAATTAAGACATGCTTGATGCCGTACTTATGACTTAGATCAAGTAATTTTTGCGTACCCAATACATTGCTGTTATAACGCCGGATTTTCGTTTCCTCACTTGATTGGATCCGGCCTAAATGAATAACGCTGTCAAACTTATACTGTTTGAAAAGGTCTTCAAATACGCGTTTGTTAAAGTCGAGTTTGTAACAGGGAATTTCTTCACTCAAATAACTTTGCTCTCGAAAGTCAACGGCGACAATGTTGTACTTATCTCGTAAACGGTTGATGACCTGTTGTGCGAGTGCTCCAGCGCAACCGGTGACAAGCACTGTTTGCTTCTTGTCAGCAGATAACGCTTGCCTATTTTTTGTTTTTCGTGACGCTGCACTTTTTCGGTTATTGGGTTTATTAACGGTTTTAGTTGTCGTTGCAACAGTTGTGAGACTCATTATTTTTACTCGAAAATCGCCTCTCGTTCATCCAGGCCTTTTGCGATCAAAGTGTTAATTGCGCGCTTAACTTTTTCGACGCGCCGCGTCACCTGCTCCTCAGTCAGTTCTTCGTCATCAAAGAAAATGGGTTTTCCGAATGTTAAGTGAACTTTCGCTGGAAAAATAAAGGGCACGGCCAGTGGAATGTAAGGCACGCCTAATAGTCTTGCTAGTGGCTTTACATTGGCGATCGCGGGGATGGTTTCTTCACAACCGACAACACCAACGGGTACGATTGGGGTGCCATGCGCCATGGCTAAACGCACGAAACCGCTGCCGAACCTTTGCAATTTGTAACGGTCTTTATAAAGTTTACCTGAACCTCTTATGCCTTCTGGAAAGACAATAACGGCTTCACCACGGTCTAATATTTTAGCGCAATTGATCGGGTCCCCTAAAACCGCGCCTAATTGGTTTAAGATATTGCCAATATAAGGCACAGTGGGGAAAAAACGCTCAATCATTGCTCTTGTTTGACGAGGCGCCTTTTCGCGATTCGCAATAGCGTAACCAATAAGAGTGCCGTCAATGGGTAGTTGGCCACTATGGTTTGCGATAATAAGAACTGGGCCTGAGTCGGGCACATTTTCAATCCCATGCGTTTGAACCCGAAAGTATTTTTCATAGACTGAAGAGAATAAAGAGAAGACGATTTTGTTGGTATCTTTATTAAAACCCCAAGGATCGTAGCCTAGAGAACCCACGGGTTTCTCTATTTTTTCGAGTTTCTTGTCTAACGCATGAGAGACAAATGTGTTCTTTAAAAAAGACTTAAATTTCATTCGGCTTCCGCGAAATACTGAGTTTTTTATAATTTTTGGCGTGCACAAGTATAGCTATAATGATTGTGCAGCGCATGATTCAATAGTAAAGCAATTAGTACAATAATACATGGCGTGCAGCATAACTAAATTGATTCGAGGAACTTCACATTGGTGATGACTTGGCAGTGTATACAATTTTCAGATATAACGAGTGACGCAATGTATGCGATGCTAAAGCTGAGGCAAGATGTCTTTATCGTAGAACAACATTGCCCTTATCATGACATTGACGAGCTAGATCGAATTGCGCTGCATGTTTTGGGTTGGCAAACGTTCGGCAGCGAAAAAGAAGAGCTGGTTGCATATTTAAGACTCGTTCCTCCAGGCAAAAAATATAAGGAGCCTTCAATTGGCCGAGTGATCACGCGTTTTACCCATAGAAGAAAGGGGCTTGGACTAGAGTTAATGCGTGTTGCGCTGGATAGCTCTCGCCAGCATTTCCCGGGGGAAGGGAATAGGATTTCCGCGCAAGCACATTTAGAAGGGTTTTATAGTGGCTTAGGCTATCAGGTTGTTTCTGAACCTTACGACGAAGACGGTATCCCGCATTTAGAGATGTTGCTACCCGCATAAAACCTGCAGGTGAGTTTGCTTGTTATGATTTTTTTATAGACCGTAACTTAGCTGCTAGACTTAATAAGTTTATTGTTTAGCTTGGACTGCAAAATGTTGTTATCCAGATGGCGCCTTCAGCTCGGCTTGCTTATAGCTTTCACCGATGTCTCGCACGCAGCCGAGACTATTGAGTCGGTAGCGAACGCGTTATCGCCATCCTCATTACCGCGCCATGAAATGATTGCAGAATTAGAGTGGTTTCGTGATGCGAGTCATCCCTTTCGCAACAAAACAATTACCGTTGTAACCGAAGATATTCCCACTCACGTATGGGAGCGAGATGTTTTAGCCCAACTCTTTTTAAGGTTAACGGGTATTCGCGTAAAGTACGATATTGTGGGCGAAGGAACGGTTGTTGAGAATATTTTTAAGCAGGTGAGTCAGGGCGTTCACTTGTATGATATTTATGTAAATGATGCGGACCATATTGGTACGCACTCCCGTGTTCAGGGTGTCGTAAATTTAAGTGATTATATGAGGGACGAAGGGAAACCTTTTACTAACCCCTATTTAGATTTAGATGATTTTTTGAATTTACAGTTTGGACAAGATTACGATGGTAATCAGCTGCAGTTACCAGACCAACAATTTGCCAACCTTTACTGGTTTAGATATGACTGGTTCTCACGAAAAGATATTCAAACTAAGTTCCGCACCTTTACGGCAAATAAATATGGTGAAGAAAACGCCTATGATCTGGGCGTACCGGTTAACTTTGCCGCTTACGAGGATATTGCTGAGTTCTTCACGAATACGCCGGTCGATGGCAAAAAAGTATACGGGCACACCGATTTTGGTAAGAAGAGCCCATCGCTGGGCTGGCGCTTTACCGATGCCTGGTTATCTATTGCGGGCGCGGGGGACAGCGGTCTGCCGAATGGTAGTCCAGTTGATGAATGGGGTATCCGTGTAAAAGATCGTATTCCTAGAGGTTCAAGTGTCAAACGTGGTGGTGCGACAAACGGGCCTGCAGCAGTATATGCCTTGCAAACTTATATTGATTGGTTGAATAACTATAGTCCACCTGATGCTCGACAAGGGACGTTTCGTGATGCAAGTGTTAGTGCCGCTAAGGGAAATGTCGCACAACAGATATTTTTATATACGTTATGGGTAAACCGTGATGAGTATCATCAGGGTGAAATGATTAATCAAGTTGGTCAACCAGTATGGCGGTTAGCGCCCACCCCTCACGGTCGTTACTGGGATCAGGGAATGAAAGTAGGCTATCAAGACGCCGGTAGCTGGACTATCCCAAAAACGACGCGAGGGCCTCGCCGGGCTGCCGCGTGGTTGTGGGCGCAATTTGCCGTGTCAAAGAGCGCAGCATTGAGCAAGTTCAAAGCCGGCGGTACGCCGGTTCGGCACTCCACATTACAATCGCCAAGTATTCAGGACAATAAGCAATATTGGGGAGGGTTAATTGAGTTTTATCAAAGTAACGCGATCAATCTATGGACAGATACTGGGCTGAATGTGCCGCATTATCCTTTGCTTTTTAGAACGTGGTGGCCAAATCTTGATCAGGCGATTGATGGCAAAATTACACCTCAACAAGCGATGGATAACATCGCCCGGCTGCAAGACCGCGTTATGTCAGAGCTAAATTTAGCAAAATATAGTCCTCAACTAAATCCAGTAAAAACAAGAGACTATTGGCTATCGCAACCTGGTTCGCCTAAACCATTTAGAGCACGAGAGGCGCCTAAAACATTGCCTTATGAGAAGGCGATTGAGATATGGCAGGTTAAACGTTAAATGTTTGCGATGAATAAAATAAGCAGCCAGCTTATTGTCGTTGTCTTTGTAGCGCTTGGGGTCTTTGGCTTAGGTGTAGCGGGCACGATTGGCTTTCAATCGTATTCTGATTTAGAGGAGGTCGCCCTAGAGCAAGTGGAAACCTCTGCCCACTTATTTAAATCTGATTATGAGACGGTAATTGGCCGAGTTTATGATGCGATAAGTGCCGTTGGCACTGATCAAAGTATTTCAGAACAAATCGTACTATTAAGCACGTATGGGCCGTTGTACAGTGAAGACTCGGAAATGGTTGGGCGTGATATAGAAGAAGCGCTGACAAGTTTTTACTTGCAGGCGCAATTAAAAATCGTGCGATCGCTAATCCACTTGCTGCCGCAAAATAATTTGAGTCATTTAGCGTTATACCATCTAGATCCATTCAACTCATTTGAAAATAGCCACCCTTTACCGGCGTTTATTATTAATGGTGACACGGTATGGTTATACCGATATCACAGTAAAGCGGTGAATTCTAATTTTACAGTTTACAAACTTCCGTTGGTTAATCTCAATGTTGGTGAGGACTTATTTGATATTAGCTCTGTTTATCAGGAACGGGCTGATTTTTTCTACGATACAATCGGCGTTGAAAAAGTCAGCGATCTACCGTTCGAACATTTTAAAGCGTTAGGCCGTCCAAAAATATATTCGGGTGGTCATGTAATTCATACCTTAAATGGTGAGTTTGGTGCCGCGGTATGGGCCCCAATTTCTTCAAGTTTGACCAGCCCTAAAACGTGGGAACGAACCCCAGCTTATGCTTCTGTCATTGTGGGTATGCACGAGCTTACCCAGTCTGGTTTGAACGCAATCTCACTGCGTTTAGATGCGGATATCGCGATTGAATCTGATGAAAATGTCTGGATATCGACAATTAATGGCCATGAACGTTTCAAAATGACGGAAACGCAACATACCGTGATTGATGAGGCGCAATACCTATTTTCTGAAGTCTCGATAGACCTCCCAAGCAATAAGCCTGAAGAGATTTTTAATGTTATTGCACTTAAGCCGACTGAAGGCTTGATGGATCGTACAAAGTCTCTCATTAGCCGATTGTTCATCTTAAGTTTTATGGCCATCATGTTAACGGCTTTTGCAATATATATACTCGTAAGGAGTAAGTTGAGAGATCCGCTCGAAAACTTGATGGACGGTGTAAAGAAAATGCAAGAAGGGCGTGCAGATGTGCAGGTCGATATACACGTCAAAAATGAGCTGGCGACGTTAGGCCGCTCCTTTAATGAAATGGCTAAAGACGTTCAACAAAAATCGAAAGAGCTTCAATTAGCGAACGATACCTTAGAAGGAAAAGTTAAAAAACGCACACAAGACCTGCAAAGTGCACAGAAAAAACTGATCTTATCGGAAAAGATGGCTTCTCTGGGGCAATTAGTGGCCGGTGTTGCGCACGAGATCAATACGCCCCTAGGTAATTGTGTTACGGCACTGTCTTTTAACGCCGATACGCTGGAAGAGTTGAAACGGAAATACGCCGACCAGAAGCTCACGGCAACCGATTTTAGACAGTTCTTATCGTCTAGCTCGGAGTCGATGCAGCTGATGGAGAAAAATTTAATGCGAGCTGCAGAATTGATGCGGACCTTTAAAAATGTAGCGGTGAGTCAATCAGTTGAAGAGGTCTCAAGCTTTCGCCTTAAGCAACATATTGAAGAGGTGTTGCTGACATTGAACCCGCAAATGCGCCACAGTAAAATCGACGTATCGATCGATGTCGATGAAGGTATTGAAGTGAAAAGCTTTGCCGGCGCCTATTATCAACTAATGAGTAATTTAATTCTTAATAGTGTCCGTCATGCTTTTCCGGATAAAAAAGGCCACATAAGCATAAAGATTGAAAAGCAGGCCGAGGCGCTTTATTTCAGTTATTCAGACGACGGTGCAGGTATGGATCCGCAAACCTTGAACAAGATTTTTGATCCATTTTTTACGACCAAACGGGGTGCGGGTGGCACCGGACTTGGTATGTATATGATTTATAACATTGTCACCCAATTGCTTGGAGGGTCCATTAAAGCGAGCAGTGTGCAAGGGGAGGGGACGCAGTTCGAGATACTTTTACCTGTAGAATTACCCCAGAAAAACGCCGGTGCTGAACACTACAGCATTTAAAGAAGCGATCTTTGATTTTCCGTCTAAATAAAGGCTCGCAAGAGACTCGTGGCAATACATAAAGCCACGATCCAAAGTGGCGATCGTTTAAAATGTATTAATATAATGCAGCCACAAACGACGATTGCAATGTCGGCCAATGATTGAATGCCTGAGGTGATAATCGGGTCATATAGGGTCGCTAATAAAATTCCAACGACAGCCGCATTTACGCTTGTAATAGCCGCTACAAGTGATTTTCTAGTCGCTAGCAGTTGCCAAAACGGCAATACGCCACCCAATAAAATAAAGCCTGGCAAGAATATAGAAACAAGTGCAAGGCATGCGCCAAGCAAAGCGTTCTCAGCACTCATTAGTGCACCTAAATACGCTGCGAAACTGAACATAGGGCCAGGAATTGCCTGCGCAGCGCCGTATCCGCTTATAAATGTAGCTTCATCGATGATACCGGTATGAACGACCGATTCTTCTAGCAATGGCAGAACGACATGTCCACCGCCAAAAACCAATGCGCCAGCTTGATAAAATACTTGTGCGTTCAATAAGTCTTTTTGATCTGTGGAGATAAAGGTCAATAACAAAAGTAAAAAGAAAACGCTCAATAAGGTTATACCTATTCTTGAGCTGTAATAGACAATATTCGCGGGTCTTGCTTGAGGTGATGGATCTTTCAATACGAGCGCGCCATAAATAGCGGCTGCTAGAATTACGATAAGTTGTCCATAAATTTGATCAACCGTTACGAGAAAGATTGCCGAGCCAAGCGCTAACAGTTTGCGGCGTAGGTCTGGACATAAATTCTTCGTCATATTGAAAATGGCATCGATAACGACCACGCACGCGACAAGCTTGAGTCCTTGCGTTAAAGCGTTACTCAGCGATGAATATGTTTGGCTCACATACAGGGAAAAAAAAACCAATACAATGGCAGAGGGCAGCGTAAACCCGATAAAGGCGGAAAATGCACCTAACCAGCCCGCCCGGTGCAAACCAATTGCGAACCCTAGTTGACTGCTTGCAGGCCCGGGCAGAAACTGGCTAACGGCGAGTAATTGTGCAAACTGCGCTTCACTAATCCACTTTTTTTGTTCGATAAAGGTTTTATGAAAGTAGCCAATGTGGGCAATGGGGCCGCCGAATGAGGTTAGACCAAGTTTTATAAAGACTCGCAACACTTCGAGGGCAGAACCTTGATGGCGCTCTTCTTGTTTCTCGCTGTTTATATGCATACGAACAGTCTACGAGTTTTATATGACAGTTTTAAGATCAGAATAAAGCTAGTCGGTTTTTGTGGTCTTTTTGACTTAATAACTTAATGAGATGCCCACCAATTTTCGACGCCTAGTTTGAGGGTGGGTTGTTCGGTAGGTATTCCGAAACGGTTCCAATAGGCGACTCGATGATAGTTTAAGTGCCAATTTGGAATGATGTAGTGCTTCCAAAGCAAAACCCGATCAAGCGCTTTCATCGCGACTTGCAATGCCCTTTCGTCTTTCGCCTCCAACACATGGCTAACCATAGCATCAACGACCGTCGATTTTATTCCCGAATAATTTTGGCTGCCCTCAACATCCGCTTGGGATGAATGAAAGTAGTCTCGCTGTTCATAACTCGGTGAGAGCCCCTGAGACAGAACAAAGGTAGACATATCAAAATCAAATTGATCCAAGCGCACTTTGTATTGGGTTGTCTCAAGTAGTCGAGGCGTCGCGTTAATTCCGATGCGAGCCAGATTTTTGACGAAGGGTAAAATAATACGTTTAAGACCGGCTTGGCGATAAATTATCTCAAACTCAAACGTTTGCTGGGTTTTACTATGGCGCAGCGTCTTGTTGTGCATCGCCCAATTAGCACTTTTTAACAAGGCCAATGCTTTGCGCATCCCGAGCCTGATATTTCCATCACCTTCGTAAGTAGGGATATCAAATGATTGATCGAACAGTGCGCTAGGTAATTGTTCTTTGAAGGGTGCCAGTAGTTTGAGCTCTTCTCCCTGCGGTGTGTCCGTTGCTGAAAACTTCGAATTAGGATAATAAGACTTATTCCGTTGATACGCGTCATTAAACAGCGCCTTGTTGGTCCATTCGAAATCAAACATAAGACTAATCGCTTCCCGAACACGAGAATCGGCGAACAGTTTCCGTCGGGTGTTAAAAAAGAAGCCTTGCGTGCCAGAGGGAATTTCATGCCTGATTTCACGTTTAATAACGTTTCCTGCAGCAAGTGCCGGGAAATTATAAGCGCTGGCCCAGTTTTTTGCCGTGTAATCATAAAAAATATCGAATTCATCAGATTTGAAGGCTTCGAAGGCAATGGTTTGATCACGGAAATAATGAATACTCACTTCGTCAAAATTGAATCGGCCTTTGTAGACATTTAGCTCTTTTGCCCAAAAATTATTGTTGCGTTGCAGTAACAGATGACTTCCCAATTCCACATGTTTAATTTTATAGGGCCCGCTCAACAAGGGCGGTGTCTCTGATGCCCTTTCAAAGTCTTTGTCTTGCCAATAATGTTGAGGTAAGACGGGCAATTCGCCTGCACGAATGATGTTGGCTTTTTGATAGGGAGGTTTGAAGTTGAATCGCACACGGCTTGAGGTGATAACTTCCACGTTATCTATGCCAAGAAAACTTTGTTGGAAGCGAGGGTGCCCTTTATCAATTAGGGTTTTATATGAAAAAAGAACATCCTGCGCATCGATGCGGTGGCCATCGTGAAACGCGGCTTTCGGATTTAGGTCGAATTCGACCCACGCGTAATCCGTTGGATAGCGGATCTTTTTAGCGATTAAACCATAGGCGCTTTGCGCTTCGTCACCCGAGGGTGAATAGTTGCCTGTGCCGACCAAAAGTGTTTCATTCAATTCTGAAAAGCCATACATAAATTGGCCAGGCGAGTTAAATGGGCTGATACCTTTGAGTGTATAGGGATTGAGTGAATCAAATGTACCAAAGCCCATCAAACGCAGTTTACCGCCTTTCGGGGCGTCAGGCTTTACCCAAACGAAATGTTCAAAGTCCTCAGCGTAAGCAAGATTGCCATGCAGGGCGATACCATAGCTCTCAATGATTGATGCAGCTTTGCTTTGAACTTGTTCGGCAACGCTCACGCTGGAAACGAAAAGGAAGAACCAAACAAAACTGTTGGCAACGAGTTTTGTGATCATTTAATGCGGTTTATTTGCGATCAATTCAATAATGCTGGAAAAGTCACGTTTGCCATCACCTGCGGCCTGCTTTTCTATAAATAGACTTTGCGCAAGTTTACCAAGCGGTGTCCCAGCATCATTACTTTTCGCATTATCAATCGCCAAACCAAGATCTTTAGCCATAAGATCAACCATAAAACCCGGTTCATAATTATTACTTGCGGGTGCGGTTGGCATGACGCCAGGGAAGGGGTTATATTTTTCTAAGCTCCAATTATCGCCGGAACTTGCACGCATAATTTCGGATAGAGTACTGGCATTAACGCCGTTTTTCTCACCAAGTGTGAGTGCTTCGGAGGTGCCGATCATGTGAATAGCGAGCAGCATATTGTTGCACATTTTGGCTACTTGACCTGCACCTGCTGGGCCTGCATGGAAGATGTTTTTGCCCATTGCATTAAGTATTGGCTGCGCCTTGTCAAATGCCTCAGAGCTACCTCCGCACATAAAGGCGAGCGTGCCCGCTTGCGCAGCCACCACGCCGCCAGAGACGGGTGAATCAAGACAGAATAAACCATGGTTCTCGCAGCTTTCATGCAGTGCGCGCGCGGTTTCCGCATCGATAGTAGAGGAGTCTATAATAAGAGAGCCTTTTGCAAGTCGGCCACAGAGTCCTTCGTCGCCCATAAATAAAGACGCAACATGTTTTCCGGCTGGCAGCATAGAAACGACTATTGAAGCACCTTCGCAGGCATCGTGTGCGGAATGCGCTGCATAAGCGCCCTCACGAGCAAGTGATTGAAGCAATTCAGGCATGAGGTCATAAGCACGTACTTGTAAGCCTGAAGAGAGTAGATTCTTTGCCATGGGCGCACCCATATTGCCCAAGCCTATAAACGCGACCGTAGTGTTCTGTGAGCTCATTATTTTATTTCCTTGTGTTGTTTTTATTTTTCATCGACGTTTGTGTGCGAGACCTCAGGATAGTCGCAGTGGATTTGCTTCTGCGCCACCTTCCCATGGTGCTCTAAAAAATGATTCCAGCAAGGTGTTGCTCACTTCACTAAAATGCTGATGCTGCCATTTTGGTTGCTTGTCTTTATCGATTAACAGTGCACGAACGCCCTCGGCAAATTCTGTGTGTCGGACAATATTGGTAGCCAGTTGGAGTTCACTTTCAAATACGGTGGTTAATGCACTGTGGCGATGACGCCGCAATTGTTCAAAAATCAGGACAGAGGAAAGGGGTGAGCCTATCATTAACGTTTTTATAGATCGCTTAAACCACTCGCTATCGATCTGTAAATGCTGCAATGCAGTAATGACTTCGCCCAATGATGTCTCATGACATGCCTTACTTATTTCGGCTAGATAGGGTTTAAGCTCGGATGTAACATGATTGTGCGTGGCCTGATCCGTCTCGTTATTTTTGTGTAGCAAGCTACTTAGTAAACGATGGTTTTCGCGGCTGTCAACAGACCACGTTTCTCGGATTAGAGTGTCTTCTAGCTTGGCGATTGTTTTTGTGTCTAGAAAAAAGTCTGCTAAACCGGTGATGAGTGCATCGGGCGCATTCACACTAGCACCGGTAAGCGCAAAGAAAATACCCAGCGCGTACGGCATCTTATTTAAAAACCAAGTGCCGCCCACATCGGGGAATAGCCCAATCGTTATTTCTGGCATGGCGATGCGTGTTCGTTCATTGGTCACACGGTGTGAGGCGCCTGCCATCAAACCTAGACCGCCTCCCATAACGATGCCTGTGGCCAAGCAAAGAATGGGTTTGGTATAGGTATGAATTAAGTAGTTAAGTTGGTACTCCTCACAAAAAAATTGCTCAGCGTATTTTCTAGGCCCCGATGTTTCACTAATAGACGATTCATAGAGTTTTTGTACATCGCCGCCTGCGCAGAATGCTTTGTCTCCCGCGCCCTTAAGTACGATGATTGCGATGCTCTCATCCTCGGCCCACATAGCGAGTGTAGTCGTGAGCGCCCCGACCATTTCAAGGGTCAGACTATTGAGCGTTTTTTCGGCATTGAGAGTTAATATGCCTATTTTACCTTGCTTTGCATCTAAGGTTTCAACGATTACCTGGGAGGTCTGGACCATATTGTTCTCTGTGATAAAAACTATGTAATTATGCGATGGGCGTGCTGTTGTTTCACTGCCATTTTGCACTGCGTTTTTCTAAGAAGGCATTCGTGCCTTCCAGCTGGTTTACCTCACCAATTAGGTCAATAAATTCATCACGTTCATCGATCAGGCCTCTCTCTATAGCGGCTTCACGCGGAGCAATAAGTAAACGTTTTGACGCTTTAATCGCATCAGGGCTTTGTTCGGCCACTTGCGATGCCGTGTCTAAAGCGACTGTCAGCGCGGAACCCCGTGGCACGGTTCGTTGTGCAAGTCCAATGCGTGTGGCCGTCTCCGCATCGATCCGCTCGCCGAGCAATATCATACGCGCAGTCCAGGCTTCGCCTACTAACCACGCTAATCGTTGTGTACCTCCAGCACAGGGTAGAAGCCCAACTTTAGCTTCTGGCAGTGCCAATTGCGCTTGTTCTTCAACAATTCGGATATCACAGGCGAGGGCACATTCAAGACCACCGCCCATAGCGTAACCATTAATTGCTGCAATCGAAACGCCTTGAAATCCGGCGAGTGCCTCAAAAGCTTCACCAAAAGCTTCCGCTACAATACGTGATTCTTCTTTATTGCCTTTGGCAAACTGCTTCAGGTCAGCACCGGCTGAGAAAAACTTTTCACCTTGGCCATGAATAACCAGTGCCACGACTTCCGGCATGGTGTTCAACTTCTTAATAACTTCATGTAAGCCATTCAAGCTTTCTAATGTCCATGTATTTGCGGGCGGGTTATTAATCGTTATCTGTGCCAGAGGACCGTTTACATTGACTTGAAGTGTATCGGTTGTTGAAATTGTATCGCTCATTTTAGTCTCTTTATTTTTGGGCTGATAGATGTTGGTCAGTCGTTCAAAATGTTAAAATTGCTATCCTGAAGAAGTCGGCGCGCAATAATTAGACGCATGATTTCGTTTGTGCCCTCCAGTATTCGGTGAACTCGTGTGTCTCGAAAAAAACGTTCCAAGGGATATTCTTTTATATAACCATAGCCACCATGCAGTTGCAGTGCCTGATCACATACGTCAAAACATAAATCGGTTGCGAGTCGCTTAGCCATGGCACAATAAGCACTGCGTTCAGCATTGTCTGTATCAAGTTTAAAAGCGGCAAGACGAATCATTTGTCGCGAGGCAACGAGCGATGTGAGCATATCAGCTAGCTTATTTTGAGTAGTTTGAAACTCGCTTATTGCTAGCCCAAATTGTTGTCGATCTTTCACGTAGTCCGTTGAGACTTTCAACGCTTGAGCCGCGGTGCCAGCTGAACATGCCGCAATATTTATGCGACCTCCGTCTAAGCCTTCCATTGCTAGCTTAAACCCTTGTCCTTCTTCAGCAAGAAGATGTGTTACCGGTACTTTTACATTGTCGAACGTGATCTGACAGGTTGGTTGGCTATTCCAGCCGAGTTTTTCTTCCTTTTTACCAAAAATAATACCGTCGCTGTCTGCTGGAATGGCAAGACAGCTTATACCTTTTGGTCCTGGCCCACCTGTTCGGACCATGGTGATTAGCAAATCTGTGGCGCCCGCGCCTGAGATAAAGACTTTGCTACCATTTACAATATAGTGCTCAGCATCTTTCTCAGCTCGTGTACTTAACGAGGCGGCATCCGAACCGGAACCTGGCTCTGTCAAACAATAGCTGGCGAGTTTCGTGCCGTTTGCTAGGTCTTCAGCCCACTGTTCAACAAGTATTGGCGCTGCATATTTGCTGAGCATGTTGAAAGCCATGTTGTGGATACTTATAAATGCAGCCGTTGAGGTACAACCTTGCGCGAGTTCATCCATAATAATTGCGGCGTCAAGGCGAGAAATACCAATTCCAAAGTGCGCTGGTTCAATATACATGGCCATAAAGCCAAGTTTGCCTGCTTCCTCAAACGTTTTACGATCGAATTCACTGTGCGCATCCCAAGCACTTGCATTCGGTGCTAATGCTTGTGCTGCAAATTTTTTTGCGGTTTCCTGGAAGGCAAGTTGATCTTCAGTTAGATCAAAATTCATACAATAGCCTTTCGTTAGGTTGTTATTTTGATTTTATGTGATTTTCTGATTCTTAGCGTGAGGCTTGTTTGTTAGAATGCAGACGCTCGATTATAGAGTTTGCTTGACTGTAAAAGCCACCCTTCTTGCCTTGACTTTTTTGCTTGAGAGTTTCTTTTTTCGGTCAGTCCGAAATCCATTTCCTAGTTTTAGCAGTTAGACCAGATGCTCACCGAAGACCAAAAAGACCTTATTCAAACGAGTTACCGTGCGTTTACGAAACGCGATGGTTTTAAACCACGTTACGGCCAGCGTTTGATGATTGCAGAGATTGCAAAGTACTTAGCAAGCATCGAATCAAATAGTGAGGGTTTACGCAAAAGTGCATCGGCGACCTGCGTGGTTGAGGCGGGCACGGGAACAGGAAAAACCTTAGCTTATTGTTTGTCTGTTTTGCCGATGGCCTTGAAATCAGAGAGAAAAGTTGTCGTCTCAACTGCGACGACTGCGTTACAAGAGCAAATTCTCAGTAAAGATTTGCCCGAAATCCATAAGTATGCAGGCTTAGAATTTGAGTATGCTTTAGCCAAAGGCCGTGGGCGTTACGTATGCATTAGTAAGCTAGAACAGCGCTTAGAAGCCCTTACCGGTGCAACCGATCCATCTACAATGCCTTTATTTTTGATGGACGCGTCTGATGAAGAGAGATGGACACAAAAAGAACTCGAAGGCTTTCTTTCAAACTACGCGAGTGGAGCTTGGGATGGCGATAAAGACTCGCTGAAACAAAGCCTGGAGCCGCAAAAATGGGCGCAATTGACAACGGATAATCAGCAGTGCAGTGGTCGCCGATGCAGTTATTTTAACTCATGCCCATATTATGAAGCACGTAAGCACTGGGAGGATGCGGATATTGTTGTTGCTAATCATGATCTTGTGTTATCCGATCTGGCGCTGGGTGGCGGTGTGATTTTGCCACCTCCCGAGCAGGCGATTTACGTGTTCGATGAGGCGCATCATCTTGCTGATAAGGCTTTGGGACACTTTTTGGTGAGCACTGGATTGAAGGCAACTGAAACGTGGTTGAAGTCTGTGAGTAAGTCATTATCTGAACTGCTGCCATATGTGACGCCAAGTCATTTTATGGCGTCACAGATACATCAAATTTCGCCGTTAGGACAAACGTTGCATGAAAAGTTACGACAATGCTATGAGCAGCTTTCGTTATCTCTAGACTGGGATAGAGAAGATAGGGCAAAAGAACAGTCTAAAGAGCAAACAAAAGAGAGTCGGTATCGTTTTAAAGAAGGTATTATTCCCGACGGTCTACTGGAATATGCCCAAGATATAAAATTAGAATTTGCTTCGTTATGTCGTTGTTTGGATGAAATAAAAACTGAGCTTAACAAGGCGGTAGACGAGAAGTCAGATTGCGGATTGACAAGAGAGGAAGCGGAACAGTGGTTTCCCGTCTTGGGTTCTTTATGCAACCGCGCTGAGTCGCAATACGAATGTTGGTTATTTTATGCAAAGCCGCAAAGTGAGTCGAAAGTACCGAATGCGCGCTGGGCGATTTTGCGTGAGACTGAAAATCAGTCGGATGTCTATCTTTATGGCAGTCCACTGAGTGCTGGCGGCTTGTTGCGCGAAGCCTTATGGAATAAAAGCTATGCCGCGGTTTTAACTTCTGCAACATTAACTGCGTTGGGACGCTTTGACCGAATCGCTTATAAGACTGGCTTACCTGATGATTCCGTTTATTTTCAGGTGCCAAGCCCATTCAAATTTAATGAAGTAGCCCAGTTAAATGTGCCAAGAGGGATTGCTTCACCGAAAGAGGGGGACGCACATACATCGATGATAATCGACGATTTTGAGAAGGTTGTTGGCGAACATAAAGCTGTTTTGTTCTTGTTTAGCTCACGAAAACAAATGAATGATGTTTATTACGGTTTAAATCGAGAGTTACGCGAATATGTGATGACGCAAGATGATATGGGTAAGCAAGAATTGATAAACCGGCACCGAGACCTTATTGACAATGGGGATCGCAGCATCCTCTTTGGCCTTGCTTCTTTAGCCGAAGGGATAGACTTACCCGGAGACTATCTCACGCATGTTGTGATTGCAAAGATCCCTTTTGCTGTGCCGAATGACCCCTTGGAAGAGAGTGTTGCTGAATGGCTAGAATCTAAGGGTAGAAATGCTTTTATGGAGATATCGGTACCTGATGCGAGCCTGAGACTTATTCAGGCATGCGGGCGCCTTATTCGGACTGAGGCAGATCAAGGTGAGGTAACTATTTTAGATTCTCGGTTGCTTTCTTATCGCTACGGCAAAATGTTGTTAGAGGCTTTACCGCCGTATCGCCGCAATTTTTGATTACGCCCAAAAGCTTTGTGTTTGATTTAACTGGGCTTCTCGTTAAATCGGTAAATATCATGGTTAGCCGCCATGTGGTAGTAAATGACCGCGCGAGGCTATATAAAATACGGTTTTTTATTAATCCGAGGCAAATGTTATGCATTTCAATGATCTTATAAACAAGATAACTGCATCCAGCACAGTTGTTTCAATTCCTGATTCCTGGATGCAAGGGCGCGCCACCTTTGGTGGCCTGGTATCTGCTTTGGTGTTTCGTGCGATGGAAAAGGCATTAAATAACGATAAACCAGTCAGGAATTTGCAGGTTTCGTTTGTGGGTCCAGTGAGTGCCGAGCCATTACTTATTGAAACGGAACTGCTGCGTGAAGGGAAAAATGTTTCACAAGTGCTTGGGCGTGGTATTCAACAAGGTAAAACGAAGGTCATTATTATCGGCAGCTTTGGCACGTCGCGCGAGTCGATGATTAATTTACCAGCGACCGTTGAACGTTTTGACGAGGACCCTTCAATTATACCGCCATTAGCGTATGTACCTGACGTATTGCCTGCGTTTTTACAGCATATTGATTTGCATTATTGCACCGCATTGCCTTTCTCTGGCTCGTCCGATAATTATATAAAAGGGTTTGCTCGGCTGACAGAACCGCAGCCTTTTGAGGGTGTAGCAACTTTACTATGCCTTCTCGACGCGTGGCCACCTACAACATTACCTTTGTTAAAAGGTCCCGCGAGTGCTAGCACGGTAAGCTGGACCATTGAGTTTGTTCAACCTATCAAAGCGCTCAGCGAAACAGAGTTTACTCGGTATTTCGCAGAAATCGTAGAATCTGCAAATGGCTATGCATCGACGCGGGCAAAAATGTGGAATGAGAGGGGAGAACTACTCGCAATCAGTCAACAAACTATCGCGCATTTTGCCTAAATAATAGGGAAAGAATATGCCTTAGAGTGCAGATTAGTGGTTATTGACAGACTAGCCACAAAATTAGGGTAAAAAAAAGCGATGATTGATGCCGAACAGATCAATCACCGCGTTCTGAAGTAGGGCTTGTAGGGTGCCCTGATCGGAAAGCTATGTTGAGAAGAAAGGCCTGAATTCTCTCCTCAACAAAATTAATTTCGATGGTGAAATAATAGAGCGGGAGGGGGCGTAGTTTGATCGTCCAAAGGGACTAAGCCCCCCTAAAACATGAAAAATAATGTGAACTGATTGGCACTTTGTTAGATTAATTGTAGTTGCCGCGCCTTCGAAAGGGCTTCCGTACGGCTTTTTGCCGAAATTTTTCCATAGATATTTCGAATATGCGCTTTCACTGTTGCCGGCGCTAAGGATAGTTTTCTGGCAATTTCTTTGTTTGCTAAGCCCTCATCGATTAGCCTGAGAACCTCCAGTTCACGCTGACTAAGTGGTTCCAGTAATTGTAGATTCCCCTCAAGCGCTGCCGCCCCAGGCAGCTCTTGTTGAACGAGATATTCTCTCTGGATACCCAATTCTGTCGATAATCGCTGTAAATAGCTATCTGGTAAAGAAGCTGTTTCGGCGAGTGCTAGAATTTTAGCCGTATCGCTATGTTCATTTAAATAAATAGCGATAAAGCCATCTTTTGCCGCCTCGCGAAGACTTAAATTGATCGCGTTGGTGGCCTGCGTTTCGTTGCCTAGTTTGTAGCTGGCGATGGCAATTAGAAAGCGAGCTTGAATTAAATGAAAAAGATGTTGCTTGGTTTTAGTCGAATCCTCGAGGCACAATGCTTGATCTAAAGCCTCCTTATATGCTTTTTGTTTAATTAACGTACGCACCTGGCATAAACGAATATCTTCTAAGTTTAGAGGCAAGATGCTCTTAAGTTGTGCTGTATCATCTAGCACTACTTTGGCGCTATCAGGCCTATTAATTGCTAACAAGCAACGTGACTTAAAGGCACTTAAACTTGGGGGTTTAAAAACAAGGGCGTCTTTTTTGTGCTCATATATTTGGATTGCATCATCTAAGCATTCAATGGCCTCGATATATTTTTGCTCAGCAAATAAAACATTCGCGTGGGTATATTGGATGATAATGTGAAGTCCTGGTTCCGTTCCAATTGCAATATGCTTCAGTAGCGGATTGATGTATGAGCGTGCAATGGTGAGTTCTGCGCGTTGTGTGTAAATCATGGCTAGGATACTGTTTTGCCAGCATGAGATGACGCGTGGTTGGCTAGAGTCATGGTAACTGTCAATCCACTGCTGCGATTGGATACCTGTTTCTAAGGCGATTTCTAGTTTCCCTTGATAGTAATAAATCCAACCCAGTAGACCACTGCTCGAAAGAACCGTTGTGTATTTCTTTTCGCGCTTACCGTATTCAATTGCAGATACTAGTGCGATCTCGGCCGAAGCTAAATCGCCAACGGTATAGCTATCGAGCCCGATGCCATAGTAAGTTACCGATTTCAACGGCATATTAGTGTTATCAAGTTCCTCAAGTACTTGTTGCGTAAGCTGGTGAGCGCTGCTGATGTCAGAGTGTGTTCTTGCAAGGTATGAACGAATTAAGGAGATTTCACTATGCAAATCAATCAATTCATTTGTACTGGTCGCAATGTTTTGGATGCGTTGATCGTCGATTAAATTTTCTAGTTCGTCTAGTAATGGTTGGATGACTTCCATCTTATTACTAAAAAATAAGGCCCAAACTTTCAGCATTAGTAGACGAGGTGAGGCACTGATAACTTTGTCTGAAAGCATCGCCAACCATTGCAACATTGGCAGATGGTGCCCCTCGTGAATAAGGTTATTACCGTTCCCAATTAGTAATTCGGCGAGTAGATCCCAGTCTTTGAGCTGCACTGCTTGTTCGATCGCTTCATGTTCTTGGTCATTTGCAAGGAGCCAGTCTACGGCTCGATGTTGTAACTCATTGAGACGCTCAGGATCTTGTTTTTTGAGCTTGTTGAGCAAGGAGTCTCGGAACATTTCATGGTAACGGTACCATTCACCGTGGCTGTCCATAGGAATCACAAAGAGGTTTTTATTCTCGAGTGCTTGTAACACTTTTTGGCTATCTTTACGTTCGCGTATCGCATCGCAAAGTTCCGCATTTAAACGAAGTAGACACGAACTCTCGAGTAAAAAACTATGCAGTTTTGGTTCTTGATGTTCAAGAATCTCGGTAATAACGTAGTCTGAAAAGTGTCTTTCATCAGCCAGTAATTGAGAGGTTTTTAGATACTGTTGCTCATTGCTTGGTTTGCTTGATGCTGAAAGAGCAGTTAGTTGCATGGCCGCAATCCAACCTTCAGTTCTTAGGTGAATATCCTCGACCTGTTTATCTGTTAAAGACAAACTCATGTAGTCACTAAAAAACGCTTTGGACTCGTCGAATGAGAAAACAAGATCGGCAGCATAAATTGCATCAACCCAATTTTTTACGCTCCAGCGCGAGATCGGCAGTGCCGGTTCAAAACGAGTAGTAATAACAATTTCGATGTTTGGTGGGAGAAAGTCGACAAGATAAGCGACGCTTCGCAAAATTTCTTCATCAACAATGTTGTGAAAGTCGTCTAGCACAATACTTAGTGAGTTTCCTGCCATAGACCATTCACTCAACTCATTAATAAGCGCGGTAACAGCGGCTTCGAGCTGTGGGGCATTTATTAATAGTTGGTTTGCTTCGTCTCCAAAGTTTTCGATACTGGTCGCACATGCTCCAATAAAATATTGCCAGAAACGAGTAGGACTATTGTCGTTTTCATCTAACGAAAGCCAGCTAATACGTTGGTCATTACTGTGAAGCCACTGCAAGACGACGGTAGTTTTTCCGTAACCCGCTGGGGCAGAGACCAATAATAGCTTTCTCGCGCTGCGTGGTTGAAGTCGCTCTAGGAGACGCTGCCGTATTACACTTTTAGTATTAAAAGCAGGCGCTAAAAATTTTGTTTTGAGTAGCATGCGGTAGAATGCTTCTTACTGTAAGTTGAGTGGGACTATCTTCAGAAGAGCCTGGATCGTGAAGTAGCCATGAACGCTGGAATCTCGAAAGTGTACCTCAAGCGTCAGCAATACAGAACATCCAGAGTAATCTCGTTTAATTACAGCTGGTTAAGAGTTGATGTCAGCGAAAGAATGCGTATTTGCAACCAATCGCAATAAGAATCAGGGCGAGAGCCGTTTGTAATTTGTCCGCTGGGACTTTTTTGCTCAGTTTCGAACCAAAATGTATCGCAGGTAGTGAGCCGAGCAACAAGCAACCAAGCAGACTGAAATCTACATTCCCCAGCTGCATATGGCCTATGCCAGCAATCAAGGTAAGAGGCACAGCATGAGCAATGTCTGTACCAATAATTGTCACCGGATTCAGTCGTGGGTAGAGCATCATAAGGGCGGCAGCGCCAAATGCGCCCGCGCCTACGGATGACAACGTTACACATACGCCTAATATTGCCCCCATCATCACAGTGAGCAGTGTCTGATTATTTTTTAGCGAATGTAAACTTTTCTCTTTTAATTTGTATGATTTAAGTAAACGGCTACGCAACAATATTACCGAGGCGGTGAAAATAAGCATGTAGCCAAGAGCAGTGAGCAAGACATGTTGATACGCCTCCGGACTGCCGAATACATTTTTGAGCAAGTAAACAGTGATCAGTGCGGCTGGAATACTGCCCATGCTGAGGCGTAAAACAATAGCCCAGTTTATCGTCGCTTGTTTGGCGTGTGCGACAATTCCCCCAGCCTTAGTGCCCGCCGCATAGATAAGGTCTGTGCCGATGGCAATATGAGGTGGGATGTGGAAGAAAATTAGTAAAGGTGTCATGAGTGAACCACCACCAACGCCGGTAAGTCCAACCATAAATCCGACGCCTGCCCCAGCAAAAATAAATTTGAGCAGTTCGGTTATTGCAAGTAAATCCATATTTTTTAGTCTATATTGTTACCAATAGAGAAGTTGTTTAGTACGAAGGGTAATATATAAGAATTTTGTTATTCTTCAAAAGAATAATTGCCTATAGGCTTATAACTTGCCGTTTTGAAAAGGGTCTTTAAATGAAACTACAGCAGCTGCGTTATATCTGGGAAGTCGCACACCATGATTTAAATGTCTCAGCGACGGCACAAATTCTTTATACCTCACAGCCTGGGATTAGTAAACAAATCCGCTTATTAGAGGACGAGCTTGGTGTTGAGGTGTTTTCGCGAAGTGGCAAACACCTTACTCGTATTACGCCGGCAGGTGAACAAATCTTGCAGGTAGCGGGTGATATTTTGTCGCAGGTCGAGAGCATCAAAAAGATAGCGCAAGAGTTTAACAGTGAACAACGCGGTGATCTCTCTATTGCGACCACTCATACGCAAGCGCGTTATGTGTTGCCTCCCGTTATTAACCGCTTTATGGAATTTTACCCTGAGGTATCGTTGCATATGCACCAAGGTACCCCGGCACAAATCTCTGATATGGCAGCAGACGGTACCGTTGATTTTGCGATCGCGACAGAGGCGATTAGTTCGCATCAAGACCTGATAATGATGCCTTGTTATTCGTGGAACCGAGTTGTAATCGTGCCCGAGGGGCATGAGTTATTGAACGAAAAGTATCTGACCTTAGAAAAACTCGCCGAATACCCCCTTGTTACCTATATCAAAGGGTTTACAGGTAGGTCAAAACTTGATGAGGCGTTTGAAAAGCATCGCTTGCGTCCCGATATCGTGTTTACTGCGTCAGATTCAGATGTCATCAAAACCTACGTGAAAATGGGTTTGGGTGTCGGTATTGTTGCGTCTATGGCATACGATAGAGAGAAAGATTACGGTTTGGTTGGGCTTGCAGCAGATGAGCTATTTGAGCCAAGTATTACAAATATTGGGTTGCGTAAAAATGCGTTTATGCGTGGTTTTATGTATGACTTCATTGCACGTTTTGCACCTCATCTTACGAAAGAAGTGATCGATGAGGCGTTTTATATGCATGTTCATCGCGAAGATGTATCTAGTCTCTTCAACGATATGACGCTACCATCTTATTGAACACATCGCCCAGTATTGAGGTTTGCTGAGCGACTAGTATTTGACTTGACATTAAATCTGATCGAAACCTGGTCTAGGTCAGGATCGGGTAAACTGTGAAACCGCTTCTTGAAGCTGGTCCGACAGGGTCTCTACTTGTTTACCCGCTCGGTGAATATCGTCAGCGGCTTGCGCTGATTCTCGAGAAATTGATTCAGCACTCTCAATATTTTCTCTTATTTCTTTTACTAAGCAGCTTTGTTCCTCTGTCATGCTGGCAACCTGAAGATTGATATGCATGATGTCATCACCAGCCGATACAACTTTGGTAAGGGCTTTGCCGGCATCTGCTGATAAATTTGCCCCCTCAATTGCTCTTGCCGAGCTCGACCCCATGCTAGTCACTGCCATGCTCGTCGCCTGTGAAAGTGTATTTATTGTTTCGTAGATTTGATGTGTTTCGGACTGAATTTTGTAAGACAGGCTGCGAACTTCGTCTGCTACAACGGCGAAGCCTCTGCCATGTGCGCCCGCCCGAGCCGCCTCGATTGCGGCATTTAAGGCTAAAAGGTTGGTTTGATCTGAAATAGAGTTGATAACTGCCAGCACTTCGGAAACACTTTGCACATCTGTTTCGAGGGTGCTGAGCGTATTGGCGGTCGCTTGTACTTCTTTTTCTACTGTTTGTATTGCTTCTATTGCCGCTTTGGTTGTTTGCCTACTTTGCTGCGCTTTATCGTTTGCTTGGGAGGCGGCTTCAGAGGCATGCGCCGCATGACGTGCATTTTCCTCAACGCTTAATGTAATTTGTTTGATAGAGTTGTCGATGTCTGCCATTTGTTGGCTATGGTCTTGTGCATGGCGTTTACCCTGCTCAGATAAGGCACTTAGTTGATTGCTTTCGCCATGCAGTGCCGTTGCTGTATTAATCACATTAGTGACAACCTCCTCAATTTTGCTCACAAAGCGATTAAAGCCGCGTGCGAGGCGGGCTAATTCATCATTTCCATTATCGTCGAGACGGCTGCTTAGGCTAGCTTCACCTTTAGACAGCTGATGCATGTTTTCAGCAATTGCCAGAATAGGGCGGAAGATGACGCGTGCAAGGATTAGCGAAGTAATAAGCGCAATCACTAAAATAACCAGTGTTAAAATTGCTAATGCAATTTTTAAGTCTGTCGTCATCTCATCGAGACCAGCAAAAGCCTCGTCAGCTCTTTGCTTGCTTATAATGGACCAGTCAAATCCTTCAACCGTTATCGGTGAGTAGGCGACCAACATCTTTTCGCTACCAATAGGAACAGCACTGAAACCACGCTCGTTGGATTGACTAAGAACGGCGATTCCTGGCTCCTCGATTTGCAAGCCAATGCCATTGCCTCGATATGCGATAGCAGACAGTGCCTCTGTTGTGAGTGTTTTAGAGGCTTCGAGCTTAGTTAGGTAGGCTTCAAAATCTTCGAGCCCTAATCTATCTGAACTCCGATAGGTGGCATCCGACCCAAGTAAATACGCTTCGCCTGAGTTTCCTAATCCAACACTCTTCCAGCCTTCATCGTCGGTCATGATCGCATCAATGGTATCTATAGGGAATTGCACAACCATTACGCCCCGTACCCGTTTAAATTTTATGAAAGGCGTTGCAATAAAGCCTGCAGGCTCATCTAGTTGTGGTGCGTATGCATTTAAATCGTCAAACGCCAAGTCGCCTGCTTGAATAGTCAATGCTTTTTTAAAAACTCTGGCTAAGCCCGAATCTGAAAAAGGTCCTTCATTAAGGGAGGTACCGAGTTCAAAGCCCTTGTTTAACGAGTAATACACGCGTCCATCTGGACCAATTAGGTATATATCTTCAAAACCAAGTTTTTCTGCATAGTCTACAAAACTGCGATGGTAGCCGGCATGAGGAGAGCTGTAGGATGAAAATTCATTTGTTGCACTTTCCATTGCGCGTCTGTTTGCCTGGTCGGTATTTGCGTAAAGATAATGGTAGAGAAGTAATTCCGCATTTTCGTCTAAACCCTTATAGAACGAGTCTAGCGAGACGTCTTTGCCCGTCGTTTTTTGATACGGCAAAAGGTGTTCGTCTTTGATAAATTTTTTGAGCTGCTTCTGCTCTTGCTCATTTAATCTGGAAGACTGTTTGATAGCATCAAATGTAGAAAAAAAATGAAAATTTGCGGATGCTATATTCTGATCGTTAGCCATTAATTGCACTTGCTTGCGCAGGCCATTTAAATAAGATTCGATTTGACGCTTTTTCAGTTGCAGAATTGTTTCAAGTTTATCCTGCGTTAAGGAAGAAATTGTGTTTTCAGCTGCACCTGCTGTAATTGCGTTCGAAATAAAGGCAACTGATAACAGGCTTATGAGCACGAGCGAGGACAAGCCAAGTATCAACTTATTCTGAATTTTCATAATAAGCCTTCGTTAATTTAATTATTTGACCGAAATAGTATAGAAGTATTATCGGGCGCCCGCTTTGAAACTTTAAAGAATATAAAGTTAAAAGCGGATGATGCGTGCGCACCATACAACTGGCCATCATGAGCATGCGAGCAGTATAGAAGAATAGGAGTTGATCGGTTGCTTTGCGCAGTCCTTTCGATGAAGAAGAAGTTTAAGAGGTAATTATTTGCTGATGTGTAAGCCGCATTCTTTTTGCGTTTCTTCTTCCCACCACCATCGACCTTCGCGTTCGTGTTGGTTGGGAAGGACTGAGCGGGTGCAAGGTTCACAGCCAATACTTATATAACCTCGATTGTGGAGTTTATTGACTGGCGTTTCAGAGATTCGCAGGTAGTCCCATACTTCTTTTGACGACCAGTTAGCGAGCGGATTAAACTTAATGAGTTTACGCGTATCATTTGAATTATTGTGATCGATTTCGATTACGTTTACGGAAGAGCGCGTGCTGGGGCTTTGGTCTTTGCGTTGCCCGGATACCCAAGCATTAAGTTGTTTAAGTTTTCGTTTAAGCGGTTCAACTTTGCGTACGCTGCAGCATTCCTTGTGGCCATCCTCGTAAAAACTGAACAGGCCTTTTTGTTTTACGAACTGCTCAAGTTTTTCCGCGTTTGGGCTCATTAGCTCAATATCGATTTTAAAATGCTGTCGAACGGTATCGATAAATTGATAGGTTTCAGGATGTAAACGCCCCGTATCAAGAGAAAAAACTTGCAGATTGTTTGTTAACCGGTGAGCGAGTTCAATCAGTGCGACATCCTCGGCGCCGCTAAACGAAATCGCAATATGATCAAAATGATCAAAAGCAAACTTTAGTATTTGTCTTGGCGATTGCGTTTTTAACTCTGCGTTTAAAGCTTGAATTGCTTCGTCTGTTATCGAAGCTGAATTGTTAAAGTCGAGGCTCATCTGGCCGTTTTCCTGAAACCGATTATTAGAGCGGCGATTTTAAAGCAGATTTATCAATATGCAAGAACTGTCTATTTAGATAGAATGGCCGCCGAATTCGAGCTATCGCAGAAAATGTATCAATCATAGGAGCAAAATATGGAATTAATCTGTCTTGATTTAGAAGGGGTTTTGATTCCAGAGATCTGGATTGCCTTTGCCGAAAAAACGGGTATTGAGGCACTGAAAGCGACGACGCGTGATATTCCTGATTACGATATTTTGATGCAACAGCGCCTGCGTATTCTTGATGAACATGGCTATGGCCTCAAAGAAATACAAGCGGTGATTGATACGCTCGATCCCCTGCCTGGCGCCATGGAATTTGTTGAGTGGATAAATCAGCGCTTCCAATTAATAATTTTATCAGACACGTTTTACGAGTTCGGTATGCCGTTTATGGCGAAATTAGGATTCCCCACTTTGTTTTGTCATAAGCTAGAGGTGAACGAGACCGGTAAAATTACAAATTACTTATTGCGCCAGAAGGATCCAAAACGGCAGTCGGTGCGCGCATTTCAGCTACTCAATTACCGCGTTATTGCAGCGGGGGATTCCTACAATGATACGACTATGCTAAAACAAGCAGAGGCAGGTATTTTGTTTAAATCACCACAGAATGTTATCGATGAGTTTCCTCAATTCCCGGCCGTACATACCTATGACGATCTTAAGCAAGAAATTCTCAAAGTAAGTTCAACGCACGCAAGTTAAACTTAAAAAGAGCTGATGGAAAACGATAATGGCTGAAACACGACAGCAAGGCGAACGCATTCAAAAAGTGCTGGCACAGGCGGGCTTGGGTTCACGTAGAGAAATTGAGCGTTGGGTCGCCCAGGGCAGAGTGAGCATTAACGGTGATGTCGTGGGTTTGGGTGCACATATTATTCCCTCTGACATTGTGCGAGTAGATGGCAAGCAAGTGCGCCTGGAAAGCGCATTAGATCAAGACTACCGCGTTATCGTGTATAGCAAGCCAGAAGGGGTAATTTGCTCTCGGTCAGATCCAGAAGGGCGTAAAACGGTTTTTGAGAATTTACCCAAATTGAAAGGTCAGCGCTGGATTTCCGTTGGTCGCTTAGATATTAATACTAGCGGATTACTGATTTTAACGACCGATGGTGAGTTGGCTAATCGTTTGATGCATCCTTCATATGAGGTTGACCGAGAATATGCAGTGCGTATTCGGGGTAGTGTTGATGATGGCATGATAGAGCGCCTCAAAACAGGCGTATTACTTGACGATGGGCTTGCAAAATTTACCGATATTCAAGCATCGGGCGGGGATGCGACTAATCATTGGTTTCACGTTGTTTTGATGGAAGGCAAGAATCGAGAGGTACGGCGACTTTGGGAATCGCAAGGCGCGCAGGTTAGCCGCTTAAAGCGGGTGCGTTATGGCTGCATTTTCTTACCAAGTCGTTTAAAAGTGGGTGCTTGGGAAGAGCTAAACAACAAAGAGATTAATGAGTTGCGTGCCTTAGTGGGTTTATCGGCCATTCGTCTAAAAAAACGTGATCCTAAAGTAAATAAAGATGATGTTCGCCGTCAGCGTCGTGCTTATAACACCAATCGCACTGCTTCGTCGCGGTCCGCGGCACGCACTCCGTCAAAGGGTCCTTCCCAAAAAGGCCGTTAGTTTATATACCCATTTTAACTTGCGTTTTTACCGGTGCCTCGGTTTGAGCGCGCGCGAGGGAGCTGCAGTTTCGCCCTGAATTCTTTGATCGATATAGAGCCTGGTCTGCGCGCGTCATAAGTTGGTCAAGCGTATCGCCAGCGTTAAAGCAGGCAACGCCGATACTCACCGTGTATTTAATGCGCGCAGCTTCATGCAAAACCTCACTGTGCATAATATGTTTGCGTATACGCTCTGCAGCAGCCAAGCTTTGCTTACAATCACTTTCATCTAAGATAATTAGAAATTCTTCGCCGCCATATCGAAAACACAAGTCACTTTGGCGGCATTGTTTTTTTAAGAGTGTTGCGAGGTCTTTAATGACTGTGTCACCGCAAGGGTGACCGTAGCTATCATTAATCGCTTTAAAATGATCGATATCTATCATCATGATTGATAGTGGGTATTTATGACGAAGTGCGCGTTCGGTTTCGCGATGCAAGCTCGATTGAAGCGCACGTCGGTTACCGCAGCCGGTTAGTTCGTCCTTCATCGCTGACGATAAGGCTTGTTGATAGAGGATGGCATTACGCACAGGGAACACCAAAGTGCTGGCTAAATATTCAATAATAGAGAGTTCTTCTTCTGCGAAGCGTTGCCGGCGAGATAGCTTCATGCTTCCAAGGCGCATCGTGTCCATTGCCAAATTGAAATGGCAGCTATGCGCACCGCTTACGCCGCCAACAATTGTGCTTTCTCCATCGGTATGTTCGTAACAAAATTGCGAAAAATCAACGATCTCTTTCAGCTCTGTTGCGAACATCGAAACGATTTCAGTAATATCAAGACTTGTTTGTAATCGACGCGTAAGGCGCGAAATTACATCATCATTGTCTTTTATCTGAAGATTGAGATCATTATATGTCGATACGATTTTTGCATGACGAAAATCAATTGTATTGCCGCTTTTATCTCGTGAATCCATTGTTAACCTCTGGTTTTCGTCGTTGTCATTTACACAAATGGTATAACTTGAGGCTGTTTATGCGATTTTTAAGCCATTTAAAAAAATGCCATAAAAATCATAGAGTAAAGATTATTTTTAGTTATGTTTTGTTTCGTTAGTCAAAAAAATGGCGTTACCTCTGTAGATAAAAGACTTTTATTTGCCTGAGTTTTGTCTTTTGGTGGAGCCACAGCGAATTATGTCGCACCGTTTAGCAATCTATTTGGTTGCAAATTAGCGATATTTGGCTTTGAATGACGTCTCGAACTAATTTTCAAACTTGTTAAATAACAACACGCATGCGCCTTAAATCGATCAAATTAGTTGGGTTTAAATCTTTTGTTGAGCCAACGACCGTGACCTTCCCAAGCAATATGACATCGATTGTTGGCCCAAACGGCTGTGGTAAATCAAACATTATTGATGCGGTGCGCTGGGTGATGGGTGAAAGCTCGGCTAAGCATTTGCGTGGCGAGGCGATGACGGATGTTATTTTTAATGGGGCAACAAACAGGCAGCCCGTTGGACAGGCCACTATTGAACTTCTCTTCGAAAATACAGGTGGCGTGATAAGCGGGGAATATTCAGGTTACGCTGAAATCTCGATCAAGCGTAAGGTTACTCGTGAGGGCGTTTCCCAATACTATTTAAACGGTTCGAAATGTCGCCGGCGTGATGTGACTGACATTTTTCTGGGCACCGGAATGGGGCCTAGGAGTTACGCGATCATTGAACAAGGAATGATTTCTCGGTTAATTGAGTCTAAGCCTGAGGAGCTGCGCGTTTATCTTGAGGAGGCTGCGGGTATTTCTAAATACAAAGAGCGGCGCAGAGACACAGAAAACCGAATGCGTCGAACGCAAGAAAATTTAGATCGCCTTAATGATATTCGAGAAGAATTGGGAAAGCAGTTAGCGCATCTGAAGCGTCAGGCAAATGCGGCGGAAAGATTTTCCAAGTATAAAAAAGAGCAGCGCGGGGGCAAAGCCAAATTAAATGCGAGGTTCTGGGAGGCGTTAGAACAGAAACGTCTTACTATCAAAAATTCAGTTGTAACCTGCGAAACGCTTATTGAGACAATCGTTGTGAATAAGAATGCTCAGGAAGCAAAAGCCGGAGCGTGTCGGACTGAGTTAGAGAGCATGCAATCATCATATGGTCAGCGGCAGGCCAATTATTATAAATCGGGTGCAGAGATCGCGAAGTTAGAACAACAGTTGAGTTTTGAGCGTAAGCGTTTGAACAAACGTGATGAAGAGCTGAATCGTTTGCATGATGAGGTAGTGCTGCATGAAGAGCGTCTAGCGGGGCAGTTTAAGGACTTAGAGGCCGCTGTCTCTGAATCTGATGAGCTGGGGCCAATATTGAGTGAGCTATCTTCGTCCCGAGAGCTAGGTCGCAAAGAACTTGAAGAGATTGAGATTTCGCATGCAGAGCAAGTATCTGAGTGGGATTCGTTTCAGGAGGCGTTAGGCCAAGCGCAACGGGATGCTGAACGAGGAGAATCTCAGGTCATGCAGTTACAGCAATCGATACGGCGGCTCAATGAGCGTTTAGCTCGTTTTCAAGATGAGCGCCAAGGCTTAGTGGCTGAGCAAGCGCATTATGATGTTGAAATGGTAAGTGAAGAGCTTGATGCACTTAAACGTTTGCTGGATGAAAAGCAGGCAGCACTAGATACTAAAACGGCATCGTATGAGTCGAGTAAAGAGGTCATGCGTTTGGCGCAAAGCAAACACCAGCGCGCTGTAAAAGCATCCGACGAAAATAGCGCGGTGTTAGCTGGCTTAAAAGCGATGCAGGAGAGCATGCGCGTTCAAACAACCGGAAAAATTCAAGATACGTTTGAATCCTTAGGCTTGGAAGCGCAAGGGTTATTGGTTGATGATATTCAGGTCAAATTAGGATGGGAAACGGCCGTTGAGGCTGCGCTGAGCCAACAACTAAACCGAATAAAAGTAAACGGTTTTGAGGGCTTAGCGAATGCTAAAGAAACAGCGTTTGAAGGTTTAAACGTGTTTGACGCGAAAGCCGCTGATACGTCAGTAGCCAGCGCGTCTGCTATGCCTGGCACCTTAGCTGAAAAAGTGAAAGGTTCGGCGGTATTAAATCGACTATTAAACCAATTTAAACCTATTGAAAGCGCAGTTGATGCGATCAGTTTGAGGCGAGAGTTGCCGGCGGGTCTCACTTATATTACGCCATTGGGTGTTTGCATTGGGTCTGACTGGTTACAAACCCCTGATTCTAGCGCTCAAGCATCGTTGGGGTTTCTCGCGCGCCGCAATCAGATTGATGAGTTAGAGCATGAGTGGCAGTTGTTAGAGGATGCGAAAGGCCTGGCTGATGATGCCGTCAAAAAAGCCAATGCGGCATCAGAGGCGTTAAGAGCATCCGTTGATTGTGCGCAGGGAGATTTTCGTGAGGCTGAGCTCGCATTTAATAAAAAAAGTATTGAAGTGAGTGCCCAAAAAGCGAAGGTTGAGCAGTTTGCATTGCGCGTTTCACGAAATCGAGAGGATATTACTGAGGTTAACGAATCCATGAGCTTAGAGCAGGCAGAGCTCGAGCTGCTGCAAGAGGCTTGGCAAGAAGCATTATTGAAAGTAGATGAGCGGACTTGCCTCAAAGCGGAATTATTAACTGCGCGTGAGTCAATGAAGGATCGCATTGCCAATGCGCGAGTTCGAGATCAGAATTTACAAGCGCAGGTGCATGCGAAAAATATTGAAAAAGAGAAGGTTGATAATAGGGTTCGCATGCTGAAATATTCTGTTCAAACGACGGAAGAAGCGACGTATCGTTTGAGCGAGAGTAGGCAAACTTTGTTAAGTGAAGATGCAGACCAAGGCTTGCTTGAAGAGTTAAGTTTGCAGTTACAAATCTTGTTAGAGACGCATCAAATTGACGAAGAAGAGCTTGAAAAAGTGCGGCTGGCTCTCGATAGTTTGCTGGCCCAATTACGTGAGTTTGATTCTGTGCGCAGTCAACAAGAGGTAAAATTATCAGAGACACGCTCTGAGCTTGAATCTTTGCGTATGGAATATCAGGCGGTCGAGCTGCAGCAGCATCAGTATGTGCGAGAAGTTGAAGAAAATCACACGGATATCATCGAGGTGCTAAGTGAATTAGGTAGTGAGGAGACGGTAGAAGCTCTGACTGAGGAGCTCTCATTATTAGCCGATAGAATTCAACGCTTAGGGCCAATAAATCTTGCTGCGATTGATGAGTATGAAGAGCAAAGTGTGCGTAAAAATTATTTGGACGAACAAGATGCCGAGCTAACCGAAGCGCTCGATACGCTCTCTGCGGCGATCCGAAAGATTGATAAAGAGACGCGGACTCGGTTTAAAGAAACCTACGATCGTGTTAATGCTGGTTTGCAAGAGCTGTTTCCAAAAATTTTTGGCGGTGGCAGCGCTTATTTAGAGTTAACCGATCATGACATGTTGGAAACAGGTGTCGCGATAATTGCACAACCACCGGGGAAAAAAAATTCAACAATCCATTTGCTTTCGGGTGGGGAAAAGGCTCTAACAGCGCTGGCTTTGATTTTTTCTATCTTTAAGTTGAATCCAGCACCGTTTTGTATGTTAGATGAAGTAGATGCGCCTTTGGATGATGCAAATGTTGGCCGTTTTGCTAACTTAGTGAAAAGTATGTCGACAAGCGTGCAGTTCATATACATATCCCACAACAAAGTGTCCATGGAAATGGCGGATCAGCTCATGGGGGTGACAATGCATGAACCAGGCGTTTCGCGTCTTGTATCGGTTGATGTTGAAAAAGCGGCGGAGATGGCGGGCGCATAATTTTAAGGACAACTTGCCAAATTATTACAAGCTGGAAGCTTTCTAGTTATGCGTTGGTTTCTTCTTATAAATGCAGCTAATATACAGGCATATGGTCGCACGCTATTTTTTGATAATTGCATGCGCTGAGGTTAACTAATAAGACCGTAATAGAGATAAAATGGATCTAAGAGATTGGCTTATTATCGCTGGAGTAGCGATTATCTTAGGTATTTTGGTAGACGGGTTTCGTCGTGTTCGTCTTGCCAAAAATGACTCTTTGAAAATGTCTCGTGATATGGGTGGTCATATTGAAACATCGCCATTAGATGATGACTACAACCCAGAGCTGCCAGGCAGTCAGGTTCGTGTCATTGAACGCGGTGATGACTCGAGACTACCTGATGCAGATGAGCCGCTTGCTCAGACAGGTTCAGTCGATTCAGAAGGATCCTTCGCGAACACATCCCTAGATGCCAGTGATCCAGTAATCAGTGCCAATTTTTCTGACAAAATAGAGCCGGTCGTTGATGATAATTTGTCAGGTTCAGAAACACATCAAGAGGCGGAGCCTGCTGTATCCGAGTCGGTTTTAGATACGGGTATTCGCATTCCTGCCGTAGAGGCCTCTCAGACTACAAATATCGATTACAGTGATGCACAGGAACATGAGGTGATTGTGATTAATGTCGACGCAAAATTGGGTGAAAAGTTTTCTGGCGCGGCGATAAAAACACTTTTAGAAGCTTGTGGAATGGAGCATGGTGAAATGTCTATCTTTCACCGTCATGAGCAAGATGACTTGTTAAGTCCAATTCAGTTTAGTGTCGCAAATGCGGTAGAGCCAGGGTATTTTGACCCAGATAAACTAGAAGAAATTGAGACGCCGGGCGTAAGCTTCTTCATGAGTGTGCCTGGCCCGAAAGACTATATAAAAGCGTTTGAGTACATGACTGAAACCGCACGCTGTTTTGCTGAGAACCTGAAGGGTGAATTAAAGGATGAAAACCGCAGTACGTTGACATCTCAGACAATTGAGCACTGTCGCCAACGTATCAAAGAGTTTGAACGTAAACAGCTAGCCAAAGCGCGCGCCTGAACCCATTAACACAAGCGCGACGCAACATGTCCCCCCAAAAAGCTCAAGCTGAAATTGTTCGATTATCAAAAATTTTAAAGCAGCATAGTCACGCCTACTACACCTTAGACGCCCCAACTATTCCCGATTCGGAATACGATCGTTTATTTCAGCAGCTGGTTGCCCTTGAACAACAATATCCTGCCTTACAAGACGCCAACTCGCCTACGCGACGCGTTGGGGCACCGCCACTTGACTCGTTTTCGCAGATCAAACATAAGGTGCCAATGTTGTCGTTGGACAATGTCTTCAATCAGGCACAGTTAGATGAGTTTTGTAATCGTCTTTCTAGTCGGTTAGAGAGTGAAAGGTTTATCCCATTAGTTGGCGAACCGAAGCTAGACGGGATTGCTGTTAGTCTTTTTTATGTAAATGGAAAACTAGACTATGCGGCAACGCGCGGGGATGGCACAACTGGGGAGGATATAACGTTAAACGTCAAAACTATTCATGATGTGCCTCTACAGTTGCTGGGCGATGATTGGCCTGAGTCGCTTGAAGTGCGTGGCGAAATATACATGTCTAAACAGGCGTTTCAAACGCTAAATTACAAAGCAGAGGCGCAATCACAAAAGCGATTTGTTAATCCGCGCAACGCGGCTGCAGGAAGTTTACGTCAGTTAGATTCAGCTGTAACGGCTTCACGTCGATTAAGTATGTTTGCTTATGCAATTGGTTATGTTGCGAATAACGATGAGCGAGGCGATCAGATCGTTGCCAGCACTCATTGCGAAGCCCTAGCGTGCATAAAGCGTTGGGGCTTTTCAGTAAACAACTATGTGCAAAAAATAAGCGATGCGCACGCACTCAAAACGTATGTTAGCCAATTATCACAAATGCGTACTGGGTTAGCTTACGAAATTGATGGGCTTGTGTTCAAAGTCGATGCATTTTCGGAGCAGTCTCAGCTCGGTTTTGTGTCGCGCGCGCCACGCTGGGCAACGGCGTATAAATTTCCAGCTGAGGAAGCGATTACCTGTCTGAATGAAGTTGATTTTCAGGTGGGTCGAACGGGTGCGATTACACCGGTAGCGCGCTTAGCGCCAGTTTTCGTGGGTGGTGTTACGGTCAGTAATGCAACCTTGCATAACATGGACGAAATTGAACGTTTAGGGGTGCGAATAGGCGATCGAGTTGTTATTCAGCGGGCTGGTGATGTGATACCCAAGGTACAGCGTGTAATTTTAGAGGAACGCCCCGAATCGACGACTAAAATTCTATTGCCAGAGATCTGCCCCATCTGTGCCTCTCCAATTGAGCAAGACGAAACGATTGCACGCTGCACAGGGCGGCTTTTGTGTCCCGCACAGCTTAAAGAGACTATCAAACATTTTGTATCGCGAAAGGCCATGGATGTGGATGGTTTTGGTGATAAGCTGGTGGAGCAATTGGTTGACAAAGAACTGCTCACTTGTGTTTCGGATATCTATCGATTAAAAAAACCGGATCTTGTTTTGCTTGAGCGCATGGGTGAGAAAAGTGCGGACAAGCTTACGGCAGCTATTGAGAACTCGAAGCGACCGTTGGCTGAGCGTTTTATTTACGCTTTGGGAATTCGCGAAGTCGGCGAAACCACCGCACGCACTTTAGCCGGAGCGATTGATACGATCTGGCATCTTTTTGATATGACTGAAGAAGCCTTGATAGCGTTGGAAGACATTGGCCCAATTGTGGCTTCGAATGTACTTGAATTCACCAATAGTCCGTCAAATAGACAACTTGTTGAAGCGCTCACTAGCCTCGGGTTAGCGCCTCAATTTTCGAAAAATCTGGTAGCAAATCAGAATTTAGCGCTTACTAACAAAACTGTGGTAATTACAGGCACATTGCCCCATTTTTCGCGAGAAGAGATGAAGCAGAAAATGTTACAAGCCGGCGCAAAAGTTTCAGGCTCTATCTCGAAAAAAACAGATTACCTAATTGCTGGTGAAAATGCTGGATCAAAATTGGTGAAGGCCGAATCGCTTGATATCCCAGTGATTGATGAGGCGGCTGCTATGATGATGATTAATGAACCACAAAGCAGCTAGATAGTGTGACCTGTTATGGCTTCTAGCACTATTATGCTGTTACTTT
>CAJWAD010000026.1 GCA_913020245.1 uncultured Oleiphilus sp.
AGCAATGATCCAAATGCCACCGAATTGTTTGTATGGACTCAAGACGGCAACGATATAATCAATTTGCGCCAAGGTGAGATTGTTTACGGAGGTGCGGGTGATGATACGTTTGTTATTTCTAATGACTATGCAGGCGAGGCCAGAATAATCGGCGATGTGAGGAGTGGCTATGACGTTCTAAAATTTGCTGAGAATAGCATGGTGGATAACATCGCATTTTTTGTACGTAGCAATCGGCACTTATTGATTACCTTCGATTTAAATGGCGAACCAAACTCTATTCGTATCGATAAGTTTTTCAAATCGAAAACGGCGAGAGCAATCGGGAAAGGAATTGATGCCTTGGTCTTGCCTGACGGCGAGGTGATCACAGCAGACGAAATTGCATTGCTTCTGGAGCCATATGTAAAAGTTAAAACTAATGGGAAAATCAATTATCAGGGCCATCAAGGTGCGGAGACGGTAACCGGCACTGATAAAAATGATCTACTCAGTACCTACGATGGGGATGACCTTATCACGGGCGGCAAAGGACGAGATGTGCTCAGAGGTGGAACAGGTTCAGATACCTATTTCTACGCCCCTGGTGATGGGAAGGATAAAATACAAAACTGGGATGTTGAAGCTGAAAACTCAACAGATACGCTGCAGCTTGGCCATACCGAGCAGGATATTCAGGCGGTTTGGCTGGTTAGAGAGGGCAACAGTCTGCGTGTTTATATCTTGGGTACTGCGGATCAAGTTTTACTTACAAACTGGTATAAGGGGGCCTCTTGGAAAATTGATAAAATAAAGTTAGGGGCCTTTACCTTAAATCAAGCGGGCATCGACATCCTAACTGATGAGATGACGGCGCTAGGAACGCCTGTTAACGGCAGTATTTCACTTTTAGGTGCACAGAGAGACAGCATTACTGCGCAAGTCAATGCGACTTGGGTAGCGGAATAAGGAGGTTATGATGAGTCAGTTTATTCGAGTATTAGCTACTTTTTTTGTATCACTATTGTGTTTGAACACCTTAGCCAACGAGACGGTCACCTTTTATCATCACGACGCGTTGGGCTCGACAATCGCGGCGACGGACGCAAATGGCGATACCCTTTGGACTGAGGAATATACGCCTTATGGCAATCGTATTGAAAACAAGAATAATGCGGCGAACCCATTTTGGTATACGGGCAAGCAGGAGGAGATGGGACTCAACTATTTCCAAGCGCGATGGTACGACCCAAAATTAGGACGTTTCTTATCGCCAGATCCAGTTGAGTTTAACGCGGCAAATCTACAAAGCTTTAATCGCTACGCATATGCCAATAACAATCCGTATATGTACATTGATCCGGATGGTAACGTTGCGATTAAGCTGATCACGCTAGGTTTGGATTTCGTCGATTTTTCTGCTGCAATGGTGGCAGGGAATTACGCCGATGCCGGCTTGACGCTTTTAACGATGGCTGACCCAACAGGGCTGGGAACTCTTGCAAGAAGAGCGGCAAAAGCTAAGAAAATAGCAGATAAGGCATCCGTCACAAAGGGGGGAGATAAAGGAGGCTTAAACCTCTTTAAGTGGGGTAAAGAATCCACTACCAAACCTGATGGCTGGAAAGATGGAGATTTCATGCTCCACTTACCAGATAAAGGTAACGCCAAGGCAAACTGGAAACAAAATTCAGGTCATCTGCGAGAACAGATGAACAAAGGCAATCCCATTTACGATTCCTACCGCGATCCTAAGACCGGCCAGCAAATACAAACTGGTGGTTTCCTAAATGCTGAACGTAAACTTTTAGAGTCTCGCGGCTGGCAATACGATAAATCAACGGGTGCATACCAACCTCCTAAATGATAGGAGGTTGGTTAATGGCTTTGGTGAGGAATTGTAATGGCTAGTGAGTTTATTAGATTGGTTCAAGATAAATTTTTGTTTCTTACGTCTAAGTATGGTTTTCGTTGTAAATCGTCGACTAGTGACTTTGTGCGTTATGAAAGTGATAAAGTGTTTGTAGTTGTCCATTTTGATTCAATACGATCATATGAAATTGGTGTAGAGGTAGGTCAGCTAGAAGCTCTTTATAATGGGCAAGAAAGACCGTTTAACTTAGGTGAAATTCTTAGATTAGAAGGAGTGGCCGAAAAGGAGAATTATACGATTTTCCAAGCAGATACCTCCGCTGCACTTGAGAGTGGCCTTTCTCGATTAGCGTTGCTTTTATCAAGTTATGCGGTAGATTATTTGCAAAATGATAGGTTTAGTTTTAAACGCTTATCAGACTTTAGGGAAAAAGAGTGTAATCAATATGAGCTAGAAACGAGATTGGTTCATATCAGGAAAGAGGTTAGAAAAGCTTGGGAGAATAAAGATTACGTAAAAGTTGTAGAGCTTTATAAGCCTGTGGAGAATGCTATTACTGCAGCAGAAAAGAAAAAGCTTGATTTTGCTCGAAAGAAAATTAAATGATCTAATAAGTGGCTGCAAGAGTCGCTTCGCTCCCTATGCGGCCGTATCTGCGGCCAAGCCCTACGCGCACCTATGCCCAGCTTTGCTGCTTCGCAGACTCAGCTGCCCCGCTCAGTCCCTACGGGCCTGAGTCGCACCGTTGGTGCGAGTGCTTGTTTTAAAGGTGATGGGTGCATTGTTTAAAGCTTGTTCCATTACGCGCGGAACAAGATCGTATTCTAAACTACATTCTACAGCCGCGCGTGATCAGCAGCTAAAAGGAGCGAGTGCTATTTAGACGAAAGGTGCTTCTAGGGATCGAAAATTAACCCACTAGGTGCATCAAGAGAAATTGCTTGTTAAACTCGCGAAGCACTAGGGCAGAACGGGATTTAGTACGACGGCGGCGTCAGAGTGTTCTGATGTCACAAACAATGCAGCTACTCAGTTAGCCAAGAATAAAGCTGCCGGGGATGCCTTCGAAAATCAAGTTATGGGCCAGTTACAGAAAACCCAGTCTGGAGTAGTTCAACAGGTTACTATTAAGACGCAGAGCGGCACTAGAACCTGGATAGATTTAATGGGTCGCGATGCCAATGGAAATATAGTTTATACGGAGTGTAAAGCTTCGGCTACGGCGCCGTTAACTAAAAATCAAAGAGCAGTGTTTCCTGAATCAGCCATATTCCTCAGATTGAGTTTGAGTATACAAGCAATGTAGGCATTCTGGACGTGCAACACGAAGAGGTACGGAAGAAAATAGAAACTAAAAGAAGTTGGCTCCCCGAGCTGGGCTCGAACCAGCGACCTACGGATTAACAGTCCGGTGCTCTACCAACTGAGCTATCGGGGAATAACACAACGGCGCGAATATTAAACAGTTAACTTTTAGTCGTCAATATTAAACTATGCACTTTTAAACTTATTTGTTCTCGCTTACTATTTGTTGACCAACTTGGTTAAACCGTAAACATTTTTTAGGGCTAAGAGGTTTAAAGAACATATGGTTTGGCGATCGCCAGAGCAAGTCAAAATTCCATTTTTTTTTCGTAATGGACATCTCCAAAGTATTTTTCCGTCGGTATTTCGTAGGGTAAAACTGAAGCCTGATCGAACCCAACGCGTGGAGACCCCAGATGAGGACTTTGTTGATGTCGATTGGTACGGTGACGATGCAAATCATCGATCAGTTAAAAAGCTCCTCATCATCAGTCATGGACTGGAAGGTCATAGTCGTCGCCCCTACGTGCAAGGTATGGCGCGCGCCGCCTTGCAGCGAGGGTGGGCTGTTGCTGCTTGGAGCTTTCGTGGCTGCAGCGGTGAACCTAATCGAAATTTAGTCACTTACCACAGCGGTCATACCGATGATCTGCGTTTGGTGATCCAGAACGCGGTAGAGTTGGGCTATCACAGCATTGCTTTGTGTGGGTTTAGCATTGGCGGTAATAAAACCATGCTATATCTGGGGCGAGAAATAGCGCAAAAGGCGCCACAGGTCAAAGCGGCGGTTGTGCTATCAGTGCCTTTTGATTTAATCAGTACCGCCGACAAACTCGCGTTACGATCAAATCGAATTTATATGCGTTATTTTTTGACGAGCTTTAGTGAAAAATTTGCGCAAAAAGCCGAAGCATTTCCCGGCCAAATTGACGTATCGGGCTTCTCGAAAATTCGGACCTTTGCGGAAATGGATGAACGTTACACTGCGCCGCTAAATGGCTTTGCCAGTGCGCTTGATTACTGGGAGAAAAGCAGCAGTTTGCCTTGGTTAGGTGAGGTTAACGTGCCGAGTTTGTTAATTAGCGCCAAAGACGATCCGTTTTTAACGCCAGAATGCTTTCCAAGCGATAAGTCGATAGAAAGTGATTTTCTGCATTTTGCATATCCACAATCGGGCGGCCATGTCGGGTTCATGGGCGTAAGCAATCAACCAGAGTACTCAGGCGAGTATTGGAGCGAGCAGGCGGCTCTAAATTTTCTCGATACAAAAATGGCTGTTGATTAAAAATCCACAATTTTTACCTAGCTGATTAAAGGCCGCGTTTGCTCAAGTAGGGCGAAAGTATTTGCATGACATTATCGAGCATTAATGGTTGCCCCGTACTTTTCGGATGCAAGCCATCGTCTTGCATCAGTTCAGGTTTTAGCGCAACACCGTCGAGTAAAAAAGGCACGAGTGCTAAGTTATGTTGATCGGCGAGTTGGTGATAAATGGCATGAAAGGCCTGCGTATAGCGCCTGCCATAGTTGGTTGGGATATGAATGCCGATTAACATGACGTCGGCTTGGCTTTGCCGGCTAAGCGCGATCATCTTGTCTAAGTTTTGTTTAATAGTCGTGATGGGAAAGCCTCGCAGGCCATCGTTTGCGCCGAGTTCAATTAACACTAAGCTTGGATTTAGTTGGTCTAATAATTGAGGGAGGGCCCGCAAACCACCATCTGTCGTCTCACCACTGATACTGGCATTTGTCACTTTGATGTTTGATCCATTTAGTTCTTCTGAGAGTAAGGCTACCCAACCATCTTGTCTTGGAATACCATAGGCTGCGCTTAAACTGTCACCTAGTACCAGAATGTGATGTTGAGGTGCTTCGTTACCGAAGCTCTTCGTGGTAGCAAGGGCAATTAAAGTTAGCCCAAAAAGCGCTAAAAATATTAACCGTTTGTGTGCCCTGTGTAGGGGTGCAAAATTAAGCTTAAGTGAGTTGTGTGTTCGCATGCCATCCAGTCAGTCTGTACCCGCGATAAAAGCGGTTTCGTTAAAAAAGAGTGTCGTGTTACCTGAGCGTGAGCTCGAAATTTTGCGTGGCTTAGACTTAGCAATCAAGCAAGGTGAGAGTTGTGCCATTGTGGGCAAGTCCGGATCGGGTAAAACCACTTTGCTGGGTATTTTGGCTGGGCTTGATGAATTGAGTCAAGGTGAATCTTGGATGCTCGGGTCTGCTCTGCACGAAATGAACGAAGACCAGCGTGCGGAATTACGCGCTCAACATGTAGGCTTTGTATTTCAGTCCTTTCATTTGCTACCAACCCTCAGTGCCTTGCAAAATGTTATGTTGCCACTCGAGTTAGCCGGGGCCGCCGATGCGAAAGAGAAAGCACAAGCAAAGTTAATTGAACTCGGTTTAACCGATCGCCTGGCGCATTTTCCAGAGCAATTGTCCGGGGGTGAGCAGCAGCGTGTCGCGCTCGCTCGCGCGTTTGTCGCATCACCTAAGATACTCTTCGCTGATGAGCCGACTGGCAATTTAGATAGTGAGACCGGTGAAGCCATTATTCAGAGCTTGTTTGAGCTTAATGCGCAACATGGCACAACGCTCGTTTTGGTAACGCATGATTCAAGCCTCGCTGAGCGTTGCGATCGTCGTATACATATTGCCGACGGTATGATCGCTGAGAGCTGAGTATGAGAATAAATTTAGTTACTACTGCATATAGAATGCTCAGGCGCCAAAGTCATCTGCCAGCATTGCGGTTACTGCTGGCCGCGCTTGTCATTTCGGCAGCCAGTGTCGTGAGTATTTTGTCGTTAACGACCTTTTTAAATAAGGCTTTATTGAGTTCATCGGCAGACTTTCTTGCGGGTGACCGGCAGCTCGTCAGTCCAAGAGATGTGCCCGCCGCGTGGCTCGAAAAAGCGGCGGCCTTAAATTTAAAGCAGTCGAAAGCAATTGAACTCTCCTCTATGTTGCTGGCTGGTGAGGCTATGCAGCTGGTGTCGGTCAAGGCGGTTGATGATGCCTATCCCTTAAAAGGCGAATTGCAGTCCTTCATATATGGGGAAGTAACTCGCGCTGAAACGTCGACAAGACCGCCGCGTTTGGCGAGTGGCGAAGTATGGATGCATCAGCGCTTGTTCCCATTGCTGGCGGTTGAAAAAAATGGCGAGGTTTTTCTTGGTGATGCGCGTTTCAGTGCGACGCGTGTTTTAGAGCAAGAACCAGATATTGGGTTTCAACTTTCCGGCATTGCCCCCCGTGTTTTGCTGAGGCTAGAAGATTTAGCCAAGGCGAATCTACTGCAAGCTGGTAGTCGTGCCAAGTGGCGATATTATTTCGCGGGTAGTGAAGCGGATCTCGCAGTTTTTGATGCATGGATAAAAGCGCGTATTAACCCAAGCCAGCAGTGGCAAGGTATAAAAGAGGGTCGGCCGGCCATTGCAAGCGCCCTCGATCGAGCTGAATCATACCTATTGCTGGGGGCGGGATTAACGGTTTGTCTTGCGGTGCTAGCCATTGCACTTTGCGCTCGCCAGTACGCGCAGGCGCAGTTGCAAACGGTGGGTGTTATGAAAACGCTGGGTATGCGCGGTAACCAAATTTTTAGTTTGTTTTTTATGCAAGTGCTCATGCTGAGCGCACTTGCTTTACTTCTCGGTGTAATAGTGGGTTACCTCGTTTCGTATTTACTGGCCGTGGCGCTTATTCAATTTATGCCTGAGTTACCCGCCGCAAGTGGCATTTTAGCGGTCGCGATGAAGCCTTCCATTTATGCGGTTATTACCTTGCTTGTTGCCACGATGGGATTTGCGTTGCCCTTATTAGGTGGGTTAAGGCGCGTAAGTCCGATGGTTGTGCTTCGCCCTGATGGACAAGCCTTAGCCAAGCAATCGCCATTTTTTATGGTCGGTGCGTTAGGCGCCGTTGCTTGCCTATTGCGTTTATACATTGGTAGTTGGCCATTAGTCGGCTTATTTGCGGTGGCTTGCGTGGCATTGTTGGTTATTTTATTCGTGGCGAGTATTGCTTTTTACAAGTTGATTCAACGCTGGCTGTTGCCCAAGCTTGCGCTAGGTAGCGCTGCGCGATTTGGGTTTGGTCGTTTAATAACACAGACCAAACAAACCTTTTTACTAACCTCGGTTTATGCGTTTGCAATTTGCCTGTTTGCGTTAATTTTTCTTACCAGAACGTCTTTAATTAGTGATTGGCAAAGCCAATTGCCAGATGATGCGCCGAATCATTTTCTTATTAACGTAGCACCAGAGCAAGTCGCGCCCTTACAAGAGGATCTTGAAGGCTTTGACAAGAGCCCCCAAGCGCTCTATCCGATGGTTCGTGGCAGACTCAGTCACATCAATGGTGATGATGTGAAAGTGGCCGTGACAAAGGATGTGGCGGCACTCAACCGTGAATTGAATTTGAGCTGGGCGGCTGAGCTACCCTCAGATAACGAAATCATTGATGGGCAGTGGTGGGTTGAGAATGAAAACCCCACCTTAAGAAATGATCAGTCGGCTCTCGAGGTATCCGTTGAGCAGGAGCTCGCCGATAATATCGGTATCGAACTTGATGATGTGCTTGGGTTTACGATAGGCGCGCGGTTTGTGGAGGCAACCGTGGTTAGCATTCGCACCGTACAATGGGACAGTATGCGACCGAATTTTTATGTGTTTTTTCGTCAGGGTGATCTCGCTGATTTCGCGGAGACCTACATAACGTCTTTTCACTTGCCGAATGCTGACAAAGCAAAACTGAATGTGTTGGCAAGAAATTACCCGAGCGTCAGTATCATTGAATTGGATCAGATTGTGAAGAAAGTACGCGCAATCGTCTCGCAGGTGTCGCGTATGCTTGAGCTAGTGCTTAGCTTTGTGCTGATTGCGGCGTTATTGGTCGTTGCATCACTCACGAATGCCAGTATGTCACAGCGAATTAAAGAGGCTGTGATTGCTCGCGTCATTGGTTCAACAAGTCAATTTCTTGGGCGTTCGTATTTTTATGAATTTTCCTGCTTGGGTTTTGTTGCGGGTGGCATGGCTGTCTTGTGTGCGGAGTTTGCATTGAATTTAATGCAGGGCGTTGTGTTTGCTGGTGTTAGTGGGTTTCACTTTGAATTATGGTTATATTTCCCGATCGCGAGTGCCGCGTTAGTTGGTGGCTTAGGTGTCTGGCAAGTCAGGCATATTGCACGCACGCCGCCAATGTTAGTGCTTAGAAATCAGGCATCTTGAGGTCGTAGATGCAGGTAAATGCGGTGCAGCGGTCTATTTTAGAATCAGGTAGCTGGTTTGCTGGGTGTGCGCCTGATTTAAAAACAAAGCTGTTAGCAATCGCACTCTGTTGCGACTATAGCGAGGGAGAAATGTTGTTCAGGCGCGGCGATGCGCCGGATGGCTTATACGCAGTGTTATCGGGTAGTGTGCGAATCTATGGGCTCGACAGTCATGGCAAAGAGGCGCTGCTCACGTTTATCGAAGCACCGAACTGGATAGGTGAGGTCTCTTTGTTTGACAAAAATGTTCGTACGCATAACGCATCAGCCGAGACGCAGACAAAATTACTACACTTTCCACAGAAAGCGCTACACGACCTATTGAATGCATCGCCTCAATTTTGGCAAGACTTTGGTTGCTTATTAACGCATAAATTGCGTTTATCTTTTCTGTTGCTTGAAGACATGGCGTTGTTGCCGGCGCCTATTCGTCTGGCGAAGCGGCTTGTTTTAATCGCCCAGGAGCAGACTTTCAATAGTGCCGAAGCGAGTCGTTCACCAGTTGTTGTAAACGTTCCACAAGAAAGTCTAGCGCGCCTGCTCTCTGTCTCTCGGCAAACTGCAAATCAAATTCTCAAAGACTTGGCTGACCTTAATTTAATTTGCTTGAGTTATGGGAAAATAGAGATTACCGATTTAGCAGGTCTGCGAGCCTTTGTAGGCGGCAAAACGTTATCCTGATTATGGTGTTGCAAGGCAACACGTAGCCTTCACCAACTGTCGGCTACCTGACAGACTCATGTTTATGCTCTTGTTACGCTTTGCGCGAGATAAACATAGAAATGAGAGGCAACATGAAAACCCTAGTTGAACAGTTATCAAGCTATGCGACTTACCATAGAGATCCCCGCAATATCGTGACGCATTTTATTGGTATCCCAATGATTATTGTCGCGATTGCAATTCTTCTATCTCGACCACACATTGTGTTAGGTGATTTAAGCCTGAGTCCCGTTTTATTTCTGATCGTATTCAGCAGCGTATATTACCTGAGATTGAGTTTGTCTTTGGGTCTGGTAATGAGTGCGTTATTGGGTGGATGTTGGATGATTGGCCGCACATTGGCGGCCGAAACAACAATGCTTTGGCTTTCTTCGGGCTTAGGCTTATTTGTTATTGGTTGGGGCTTCCAATTTGCCGGACATTATTACGAGGGGAAAAAACCGGCGTTTGTGGATGACATTAGCGGGTTTATAATCGGCCCATTATTCGTAGTGGCTGAGTTTTTATTCATGCTGGGGCTGTTCAAAGGTTTGCAGGGCGAAATAGAGCGTGTGGCAGGTCCGGTGGCTGTGCAAACAAAAAAGAATGGTTGCCAAACTGAAGATTATCGAGAGACGTCATAGATCTCGAGCAAGCGCGCTCGGCGCAACGAGGCAATGCTTTGGTCTGCCCACTTTGTCTTTACACAAATTCTAGAGTAAGACCACCAAAAGGCCTCTATCAATAAACGTATAATAAAAAATACGCACTAAAGGCTTGGTTTATAGCGGGTCTCGATATAGTTTGGCGCTTTGTTTGTGCAATATGGTGTGCCATTCGCAGTACGAATGATTAAATATATAGGTATTTTTGGTAAAAGCGTTAAGTGGTTGGTCACAGCAAATAAAATATTTGCTACTATGCGCGCCGTCTTCCAAAGATATAACAAAAGGTTTCTGTGAACCCTGCTGGGCTTTACTGCTTCAGTGCCGGTCTAGAAAACGCCTGACAACAACTAGTGAATAAGAAACACTGAGGTATCAATATGACGATTCGTCGCCTACTAGCTTCCTTTATCCTTGCTGCAGTGAGCGTTTCCGCTTCTGCTGCGCTTGAAACAAAAAAATTCTGTATGTACGACCCTGTCGGCAAAAACGGTCCAGCCATGGCGTTTTTTGCAGACCTGAAAGCAAAAGGTATGGGGTGGGGCTTAGATATTGAGCTGAACGCATACACTGATGAAAAAGTTGCATCAAATGACTTCAAAGCAGGTATTTGTGATGCGGTGTTTATCACAGCGATCTTGAGTCGTCCGTTCGTACCTTTCGGTGGCACACTCGACGCTTTGGGCGGCATTATCGATGAAGATGGTTTAGCACGTGTTTTGAAAACACTAACCAATCCTAAATTAGCACCTTTCTTATCGAATGGTAACTATGAGGTAGTGGCGTCGCTACCAGTGGGTTCGGTTTATTTGTTCGTAAATGATCGCAATATCGATACGGTAGCGGATTTTAGTGGAAAGAAAGTATCCGTATTAAACGAAGACCCGCAAAGCCATAAGTTTGCTGATCTAGCGGGTGCGTCGCCTGTTGGTACGTCGCTTGCGACATTCTCAGGGCAGTTTAACAACGGCAATATTGATATTTTGCCAATGGTTGCACTCGGTTATGATGTATTTGAGCTCTACCATGGCCTTGGCGAAAATGGCGGAATCATCCGTGAGAAACTTCTTTATGGCATGATGCAAATGATTTCGCATAAAGATCGTTTCCCCGCTGAATTTGGTCAGCAAATGCGAGAGTATGTTGTGGCTCGTCTTCCAGACATCAACAAAATGGTAAAAGATGCGGAAGATGCGATCCCTGCTAAATATTGGATTGAGTCAGATCAGGAAACGAAAGATTCGTTAGAGAAATTCCGAACAGATATTCGCCGTCAATTGAAAGATGAAGGTGTATTTGATCCGAAAGCGCTAAGTTTGCTTTGGAAAATTCGCTGTTCAGTCGACCCGTCTCGGTCAGAATGCTCAGCAGCAAAAGCGGACCGTTTTTAACGAATACGCTTTGATTGAATTGTAAACCGGCCTCGCGCCGGTTTTTTTATGTGCTAGGTTTGAGGATGTTTTAGATACGAGTGATTAAATACTGGGGTTTAATGTGCAGTTAACGCGCAATGCTGTTAGTTTTTCACTTCATCAGTATAATCTCGTTGAGGGGCTTGCAACGAGCCGTTTAAGGAACGCTAACCGAATTAATGACGCAATCTCTATTAGACATTTGTAACGTGAGCTGTGAGCGCGACGATCGCTTACTATTCCAGAATCTGAGTTTTTCTTGTACGCATGGTAGTTTAACGCAAATTGCGGGGGCGAATGGTGCTGGTAAGACGAGCTTGCTAGCCATATTGGCAGGCCTTTTAAACCCCCTTGAGGGGGATATACGCGTTGACGGAAACTCAATTTATGATGATATGGCGGCGTTTCACCAGCGGCTCCTGTATTTTCCTCACCGGCCGGCTATAAAATTAGAGCTTACTGCCCGTCAAAATTTAAATTTTTTAATTCGCTTGCATGGCGGAAGAGCTACGCAAGCCGATCTTGATTCGGCTTTGCAAGAAATGGGCTTGCTCGGTTACGAAGAAACGCTTTGTCGGCATCTTTCGGCGGGACAACTGCGTCGTGTTGCGTTAGCTCGATTAATCATAAGCGAGGCTGACGTTTGGTTGCTAGATGAACCTTTTACAGCTTTAGATGTCCAAGCAGTTTCCGACTTAGAGGGTTTGCTCAGTAAAAAAGCGAGCGCAGGAAAGTGCATTCTATTTACGACGCACCACACAACACAGATGAAAAATTATTCAAAAATAACGCTAGGCGGAGCAAGCGATATCGATGACTGACCATCGCGCGAATCAGGTGAATGATAAGCCGCTGCTACCTGTTTTAACGACTATTTTTAAGCATGAGCTTATGACAGCCTTCCAAAATAGACAGCAGTTGGTTAATCCGCTGATCTTCTTTGTTCTGGTACTACTATTGTTTCCGTTGGGGGTCGACCCAAGTCCGCAGTTTCTGTCGGCCGCCGCGCCTGGTTTAATTTGGGTGGCCGTACTTCTTTCTAGCATGTTGTCGTTGGGAACGCTTTTTAAGGATGATTTGCAAGATGGCTCATTAGAGCAGTGGTTAGTGTGTGGCCAACCTCTTTATTTTCTTGTTTTATTTAAAACTATCGTGCATTGGTTATACACCGGACTACCCATTGTTCTGTTCTCGCCTTTATTGGCACTGATGTTACATTTTCCGATGGATAATTACAGTGTATTGGTGTTGAGCCTTTTGTTAGGCTCCCCAGTAATTGCCTTACTCGGTGGTATTGGTGCAGCCTTGACGGTAAGCTTACGCTCCGGCGGGATATTGGTATCGCTACTGATACTCCCGTTAACGATTCCTGTTCTCATTTTCGGGACAGGCATGGTATTAGCCAGCATTGATGGTGTGCCATTTATGGGGCAATTGGCCCTGCTGGCTAGCTTATTTTTTTTGGCGCTAACATTGTGCCCCTTGGCCAGTGCCGCGGCATTAAAAATGAGTGTGCTTAATAGCTAATGAGTACCTCTAGTATTTACATTTACAAGGGCTTTGATTCGTTGTTATGAAGTGGACGTTTTTCCATAAATTGGGCTCGCCTCGGTGGTTTTATGATATTGCAGGTCGACATTATGCTTGGCTGATGATGCTCAGCGTTGTTTTACTGTGCATCGGGACTATTTGGGGCTTAGTTTTCGCGCCTGAAGACTACCAACAAGGCAACAGTTTTCGCATTATTTATCTGCATGTGCCAACGGCCATTCTAGCGCAGTCATGTTACATGATGATGGCCACTGCCGCGTTAACGGGGTTGGTTTGGAAAATGAAAATTGCCGACATGTTTATCGCGGCTGCAGCCCCGTTAGGCGCGGCGTTCACCTTTTTGGCGCTTTTTACCGGTGCGGTCTGGGGCAAACCAACGTGGGGCACTTGGTGGGTGTGGGATGCACGACTGACTGCAATGCTCGTTCTTCTATTCTTATATCTTGGTGTGATGGCGCTTCGCTCGGCGATTGAATACAGCGACATGCGCGAAAAGTCGACCGCGATTTTGGTGCTGGTAGGGGTGATTAACATTCCGATCATTAAATACTCGGTTGAGTGGTGGAACACGCTGCACCAGCCTGCAACGTTTACGCTGACAGAAAAGCCTGCAATGCCACCAGAGATGTGGGTTCCGTTGTTAGTGATGGTGATCGGTAGTTACTTATTTTTTACCTCATTAGTGTTTCAAGGGGTTCGCAATGAGATTTTGCAGCGCGAAGCCCGCAAATCTTGGGTGAAAAAGTTACTGGCAACTGAGGGGAGTACTTCGGATTGAGCACGTTACAAACCTTTTTTGAAATGGGCGGTCATGGTTTGTACATCTGGCTGTGTTATGGCGTTGGGGGCATTATTTTTTTGCTATTGGGTGTGTCGCCGATGCTTGCAAGACGTCGTGTTATTAAACAAGTAAAGCAGCTTCATCGACGTTTAGCGCTCGCATCGGCAATTCCCAGTGACGTAAACGAGAAAGAGTGATATGCACCCAAAACGTAAGCAACGCCTGATGTTAATTGGTTTTTTATTGGCGGGTTTCAGTGTTGTGATCGGCTTAGCAATGTTTGCGCTGAGTGAGAACATTAATTTGTTTTATAACCCAACTCAAATAGCCGCTGGTGATGTACCGTCTGGGGCTAAGATCCGGGCCGGTGGTATGGTTAGGGAAGGCAGTGTGAGTCGAGATGAGACAACACTTTTAGTGAGCTTTGTGTTAACTGATTACAACGCAGATGTGCGTGTTCAATACAAAGGTATCCTCCCGGACTTATTTCGTGAAGGCCAAGGTATTGTTGCGCTCGGACGCATTGATGAAAACGGTCATCTCGTCGCCGAAGAAGTGCTCGCAAAGCATGATGAAAATTATATGCCACCCGAAGTAATGGATGCGCTTGAAAAGTCCGGGTATAGCGACAAAATGAATCAAGGTTATCAATATGAGGAGACACAACAGTGATTCCTGAGTTAGGTCATTTCGCTTTGATCTTAGCGTTACTGTTATCGGTATTGCTGGCGACACTGCCGCTTGTTGGTGTGGTGACGAAAACGGCCTGGTTGTCCGCGAGTGGCCGTTCACTTGCGGTCGGTCAATTTGTATTCATCCTGTTTAGCTTTGTTTGCCTGGGTCATGCGTTTGTCAATGACGACTTTACGGTGCAGTACGTGGCAAACCATTCTAATAGTTTATTGCCTATTCAATACAAGATAAGTGCAATTTGGGGCGGGCATGAAGGCTCTTTGTTACTTTGGTCATTAACGCTCGCTGGATGGACTATTGCGGTTGCAATTTTTAGTCAACAGTTGCCGCGTGAGATGTTAGCTCGTGTGTTAGCGATCATGGGTATGATCAGTATTGGTTTCTTGTTGTTCATCCTCATTACCTCTAATCCCTTTAGCCGTTACCTGCCTGATTCGCCAACAGAAGGCGCAGATCTCAATCCACTTCTCCAAGATTTTGGCTTAATTGTGCATCCACCAATGTTGTATATGGGGTATGTAGGTTTTTCTGTAGCGTTTGCCTTCGCGATTGCAGCGTTGATGAGTGGTCGCTTTGATTCAGCATGGGCGAGATGGTCACGTCCCTGGACAATTACTGCGTGGGCATTCCTTACGGTTGGTATTGCGTTGGGTAGCTGGTGGGCTTACTACGAGCTTGGTTGGGGGGGGTGGTGGTTTTGGGACCCCGTCGAAAATGCGTCGTTTATGCCTTGGTTAGTGGGCACCGCTTTGATGCATTCTTTGGCCGTAACGGAAAAACGCGGGGCATTTAAAAGCTGGACCTTACTACTCGCCATTGTTGCCTTTTCATTGAGCTTGCTCGGCACGTTCTTGGTGCGCTCTGGCGTGCTGACGTCGGTACATGCCTTTGCCTCAGATCCGGCGCGTGGGCAGTTTGTATTGGTGTTACTCGCGATCTCTATTATCGCCTCACTAACACTATTCGCATTACGCGCACCGGCATTAAAAAGCACTGCGAAGCATAGCCTGCTTTCGCGAGAGAGTTTCTTATTGGTAAATAACGTGATTTTAGTTGTGTCGTGGGTGACGGTAATGTTGGGCACACTATATCCACTCATACTAGATTTTGCGGGTGCCGGTAAAATGTCGATTGGGCCTCCATACTTTAATGCTGTATTTTCGCCATTGATGGGTATTTTAGCGATTATGCTCGGGTTTGGTGTGACATCTTATTGGAAGAAAACCCCCGGCAGGGTGTTTGTTGAGAAATTACGTTGGGTAGCGATAAGTGCTGTGATTATTGCGTTTGCATTTGCAGCGCTTCGCGGACAGGCCTTTAGTATTATCGTGTTTATTGGTGTTTTCCTTGGATGTTGGGTTGTCGGCGCTGGCTTAGTTGATCTGGCGGGAAAACTCAGAAATAAGCGCAGTTTGCTGACAGGTTTACGGGCATTACCCTTGTCTTATTTTGGTATGCAGCTTGGTCATATAGGGTTTGCCTTTATGATCGTTGGTGCCGTGGTCGTTAGCTTAGATTCTGAGGAAATGGATGTTCGTATGGCGCCGGGTGATCGTATTCAGTTAGGCGACTATACTTTTGCTATGTCAAAAATTGACAAGGTACAGGGACCAAATTACCGCGCGGATCAAGCACACATAGTTATTTCTAAAGATGGTTTACTCGTGAGCGAGCAATTTCCAGAAAAACGTATCTATGTATCGCAATCAAGCCCGATGACCGAGGCAGGTATTGACGCCGGCTTTTTTCGAGACTTGTTTGTAGCAATGGGTGAGCCACTTGAAAACGGTGCGTGGGCAATGCGTATTCAATACAAACCACTTATTCGTTGGGTTTGGCTAGGTGCCATCTTCATGGGCTTAGGCGGCTTGTGTTCAGTTGTCGATAAACGATATCGTCCAGTGCTTGCCGGTATTCGAAAAGATACACGCCAATCAGATATTAATGCAGTAGAAGTGAAAGTGAGTTAATGAATAAACGTCTCATCTATCTTACTCCGCTAATTTTAGCGGTCGGTCTCGGTTTCATTTTATTCACCGCGATTGGTAAAGACCCCAACCACTTAGAGACGGCACGTTTGAACGATCCCGTGCCGGCTTTTGAGCTAACCGTATTAGCAGATCAAACTACCGCCATAACGCACGACGCGCTTAAAGGTGAGGTTCGCCTATTGAACGTTTGGGCAACTTGGTGTCCAGCATGTCGCGATGAGCACCCTTATTTAGTCGAGCTTGCTGAATCAGGCGTAAATGTTGTCGGTTTAAATTACAAAGATGAAGCCAAAGCCGCGTTAAATTGGTTGGCGACGTTAGGCAACCCCTATACGTTTAATATTTATGATCCGCGCGGCAGTTTAGGCTTTGATTTGGGAGTCTATGGGGCACCGGAAACCTATATTATTGATACACACGGCGTTGTGCGTTTTCGACATGTCGGGGTCGTCAATGAGAAAGTATGGATAGAAAAACTAAAGCCGATATACGAATCCCTGGGTAAGCAAGGCTGAAATGATTTTTCTAAAGTGTTTATTGAGCCATCTTTCACCCATTTTATGTGTGGTTTCTGTCGTTATGATGAGTGCAACGAATGTTCAGGCTGACATAGATGCGAGAGAGTTCAGTGATCCGCAAAAGCGACAAACTTATCTCGACCTTACTCGGGAACTTCGGTGCCCGAAGTGTCAAAATCAAGATATTGCGGACTCAAATGCGCCCATCGCTCAAGATATGCGGCAGCACGTTCAAAGCTTAGTAGAGGACGGCAAAAGCCATAGCGAAGTGGTTGATTTTATGATTGAACGTTTCGGTGAGTTTGTGACTTATAAACCGCGCGTAAAACCGGCCACGTATTTGTTGTGGTACGGGCCTTGGGTATTAGTCATTCTTGGCTTTTTTATTATTCTGATACGGGTGCGAACAACACCGAGACCGTTAGCGTCAGAGGATGAAAATAAAGAACCTGATCCTCAAGAGCAAACGGATATGCGGAAAATAAATGCTCTGTTATCCAAATATGAGACATTAGACGACCAACCTGACCCGAACCTTCCGCAAACGAACAAGGACCCTTGATGACTTCTTTTTTTAGCGTATGCGTGATTTTAGTCGCGTTCGCTGTATCGTTTGTATTGTTACCTTTTCTGTATCGGAGTCGGCTTCAAAAATCATATGAGGTGGAATCGCAAGCAATCCAAGAGCGTGCGAACGTTCGGATATATAAAGAACGAATGCGTGAATTGCAGGAAGATTTTAGACAAGGCCGTGTTGAAAAAAACCAATTAGAACGTTTGCAAGAGGAGCTGGCTGCAAAACTTTTGCAGGACACCGAAGTGGCCGAGGCATCTATGCGGGCAAAATTTGGCATAGGGTTGGGGGCAGGGTTGCTGTCTGTTGCTATTGCTCTGCTACTGATAGGTAGTTACGTGCTTTATGAACGCTGGGGTGCGATGGAGGGAGTGCTCGCTCGGGATGTCTTGATAGCGTCTTACTCGAGCATAGATGAAACGCAAACAGCCGCTGAGCAAGGGGATACACGTGCCTTGCTTGAGCAGTTATATAGCCGTTTAAAACTAAATCCAGATAATAAAGAAGGCTGGTCTTTATTGGCTAATAGTGCCATGAATACCGGGTATTACCGACTCGCAGCGGAAGCCTACCGAAATCTGATTAGACTTGAAGAGAATGCCGCGTTTTATGGTTTGAAAGCGCAAGCAGAGTTTTTTGATGGCAAATCGATAAAAGATCCGGCGGTTGCCTCTGCGCTAGCTTCTGCACTGGCGCTCAATGAAAATGAAAGTAATGCATTAACGTTGATTGCCATCGATCATTTTCAACAAAGCCGCTTTGCTGAGGCTCTCAATATTTGGCAGGGAATTATTGATGCGGACCCGAATTACCCTGGTCGCTCGGCTATCGAACAAGGCATGCAAGAGGCGCGAGCACGGATAGGGATACAGGCGAATTTTAAGGCTGAGCAAGCCGTGAAGCCCGCGCCGAATCCACTCATAAACAATGCAGAGTTAACGAATGCTGCGCGGATTGATTTGACCGTTGAGGTGTCACCCGAATTAGCCGCGACGTATACTCCGGATACGCCGGTGTTCATCTTTGCAAGAGACCCTGAAGGGCTACCGATGCCGTTAGCGGCGGTGCGTCTGGTATTGGGCGATTTACCTGCCACCTTAAGCCTGACCGATGCATCCGCAATGAGCCCTATTGCTCAACTTTCGATGGCTGAGCGGGTGACAGTAACGGCGCGTATTGCAGCCAGTGGCCAGCCCATTGCTACCTCGGGCGATGCGCAGGCATCGAAAGAGTCGGTGCCGATTGTCGGCGCAGATCCGTTGATACTGCGCATTAGCGAAAAGATTCCCTAGTACATTGCGTTCTTTTTCCTGGCGATTAATTGGCTTTGCATGAAAAGCGTATTTTTTATCGTCTCAATTCGGGTGCGCCTAGGTAGGTGTCAAAGTAATCGAGAGCCGGTAGTTCGGTTTCTGACTGCATCTGCTGTTCAACGATTGAGCTCAAAATAATGGCGTCCTGAAAATATGGATTGGCTTCAAAACTTTTTCGCTCAAGTTCGGACATGGGACCACCTTGCAGTGGCAACAAATGCTGTGAAAGATCGCTTAATGTCTTCTGGTATGACTTATCTATCGCGCTCAAATAGCGTTTTGCGGCGACATAATTAGCGATGATGCCTACGACTTCGTCATTGTAGTATGTGCGAACAAACTGACTAGCGAGGCTGTCACTGTATGGGTTTTGTGTTGGCAATGCATTGGCGTCAGCGTCACTTAAAAATAAGCCAATGTTATGTAACAGCGCCGCGAGAATAATGGACGGCTTAGCATTTTGTTGCTCGGCGTTAAAAGCGGCGTTCAGCATATGAGCTTGTTGTGAATAGCATGCCCCATAAGATTGCATACCGTACTTTTCAAAAAGTCCCCGTAGTTGTGGGACATTTTTCATACTGCCAAGTCCAACTTCATGCGTATTGATTTCGGAAAAACGCGTCGCTTCTGCTGCGTGTTGGCGCGCTTCATTGATGCGTTCAATCGCCTGCGGTAACTCTGCGAAACTGTCAATAACGATTTGAGCACCATTGTCCATAAACGTTTCGGTTGCTTCTCGCTTAGCATTTTTCTGCTGCTTTGCTGAAAGGCCGTGCCATGACTGCTTCGTCATACCCATTGCTGCGCCGCTGAGTATGACACCTATGGTTACCATACCTGCGTTAAAACCCTGAATAATACCTGGTACTTTGTCACTCACACGGACACAAGCGTGCACGCTTTCGACATTTAAAGCTTGTTGTACTTTTTGCAAGGCATACGGGTAAGGGCTGCCTTTTACGATGTCATCAATACAGAGGTTAGTATCTGTGATTAGGCCTTGTTTTTTTGCATTGGTTTCTATTATTTTGAGTGTATCGTGATGATAACTTGTATAGGTCCCTAATTTTATATTTTGTGTCCTCAAATAATGTACAGCTTGAGTGACACCCTCGATAAGTTCGCAATGCGCGGCGGTGAATTTAGCTTCGATTGGAAGATAATCAGTATATAAAGCCTCCAAATCACTTTTATCAGGCAGACGTCCATGAAACTTATACCATTCATGAGCAATATTCGGACGTTCAAGCAATGCTGCGATATGTGCTTTACGTTCGAGTCCAATGGCCGAAAGGCACGTATCCGTGTCGATATTAAGGTCATGTTTTTTAAATATTTCTTGAATAGCCTTTACAGGGGCTTGCACACCATAGTCGATTAGTAATCCTGTCCAGCCCGTAATAACCGCTTTGATTGGACCATGATATCCGTGCTGCTGAAGCATGAATAGCGTTCCTTTGGTAATAGATATTTCGTTGAGTTTGTTTTCAATAAGCCAAGTATCATACGCGTAATCCAGATTTTATGTGTTGCATATTAAAAATATGATCGCGGTGATTGAGATTTGCGATGAACATGTTTTGTTCATGTGTTTATGGGCGGAATATTGAGTTGTTTTTGCAGCGTTAATTTTTGTTCTGAAAGAATAAAGCGGCGCTTGCAGTAGGTGATAGGTGCTGCTAACTTTCGCGACACTTTTTCAAATAAATTTAGAGGCGAATTATGAGCAAAATTTGTGTTATCGGTGCAGGGACAATGGGGGCAGGTATTGCTCAAGCATTTGCAGCAAAAGGCTTCTCGGTCATATTACGAGACATCGAGCAAACGTTCGTTGACCGCGGCTTGGCGATAATTGAAAAGAATATTTCTCGCCTGGTTTCGAAAGAAAAAATTTCTCAGGAAGAAGCAAACAAAATTATGGGGAATGTGCAGGGCACGGTTGATCTTTCTGTGGTGGCAGATAGCGATTTGGTGGTTGAGGCAGCGGTTGAAGATATGTCGATTAAAAAATCTATTTTTGCAGAATTGGATAAGGTGTGTGCGGCCCATACCATCCTTGCGACGAATACTTCATCTTTGTCGATAACGGAAGTGGCGGCGGCCACCAATCGTCCAGATAAGGTAATTGGAATGCATTTTTTCAATCCTGCACCTGTGATGAAGCTGGTTGAGGTTATACGCGGTATTACAAGTTCAGATGAGACGTACGATAAAGTAAAAGAGATGACGTTAACGCTCGGGAAAACCCCCGTTGAAGTGGCGGAAGCGCCAGGTTTTGTTGTTAATCGTATTTTGATTCCCATGATCAATGAAGCGGTCGGTATTTTAGCTGAGGGCGTCGCGAGCGCTGAAGATATTGACGCGGCGATGCGGTTAGGTGCCAATCATCCGATGGGGCCCTTGGCGCTTGGCGATCTGATAGGGCTGGACGTCTGTTTGGCCATCATGGACGTGCTGCATGAAGAATTTGGTGAAGATAAGTACCGTGCACATCCGATGTTGCGCAAGTATGCACGCGGGGGGTGGCTGGGACGTAAAAGCGGCAAAGGTTTTTACGCCTATAGTTAACACCTTATTAGCAAAGGCAAGTGCAATGAGTTTGGCTGCTCATTATTTTCTTGCCGGCTTCATTACCGCAACACTCTTTATCATGGTAAGTACTTGATGTGGTCAGGTGCTTGGCGTTAATCTCAATCTGAGAGAATAAACATAATAAATTTGACCAAGGTGTTAACGTGGATCTGACTTCTTTAAGCAATCAATTTGACCAGAAAATTATCAACAAACTAGGTTTGTCTCGCGCTAAAAACAAGCTCGTTGGACATGGCTATATCGCTGGCTTAAAAGCCTTGGTAAAGGTATTAAATATCCCAAAACCAACGGTGTTTACCGGAAAAAATGCCTCGTTAAAAATGTGTGAGAGTTTATCGGGCTTTGGTTTAAGGCGCGTATTGGTTGTGACAGATCAAGCGCTATACGATCTCGGCGTTATTGATCAGATCTTGCAAAAATTGGAACAATTAGGCGTGCAGTACAGCTTGTTTACCGAAGTGGAGCCCGATCCTACTTTCCTGGTCGTCGAGAAAGGCTTGAAACGGTATCGCGCTGACAATTGTGACTCAGTTTTGGCCATTGGTGGTGGTTCGTCTATTGACGCTGCAAAAGTTGTCGCCTTAGCGGCGAGTAACGAAGTTGAGCCGAGTGCGTTAGTGGGTATTTTGAAAGCAAAAAAAGCCTCAGCACCTTTTTTCGCTATCCCCACCACAGCCGGTACTGGCTCTGAAGTAACGATTGGTGCCGTGATATCTGATACCAAAACGCATAAAAAAGAAATTGTGATTGAAACCAAAACAGTGCCATTAATGGCCGCATTAGATCCAGAACTAATGAAGGGGCTACCGCCAGCTATTACAGCGGCGACGGGAATGGATGCATTAACGCATTTAGTTGAATCGCATCTAAGTACCATGGCGAATGATGAGTCATGCTATTACTCCCGGGCGGGGGTCAAACTTGTATTTAAGAATTTGCGCCTAGCGTATAAGCGCGGTACTAATATGAAAGCACGCGAAAATATGGCCTTAGCTTCATTTTATGGTGGGTTAACCATAAACCTAGCTGGTCTTGGTTATGTACATGCGTTTGCGCATCAACTTGGCGCGAGATATCGCATTCCTCATGGCTTATCGAATGCGAAAGTTCTGCCGCATATTTTGGAATTCAACAAAGATGTTTGCGCGCCCCAATTAGCGGATTTAGCGCGCGTAATTGATGTTGCTCATGTTGGTGATTCTGAAGGTCAGGCCGCGCAGCGTTTCATTGATGCGGTAAAACAATTAATTGATGATCTGGGTATCGATCCAACGGTGAAGGATATCAAGTTAAATGATGTCGATGCGATTCGGTTCGACGCCTTTAAAGAGGCAAACTCGACCTATGCGTTACCAAAATATATGTCATCTGATGAAGCCGATGCATTACTGGTCAGGATTGCGGGAAGGGCGCATTGAAACGGTTTGTTATGAATGCCGCCCAGGCATTATTGCCGGGCTTTTTTCAGAAAGTATTGCGAGCATCAGGAGTTTTTATTATTGCGCTCCACTTGTTCGCTTGCAGTGAAGATACGGGTCAAGAAGACGTAATCGAGCCCTATGCCTTGCAAGTATATAAGACGCCTTCATGCGGTTGTTGCGGTGACTGGGTCACGCATATGAAAGCGAACCGTTTTTCAATAAGTGTGGTGAATCAAAAAAATATTGTCCACGTAAAGGAGCGTTTTGAGATCCCGGTTAATGCAAGGTCTTGCCATACCGCATCGACTGTTGACGGGTTTGTGTTTGAAGGCCATGTGCCCGCGAAATATATCCGTCAGTTTCTCGATTCGCCGCCCGACGGTGCCTATGGACTAACGGTGCCTGGAATGCCCGTTGGTAGCCCTGGCATGGAGGTTGAGGACAAATTCAAGCCTTACTCTATCTTAATGCTCATGGCAGAGGCGAAACCTCAGGTCTATATAAAAGTAGACAGTTACCAACAACAGTTTTAGATAAGTCTTAATTAGCCTTGCGCATCGAGGCTCTGCCCGGTTGTGCCGATGCTGTCATTGCCCATCAGGTATAGGTACAACGGCATGATATCGCCTGGTGCCGGGTGAGACATTGGGTTTTCTGCAGGGTAGGCGTTAGCCCGCATATTGGTGCGTGTTGCGCCCGGATTAATGGTGTTGACTCGAATTCCCGTATGATCTTTTTCTTCAAGTTCATGCGCAAGCACTTGGGCCATGCCTTCACAAGCGAATTTGCTCACCGCATACGCGCCCCAAAATGCACGGCCCTTTCGACCAACGCTTGAGGTGGTAAAGATGACCGACGCATGTTTCGCTTTTTGTAGCGTTGGTAACAAGGCTTTTGTTAACAGAAAACTACTGTTTACGTTTACCTGCATAACTTGTTGCCATACTTCTGCTTCGTATTGTTCAACGCTTGTTAGGGAACCCAGAATCGCTGCATTTAACACTAATCCGTCGAGCTGACCGAATTCGTTTTCGATTACCTCGGAAATTTTAAGGTAGTCTGTCTCTGACGCCCCTTCAAGATTTAAGGGAATGATGGCAGGTTGCGGAAACCCTTTTTGCTCTATTTCATCGTAAACTCGCTCTAGCTTGGCGACTGTACGACCTGTTAGGATTACCGTTGCACCGTGCTTTGCGTAGCTAAGAGCAAGAGTTTTACCGATGCCGTCTCCGGCACCCGTGATTAAAATAACTTTTTCTTTTAAGAGATCTTGGTTTGCTTCATACGCGTACATGGGTTTAGAACCTGTCAGTTTATTCGGTATTGTAATCGGGTTTCCTAGGCTTAGCTACGGCTTCTTGTGAAACATAATGACGGAAAGATTTGATAAATGAGGCGCCTTGGCAGTATTAATTAGGCGTGTTTTAATGAAAACTATATTTATAAAAAGGTAAGTTTCGGATGGCACAACAAAAAATCTCCATGTCTTTTGAATTTGATGCAACGTGCGCAAAAGTGTTTGAGGATCTCGGTGATCATGAAAATTTTGGTAAGATCTGCGGCATCAATGCGAAACGTGTCAAAGATGGTGACGACGCGTTGAATGGCTTAGGGTCTGTGCGGCGCATGAAAATTGGTCCATTACCTGGGTTCGAAGAAACGATTACCGAATATGAGCAAGATAGGTTGATTGTTTATAAAATCACCAAAGGTAGCCCGATAAAAAATCATATGGGCCGTATGGAGTTTTCGGAGAAAGACGGGAAGAGCCAGCTACACTATGACATCGTTTTAGAGTCTAAAATCCCGGGTACAACCGGTATTATTAAAGCCGCATTAGAGCGTGGTATCACTCAAGGTATTGAAGGTTATGCAAAGGCGCTAAAGGCATAATTGGAATTTTAAGGAATCGGGTGGAAGGTTGATCGACGCATGCACCATGGCAGACGCCTTGACTATCTGTTTGCTTGACTAGAGCGTTCAGTGAAATTCGCTTGCACTGGTTAATTTTAGTGCTTTGGTCCACGAGCCCGTAGATAAGGAATCTGCCGAACATTATCTCGTAAGCATCGTATTCCCTTCTCGAATACAGGTGTTGCAAACGGTCTGTCATTCGCTGAGTTTTTCATTTTAGTCAATTAACACTGTTTAAAATGCTGAGTACCAATGCGGCGATAGAAATACAGGAAAATACAACGGTGGCGCTTATCAGCTTTTTCAGTAGTCTATTTGTATCACGCTGTTGCTGCTTAAATTGTGTATTTAACAGTTCAGATGCAATGTTTGCTGCGGTTGTTTCGGCGATCACTTTACCTGCTTTAGCCCCCTCTTTTTCGGCCACTTTGCTGGCATAAGCAATCGTGATACGTTTTATCTGCGTTTGCGCGGTTTCGGGTAACTCCAGTGCTTGTGATTTTAATTTACTAATTTGCTCATCGACCTGATTCCGCATTGTTAGTTGTTGTGCAAGCACTTTTTGAATCGCATCATTTAGCGCCGGCGCTTTCAAATAGTCGGTGTTGCTGCCTTGAGCTTGTTGAAGCGAAGCAAGATTTTTCCTTAAACTCTCAATATCGGCTGCTTGGGCATGCAAATGCTCTTGCCAGTCGCGCAGTAGCGCCGGATCAACTGTTGTTGAACCCATCGCCGTATTTTCACGATCTTTGGAGCTTTGAAGCCCTGTTTGGGGCGGTACGGTAATTTCCAGCGGTATTGGCTCGAGGGCCGTCTCACCAGAGGTCGTTGTTTTCAACAGCCTAATATTATTTAGAATCGCCTCAACTTCCTCAACGCCAGCAGGTTTCGTAAGCACGCCGTTCGCGCCACGTAAAAGCGCTTCTTCGTGATAGGCATCATCTTCTTTCGAGGTATACATAAAAATAGGTAAGGTATGGTAGCCTGCTATCTCACGAAGTTTTTCAGTCGTTTCTAAACCATCTAATCCCGGCATCATATGATCCATAAACACTAAGTCTGGAACGTTAACGCCGTCGCCTAATTCCCCCAAGGCTTGCTCGCCTGATTCAAAGGTTTTTGTATCGCATGATAATTTTTGGAGCATGCGTTGAAGCATAATGCGTGCTGACTTTGAGTCGTCAACAACGGTGACTTTTAAGGTCATAGAGTGGTCACTTTGTTATGTCTTTGTTAACTACAGCATAGGTTGCATTAGCCCATGTTGCGCTCAAAAAAACGCAACCTATTCCTCAAAATTAGAGGTTGATCAAAGGATTTAAGTCTAGGGGATGATTAATCACAAGGTCGGCGTTCCATGATGGGATAATAGATGGGTCATCAACGTATCCGAATGTTACGGCAACCGTCGCTGTGCCGGCAGCTTTGCCCGCTATAATGTCACGCTCATGATCTCCAATGTAGAGACTATTTACAGGTTCTGCATTCAGTGCATCCAGCGCTTTTAAAATTCCCTCTGGATGAGGTTTTGCCTGCTTAAGGTCATCTGCACATACAACGATATTACACTCATTGATGATGGGGCTGTGCGCGGCCATTCGAGAGAGTAACAGTTCTGTGTAAAGACGGGGTTTATTGGTAACGATGCCCCAGCGAATGGCATTCAGTGCGAACCCTTCTAGTAACTTATGCATGCCGGGAAATAGCAACGCTGCTTTGCCCGCCTCGGCCTCATAGAGCTTCAGTAATTCTAGCCGGTTTTGTTCAAAATTTGGTTCGCCGGGCTCGCCACCGAACGCGAGTTTTGTTAATGCACGGGAGCCATCAGATACCGTATTTCTTATCGTCAAAGCATCCAAAGGGGGCAGGTTATGCGCCAAGCGTTGTATGTTTAAAACTTCAACAAAATCGGCAGCGGTATCAACGAGTGTGCCGTCTAGATCAAATAGTACGCAATCTACCATGAGCATTTAATTTTCTATATTAGGTTTGCTAGCGTGCATGAGATAATTAACGTCTACATCTCTGCTTAATTTATATTCTTTCAATAACGGGTTGTAGGTCATGCCACAAAGATCTTTAAAATCTAACGCCGCGGCCCGCACAAAACTACTTAATTCAGACGGTTTGATGAATTTCTTAAAATCATGTGTACCTTTTGGCAACATCTTTAAAATATTTTCTGCACCGATAATGGCAAATAAGTAGGCCTTTGGGTTTCGATTAATTGTACTTAAGAACAGTTGCCCGCCGGGCTTTAGTAGCGTGGTGCAAGCTTGGATAATTGAGGCGGGTGAGGGGACGTGCTCAAGCATTTCGAGACAGGTGATCACATCAAAGCTTGCAGGTTGATTTTCAGCCAGCTCCTCCACTGTTATTTGGCGGTAATCAACGTTTGCACCACTTTCTAAGCCGTGTAGCTTCGCGACATTTAAAGGGGCCTCTCCCATATCGATGCCGGTGACTTCGGCGCCACGAAAAAACATGGCTTCCGAGAGAATGCCACCGCCGCAACCAACATCCAATACACGCTTGCCAGTAAGTGAACAACGCTCGTCTATGTAGTTTACGCGCAAAGGGTTAATGTCATGTAAGGGTTTAAATTCGCTTGATTTGTCCCACCAACGGTTCGCGAGCGCTTCAAATTTTGCAACTTCTTCTTGATCAACATTTACGTGTTTTCGCGAGGGGGCGCTGGTATTTGTCATTGCGCGGACATTCCTTCTTTAATTTTTGCAGCCCATTCTTTTGCTGTCGTGATGAGCGCGTATTGGTCGAGTTCGGTAAGCTTGCCATGATTAACTTTCAAATCGCCGGCGACCCAAACCTGAGAAACTTGATTCGCTTGGCAATTATAAACAATATCGGCCAATGGGTCGTAACTTGGCTGGCAGTTTAGTGCATCTAGGTTAATGGCTGCAATATCTGCTTCTTTTCCAATTTCTAAGGAACCACACGTATGATCGATGCCGAGCGCCTTGGCACCATTAATGGTTGCAACTCTTAGCGCTTGTGTCGCATTCATTGCCGATGCATCACCACTATAACCTTTTGCAATCAGGGCCGCGGTTCGGAGTTCCCCAAACATGTCTAGGTCATTGTTACTAGCGGCGCCATCTGTCCCGAGCGCGAGCGTAACATCATGCTCCAATAACTCTTTAGTGGGGCAAAAACCGCTGGCGAGCTTCATGTTTGATTCGGGACAATGTATTACGCTGGCATTACTGTCGGCGAGTATTGCCATGTCGCCCTCATTTAAAGTGGTCATATGGACGCACTGCAATGCAAACTCCGAATCGAAAAAACCAAGTTTCTGCAATCGCTCGATAGGTCGATTACCTGCGTTTTGCAGAGCCTGCTCTACCTCAAATTGCGTTTCATGAAGATGAATCTGTATAGGCATTGTTGTGTCACGCGCGGCGGTTAACACCTGGCACATTGCTGGATCCGACACGGTGTAGGGCGCGTGTGGACCTAATGCGATAGTGATCAAAGGATGGTTTTTATACTCCACATTTAGCTGTTTTGCCTTGGCAATATACTCATCGGGTCCGCTTCCCCATGCGGTAGGGAAATCTAAAATAGGGGCGCAAAATTGCGCTCGCATACCTGCTTCCTCGCATACCTTGGCCGCCGATTCTGGGAAAAAATACATGTCGCTAAAGGTCGTTGTACCGCCTGCAAGCATTTCAGCGATGGCGAGTCGTGTACCATCGGCCACAAACTGAGCGTTCACCCATTTCCCTTCAGCCGGCCAGATATAATTTTCTAGCCACGCCATAAGCGGAAGATCGTTCGCAATACCTCTCAACAAAGTCATGGCTGCATGCCCATGCGCGTTTATTAACCCGGGTATAAGGGCATGGGTTGGTAGGTCATATTGTGTACTTGGTCGAAAAATTTGCTTCGCCTCTTGGGTCGGCAAAATATCAATTATTAGTTTTTGATCAATCGCCACACTGTAGTTTTGTAGGACGCGATTGTCATCATCGACACAAATAATCCATTGCGCGGAGATGAGCGTATCTATTTCTTTTTTTGCTTGTGTTTGCATAGTTGAGTGGGCTTAATGGCTCGTCTAAATTTCGTCTGTGGCAAACAGACATGCGAATTGTGGCGTAATCATCATGGAGAATAATAAATGATTCAATTGCTGAATGAACGCGATATTGAATTTCTTTTATACGAGTTTCTAAATACTGAAGAACTGTTAAAGAGAACGAAGTATGCGGAGCATTCAAAAGAAGTGTTTGATGCAAGCATTCAAACAGCAAAAAAAATAGCGGAAAAGTATTTCGCTAACCACAACGCGAAAGGCGACCAGCAAGAGCCTACCTTTGATGGTAAAACAGTGCAGATGATTCCTGAGGTGAAAGTTGCATGGGATGCCTTTGCTGAAGCTGGGTTTTTGGCGGCGCACTATGATTTTGAAGATGGTGGCATGCAGTTGCCTGACATAATATTACGCGTTGCAATGGCCTATATTACGGCCGCTAACGTTGCGTCTAGCGGGTATAGTTTTCTGACGATTGGCGCGGGAAATTTGATTGATTCGTTTGGTACAGACGCTCAAAAAGATCGCTATCTTTCTCGCATGAAGACGGGCGAATTTGCTGGTACGATGGCGCTCACTGAGCCGGCTCAGGGTTCGGCGCTTGCCGACATTACGACAAAGGCTGTGCCGCAAAACGACGGTACATACCGCATATTTGGTCAAAAAATTTATATATCCGGCGGTGATCAATCCCTTACCAACAATATCGTGCACATGGTTTTGGCTCGCATAGAAGGAGCTCCGCTGGGTACTAAAGGTATTTCACTCTTTATTTGCCCAAAAGTTTTGGTGAATGAGGATGGCTCGTTAGGAGAACGTAATGACGTTGCCTTGGCTGGCTTACTGCATAAGATGGGGTATCGAAATACAACGTCTACTGTGCTTAGTTTTGGTGAAGCTGAGGGTGCTGAAGCCTATTTATTGGGTGAGCCACATAAAGGCCTATCCTATATGTTTCAGATGATGAACGAGGCCCGAATTGGTGTTGGGATGGGCGCGTCCGTGCTCGGTTATCAAGGCTATTTATATTCTCTAGATTACGCAAAAGGCCGGCCACAAGGTCGCTTACCCTCGCAACGAGACCCCAAGACTAAGCAAGTAAATATTATCGAACATGCTGATGTGAAACGTATGTTGCTTGCGCAAAAAGTTTATTCAGAGGGTTCATTAGCGTTATGTCTGTATGCATCCAGTTTGCATGAAGATACGCGAACCGCGGCCGATGACGATGAACGCAAACGCGCAGCACAAGTGTTAGACCTGCTTACGCCTATAATCAAATCGTACCCATCAAAATATGGGTTAAAGGCCAATGAATTAGCGATACAGGTGTTGGGTGGCTCCGGCTATATACGCGAATACCCGGTTGAGCAGTATTACCGTGATAACCGTTTAAACCCGATACATGAAGGGACGGAAGGTATTCAGGCGCAAGATTTACTGGGTCGTAAAGTGGTACAGGCGCAGGGCGCTGCCTATCGGGAATGGGCGTTATTGGTGGTAGCAGATATTGAAAATGCTAATCCGGCGATCGCTGAACTTGCGAAACCACTTGGGGAAGCCCTCGATAAGTTGAATAAGGTTACGCAAGGTCTTGCCATGAAATTGTTGCCGGAAACCGAGTTGGCGCTCGCTAATGCGAGTGAATATCTCGATATGTTTGGCCGTGTGGTTATGGCGTGGATATGGTTTCGTAAAGCCAATATTGCAGTGAACGCTTGCACGCCACAAAACCTCCATGAGGATGAGGCAAACTTCTATTTGGGTAAGTTACAGGCGGCGCGTTTCTTTTTTGATTGGGAATTGCCGCAAATTCATACCCAAGCTGCATTATTACTCTCAATGAGTGCAGTGACGAGCGAGATGAGAGCGGAGTGGTTTTAACGAAAAAAATACCGTTTATTCATCTACTGTATAGCCAGTATAGAGCCAATATATTTTATTTATAGTGGCCTATTCTATAGAATTGCGGCCGACTTATTTTATTGCCCGCTTCGTTGTAAGTTTGCCACCGGTTGCTCAACAACGAGGAAGGCTTCAACCCTACCTTTGAGGTATACACATGTCACAATATCAAGACGACATTAAAGCAGTTGCGGCGTCAAAAGACGCAGCTGGCGCTACATGGGACGCGATTAACCCTGAATCTGCAGCGCGTATGCGTGCGCAAAATAAATTCAAAACTGGCCTAGATGTCGCTAAGTACACCGCAGGCATTATGCGTCGCGACATGGCAGCGTTTGACAAAGACAAGACAAAGTACACACAGTCTTTGGGTTGCTGGCATGGGTTTGTGGGTCAACAAAAATTGATCTCAATCAAAAAACATTTTGGTTCAACTGAGCGTCGTTACCTATACCTATCAGGTTGGATGGTTGCGGCATTGCGTTCTGACTTTGGTCCACTTCCTGACCAGTCAATGCATGAGAAAACATCAGTAGCGAGCCTAGTTTCAGAGCTATATACGTTCTTGCGTCAAGCGGATGCGCGCGAGTTAGGCGGTCTTTTCCGAGCTTTAGACAAAGCACGTGAAGCAGGCGATGCGGCGCTGGAAGCGGATATTCAATCTCAAATCGACAATCACGAAACGCACGTTGTGCCAATCGTTGCGGATATCGATGCCGGTTTTGGTAATGCTGAAGCAACTTACCTAATGGCTAAGCAAATGATTGAAGCAGGCGCTTGTTGTCTACAAATTGAAAACCAAGTTGCGGATGAAAAGCAATGTGGTCACCAAGACGGTAAAGTGACGGTTCCACATGCTGACTTTCATAACAAGCTACGCGCATTGCGTTATGCTTTCCTAGAGCTTGGTGTGGATGATGGTGTAATCGTTGCACGTACCGACTCAGAAGGTGCGGGCCTCACTAAAGAAATCGCCGTGGTTAAAGAGCCTGGCGACCAAGGCGATGTGTATAACTCTTACCTAGACGTTGAAGAGATCGACGTAGCCGATATGGCGCAAGGTGATGTTGTTTTCAATCGCGATGGCAAACTTGTACGTCCTAAGCGGTTACCTTCAGGTTTGTACCAGTTCCGTCAAGGTACTGGGCATGAGCGTTGTGTATTTGATTGTATCGAAGCAATTAATGCAGGTGCAGATCTACTTTGGATCGAAACGGCCGTGCCAACTGTACACGAGATCAAAGGCATGATGGACGAAGTTAGAAAAGTTCATCCAGATGCGAAACTCGTTTACAACAACTCGCCATCGTTTAACTGGACACTAAACTTCCGTCAGCAAACTTATGATGCGTTTGTTGCAGAAGGCAAAGATGTTGCCGCATACGACCGTGACAACTTAATGTCTGCTGAGTATGACGAGACAGAGTTGTCGTCGATCGCCGATGCGCGTGTGCAAACTTTCCAAGCTGATACAGCGCGTGAAGCGAACGTATTCCATCACTTGATTACGCTACCGACTTACCACACTACTGCGTTGTCTGTAGACAATCTAGCGAAAGAGTACTTTGGTGAAAAAGCGATGTTAGGTTATGTTGAGGGTGTTCAACGTAAAGAGATCCGTCAGGGTATTGCGTGTGTTAAGCACCAAAACATGGCTGGTTCTGACCTCGGTGATGACCATAAAGAGTACTATGCGGGTGAGAATGCGCTTAAAGCTGGCGGTGCGAAGAATACCTCTAACCAGTTTTAATAGCTTAATGCTGACTAGTTAGGCGTTCTGAACCGGACGTTTAAGGTACGTAAAAGGCGACTACTTATAAAGAGGAGTCGCCTTTTTTATCGCCTCTTTAAAAAGGCTTAAAACTAAACCTGAGTTTTTCAAAATTGTTCTAGACTAGCGTTTTTGATTAACCTCTTATTAATAGACCGCGAGAATCCTTATGACTGATATTCCAAATAGCTTACGCGATGCAAAAGATTTACTCAGTAAAAACGGTTTTGCAATAAGTGATGTCTGGTATCACGGCACCTCTTCTGCGTTAGTTGGGTCTATAAATGGTTCTGGGCTGCGACGCTCAGGCGATAGAGAAATGAATCAAGCGGCGAAGAGTACTATGGCGACCATCGGGAATAACTACACAGAGCAACGCGAACCGGTGTTCTTAACGCAAAGTAAAGAGTTAGCTTTTTACTGGGCAGAGCAAACCGTTCGTCGTCGCAGTGTGCGTGTTGAGGGTGATGAAAGCCCTGTTGTATTTGAAGTGAAGTTGCCAGAAGATCAACAAACACTGGTAAAGCCAGATGTTGGCGGAGCAGGTCTGCTGATGGTGAAAGAAGGTGAGCACTTTATGGCCTATCTCGCTAAACTTTATCAAGATAACGAGGCAGGTGTGCTGGATATTGATTTGATGAAAGCGGACCGACAAGAATATTTAAGTAAACTGGGTATGGCCTACATAGATAAGGATATTGCGCCCGGATATGTAAGTTTAATCGAGGGTTAGCGAAGTTTTTTTATGTGCGAAGATGATGTTTAGTTTCGAGTATTTCTTACGTTGCACTGATCTTTTTCAAATTCAATTCGTTACTTAATTGATCGTTTGTTGTTTCGCAGTTTCTATTCGTTTTGTGACGCTCATCTCATCTTTAATTCATTCAGAAAAATCACGACTAAAACGTTGTAAATTTATGTTACCGTCGGAAAAGATGGAATTTGTGATAATGGGTGCCAAGATTTTAATCTGAGTGCGCCGCCAAGCACAGGGAATGTTTTCTTTATTAAGCCCCCTAAACTGCATATATCACCACGATGTCTGGACATTTTGTTCGAGTGATAACCATTTATTCTTAATAATTTTAAAAAAAATCGAATATACCTAAAATTGGTGATTCGAAATAATTCTAAATGTTTTAAATTGTTAAAAATTGTGATGTATACCTGTCACAGTAAAATTTTTAGCGTTCTTAGGGGCACAAAACGTCTCTTTTAATGACGCTCATGCTAGCGAGTAGCCTTAACAGATTTTAGTTTGGAAACGCCCGGTAGCCAAAAGGAAAATAACAAAACAGCTAGGAGCTCATTCCAATGTCGAATCCGATTGCAAACAACGACGTTTTTTCTGTGGATGCTGGTTTAAAGAACGGCATCATGGCCTTTGGCTCACCTTATTTTGGTAACGGTGATAGCCTGCTTCAAAATGATACTGACGCTGACGGTGATGCTTTGAATATTACTGAGGTGAACGGTCAGACGCTCAAAAAAAATAAATGGACTGATTTCGAGGGCTCTGACGGTGGAACCTTTAGGTTGCTATCGAATGGAGCAATGATTTTTTCGTCGGATATTGGTTTTGACGATTTATATGTCGGTGAGACACGCGAGACTTCAGTCACGTATACGGTTGCCGACGCCAATGGGAATACGTCTCAAGCAACGGTGACAGTTACTGTAAACGGCACAAAGCCTGCCGCGGCTATTAAACCTGTTGATGAAACACAAGTAACGACACAAGACGATGAAATAAACGAAGGCGCTGGCGCTTTGTTTGCGAACGATGGTGGCAATGTTAGCGGTGCGAGTGTAGTGGCGATCAACGGTGAATCGTCTGAAGTTGGGCAAATCGTAGCCGGCTCCCAAGGTGGTCAATTCATTTTGAATACGGACGGTTCGTATAGTTTTAACCCAAGCGGTGAATTCTCGTACTTAAAAGCGGGCGAGTCGGTTGTCACCGAAGTCACTTATAGTCTGCAGGATTCAAGTGGCGCTGTATTTGACGCTACGGTGAGTGTCGCGGTTGACGGGATTGATGACGCAGTGGTTGCGGTTGACGATAGTTTTAGTATTCAGGCGGGTGCAAATAAACAACTTACCA
>CAJWAD010000027.1 GCA_913020245.1 uncultured Oleiphilus sp.
TTTAAAACCGACAGTCAAGGTAAGTTAAACCCTATTTCAAAACGTCGTTCATCAGACCAGGTTATAGTCTGCGCAGGCTGTCATGCGCGACGTAACGCTATTAGTGACCGAGCGGAGCCTGACTTTCTCAATCGCGCGCTTGAAACCGTCCTACTGAAACCTGAGTTCTACCATGTGGATGGGCAGGTAGCAGACGAAAATTTTGTTTGGGGTTCATTTGTTCAGAGTAAAATGTACGCCGCTGGCGTGACTTGTACGAATTGCCATGACCCGCATGGCGGGCAACTATACGTTCAAGGAAATCAGGTCTGCACGCAATGTCATGACTCGAAAAACTATGACAAGCCAACGCACCACATGCATAAGGCAGGAACAGACGCCGCAAAATGTGTGAACTGTCATATGCCAGCGACGGTTTATATGGGCGTCGACTCACGGCGAGATCATCAATTCTCAATACCACGCCCGCATCTGACCCGAGACACGGGTGCGCCGAACGCATGCAATAATTGCCATACCAATCAAGATGCAAAATGGGCAAGCAAAGCCCTCGACAAGTGGTATCCGCAGCTTAAAGACGCCAGCTTAAATCACTTCGCTTACGCCTTCCATGACGCAGATAATACGCTTCCGCGTGGACATAAAAAGCTATTAACAGTGTTTACGGACGATACTCAAGCAACTATCGTACGCGCGTCTGCGCTCAGCCGTTTAGCAAACTATCCGCATCCCGACTCAATGCGTGCTATCGAGACGGCGGTAAAGAGCACAGAACCACAGTTTAGACTCGCTGCGATCGACGCAGCAGCACCCTACTCTAATCCCGAAAAATGGCAATTACTTGAGCCTCTTATTAACGATAATCAAATGAATATTCGCGCGCGAGGATCGCGCGCGCTTGCCGCCGCTAGTCAAATGTCGTCAATTCCCAAGCAAGCAGAGCAAACGATTAAAAACGGATTAGAAGAATATCGCAGTATGCAAAATTACCAAGCCGATAGAGGTTTTGCGCACACTAATCTTGGAAATTTAGAACGCGATCTTAGCAATTTCGACAATGCTGTCAGACACTATAAAACCGCCATAGCTATTGAACCAATATACCTACCTGCCTATTTAGCGTTGGCGAGGATCATGGAATTCTCGAATAACGCTGCACAGGGTATAAATGTTCTAAACCAAGCATTAACCGTTAATCCAGACGCAGCTGAGGTGTATTTCGCGTTAGGCCTGACGCGTATCCGTCAGCGCGATAAGGAGTTGGCGCTCGCACATCTGGGCAAGGCGACAGAACTATCACCAGATAATCCAAATTACTTTTTCACGCTCGGCGCCTTGCTTCAAGATCAAGGGCAACCGGAGGAGGCCTTGAAAAACTTCGAGGCCGCGCGCGAGCTCGCGCCTAAAAATCCTCGAATGACTTATGCGGTGCTGCCCTTGCTGTTACAACTCGGCCAAACGCAAAAAGCCCTAACATATGCCGAGCAGCTAATCACACTCATACCAGAGGATTTACAGACTCACAGACTTATCAACATGCTACGCCAAACATCTGTTGATACAAATTGATGCAAATACTTAACGCTCAAAATCATTGACAATTTTACTTTATTGGATGGCAGAAATAGGTGCGCATAAACTAATAGGCGCATCCGATTGGCCCCGAATTCAGCTACTAGACATTTCAACAAAACCGAACATACTGAACAATACGTGCCGTCATTTTTCGGGAAAATTCTGGGTGAGTATTGGGCACGCGATGCAGTCCCTATTTCCTACTTAAATTTTACGTGAGGGGTTCAATGAAGAAATATCTTGCTGAGTTTATTGGTACATTTTGGTTAGTTCTAGGTGGTTGCGGCAGCGCAGTCTTAGCAGCCGCTTTTCCAGAGGTTGGGATTGGCTTACTGGGCGTCTCGCTAGCTTTCGGTTTAACGGTACTGACCATGGCTTTCGCTATCGGTCATATTTCAGGCTGCCATTTGAATCCTGCTGTTTCTGTTGGCTTACTGCTAGGAGGTCGCTTTCCTGCTAGTGACTTGGTGCCCTACATCATTGCGCAGGTGGCAGGTGGTATTGCTGCGGGCGGTGTTCTATTTGTGATCGCTAGTGGCCAGGCTGGGTTCGATGTCTCGGCGGGGTTTGCATCAAATGGTTTTGGCGATCACTCACCCGGTGGCTACAGTCTGACTGCGGCCTTGGTATGTGAAGTCGTCATGACAGCTATTTTCCTTGTTGTCATTCTTGGTGCGACCGATGGTCGGGCACCTGCAGGCCTTGCCCCAATCGCTATTGGTTTATGCCTCACGTTGATTCACCTAATAAGCATCCCCGTCACGAATACATCGGTGAATCCAGCACGCAGCACAGGGGTCGCCGTATTTGTCGGCGATTGGGCCACTGCACAACTTTGGCTATTCTGGATAGCACCGATTATTGGTGCCGCAATAGGTGCCTTGATATACAAAGTAATTGGTAGTGAAGACTAACAAATAAACGACCAAGGCTATGTTCTCCATAGTCTTGGTTCCTGCTTTTTAATCCTACATGGCCCCCTACAGACCAAATAATTTCGCCGCAACAAGAAAGCGCGATTAAAGCATTTACTTGTTTTAATCCATCGATAAACGCTAAGCTCTGTTTACGTAAATGACCACCGCATACTACTTAACCGCTACCCATTTGGCCTAGCCTGCATTATGCATGCAAGCTTCCTTACGGGACTACCTGTAGTGGTCGATGATCGGAATTGAAGCTAGCGCCTTTTGCTAGCAAACAACATGTTTTTCAAATCGATTACTAGAGCCTTCGCCAATACAATACTTTAGTAAATGCAACGCTCTAAATTTCACAAGGATTACTCAACAAATGTCAAAAGATCTTCATGGAAAAACCGTTCTTATCACCGGCGCCAATACCGGAATTGGTCGCGCGACAGCCTATGATCTAGCGCTTCGAGGCGCGGAAATTGTGATGGCCTGCCGGTCGGAGGAAAAAACGCTACCGGTGATTGAGGCAATAAAAAATGGAACAGGTAACGCGAAGATTTTTTTTGAAGCCTTAGATCTGTCCTCACTGGCCAGTGTTCGGGAGACCGCGACTCGGTATTTGGCCTCAGGTCGTCCAATCCATGTACTGATAAACAATGCTGGACTCGCGGGTAGTAAAGGCCAAACAAAGGAAGGCTTTGAACTCGCCTTCGGGGTGAATCATCTTGGTCATTTTTTATGGACGAATCTTTTGCTCGACCGAATAAAAGAGTCAGGCGACGCGCGCATTATAAATGTGGCAAGCATGGCCCATTATAAGGCGAAAGTAATCGACTGGAACGCCCTCACAAAACCCAGTAAAAGCAAGACGGGTCTACCCGAGTATGAAGTCTCGAAATTAGCCAATGTACTGCACGCCAAAGCGCTAGCAAAACGTCTCGAGGGCACCGGTATCACTACCTATTCATTACATCCAGGTGTAGTGGCTTCAGACGTCTGGCGCTCTGTTCCGGCACCAATACGTTGGGTGATTAAAAAATTTATGATTAGCGCTGAGGACGGCGCCGCAACGACTCTTCATTGTGTAAGCCACGCCAACATTGCAGGAGAGACCGGACTTTATTATGACAAGTGCATGAAAAAGAAACCCAGCAAGCTGGCACTTGATGAGACACTAGCTGAGCAGTTGTGGCAGCGGAGCGAAGCCTGGACAAACTAAAAAAAGGGGCTTACAGCCCCTTTTTTTGTTCAATACTTTTAGCGAATCACGTGCTTAATGCAAGACCGTTGTCTCAGACCTTTCTTTACACTCACCATGTATTAGTTGTGCGCTTTCGCCAGTGGCGGCGAATGCGAATAGCTCCTGAATTTCTTTATAATCTGCGGCGGTCAAACGAATAGCAACATTATTTAACCAGAGTAGGTAATAACCTGTGTGTTTTTCTACCGGCAAACGCTTTGCCAACGCTTGATTCATCAAATCGTCTAACTTAGTCGCCTGAATGCAGACATGAACGGTGCGCCAATAAATATGACCTGAACCATGGCTGCAAATACCTATCCACTGATAGTCGTTTTGTTCAGCAACTTTCGTAATTTTACGACACATGTTAAGCAGCCTCTTCCAATTGAAATTCACTGAGTAATTGAGCGACCCAGGCATTAATGCGTTCATCAGATTGCTCAAACTGTTGGTCTTCATCAATAGCCAAGCCGTATAAAAAAGTCTTGCATTCACTTAATGCTCGACTATCGGTAAAATCATAGCCCTCGGTAGACCAATAACCTTTGATTATGGCTTTCTTTGGATGAATGATTTCATGTAACCACCCTACTGCGTCAATAAAATAGTCACCGTAGCCAAATTGATCGCCTAGCCCAAATAGCGCGACGCGTTTACCCTCAAGATCCGCACTTTCCAGCTCCGGCTGAAACGCTTCCCAGTCCTCTTGGATACCACCAAAGTCCCAAGTGGGACAGCCGAAAATCAAAATATCCGCATCATTAATACGATCGACAGAACAATCATTTACATCCATGATTTCAACAAAGTGTCCTTCATCTGAAAAAGCTTGCTGAATTTTTTCAGCAGCTTCTTCGGTATTGCCCGTGTCTGTCCCAAAAACTAATAAGATGTCTGTCATGCCTGCAACCTAAAAACTCGCCATAAAAGGCGATATTATATTAATGATAATCATTATCATCTAGTAGTTTTTTAGAATTTTTATTTCATCTCCTCCATATGTGACCTACGAACAGTAAAAATCCTAAGCTAAAAAGTAACCAGCTAGCATCAAATGCTTTTCTGATGCGCAGCCCCCCTTCAAGTACCGAGTCAGATAATCACTTGTATCTCGGCAAAGTTGAGCAAGCTCATAAATTGGTTCATGATATTTATATAGACCTAAATAAACTCAACAAGACACGATTTAAATCAAACGATTAGATTGACCGACGCTGGGTGATGTAATCATCAAAAAAACGAATTAGAGTAAAAATGTATGCAAGTCAAACCGTATCTCCTTATTGTATTTGGCGCCATCGTTGGATTCGGCGTTGCACAATTTATTGCGACACCCAAGCACCAACAAAGTAAACCAATCACCTCTACTGTCGCGATGAAAAATGATGCGATTAACTTGCAGAATAAAATACCTAAAGATTCACTTAAACCGATAAAAAGTCTGTTAGCACAGGCAAATGAGCGTTTGATCGCCGCTGGGCTAGAGCCCGTTGTTCCTGATGAAGCTTTACTCAATGAAAACTCTACTGAGGCAAGCGCTCAAACATCAACTTCATTTGCCCAAGTGCTTAATGATGCGCAAACCGCTGTAACGAGCTATGAATACGAAAATGCGTTGAGCTTATTTAATTTGTTGCTTAGCGAAAGCAGCAATCCAGAGCAACGTCAGGCCGCAGTAGAAGGCCTTGTAACAGTGCATGAAGGGATTTTCGACTACCTCGTAAATGAAGAGGGCCAATTGCATGGTGCATTATGGCAACTATTTGAAATTCATAAATTGAAGCCAAGTGATATCAACACACAAGAGATGCTTCGCTCAGCACAACAAACCTTTTCGCAAGCACAAGTTTATATGGGTGAGAATAATGTCTTGGGTAGCACTGATTATTTAAATACCCTAAGATTTCTTAGCAACATGATGAATTTTGAATTAACTGATGAGAACGGGACAACCTTTAATAGCGATAATTTTAAAGAATTAGCTTCGCGTATCGAACAGCAACCCGGTTACACCGAAACACTGAATGAACGTGCAAACTATAATTTGAACCAAGGTTCAGAAGTTGAGCAGGGAATGGTGTTTTGGGATTTCGCGAAGCTCGCGGAGCTCGGCGGCCAAGACAAAATGGCTAACGAAACCTTCAGAGAGCAATTTACGGAAGCGAGCCTGAAGCACTTAAGCTACTTAAAATCAATGAATCAAAACAGTGAAGTAAGATCTAGGATGGACTTTATTCGCTTCAGCTTCCCGCAATTAATGCAGGATGAACGCCTGCAGACGTTTCATTAAAAATGCATTAAGTTACCGAAGACTTCCCTGTTAACTGAGCTTCAATCTTGTTTTGCACTTGTCTGAAAATCACAAGTGTGACTGACAATTGAACATTGAGCAGGTTTACTGAAATGCATTACATTGGGCATATATTAGGCATCACCGACCTGGCAAAACCTTTAGGTCTTTATAAGGCAAACATTATGGATGTGACTTCGCGTAAACCTTCTGTACTTATTATTGGTGCAGGCATGACCGGCATTCTAATGGTCATTAAACTGCGCAAAGCAGGAATTGAAGACATAACCGTTCTCGAAAAGAAAGAGCGGATTGGCGGTACTTGGCGAGAGAACACATACCCTGGTGTAGCATGCGATGTGCCTGCGCACATGTATACATACTCGTTTGAGCTCAATCCGAACTGGAGTCATTTCTTTGCGCATGGGGATGAGATTCAAGGCTACTTTGAAGGTGTTGCGGATAAGTATGATGTTAATCGTTGCATTCGCTTTAACGAGGCGGTGACTGATGCGCGTTACGAAAACAATAAATGGCAAGTAACCTCGAGCCAGAACAGACATTATGAGGCCGATTTTGTTGTTTGTGCCACTGGCATTTTGCACCATCCAGCATTCCCGAATATCAAAGGCTTAGAAAATTTCAAAGGGGAAATGTTCCATACAGCACAATGGAATCATGACCAAGAGATAGGCCCGAGCACCAAGGTTGGCGTTATCGGCACTGGGTCTACTGCTTGCCAATCCATCCCTGAACTGGTTGACTCCGGCGCTGATGTATCAGTATTTCAGCGCACACCTCAGTGGGTCTTGCCATTAAAAAACTTCCGCAATCCTGATCGATTAAAAAAGCTCATGAATCGGTTTCCTTCACTTGCTAGGTTGTCGCGTAACTTCTCTGTCTTTTTTATGGAGCATTTTTTCACAAAAGCAGTTACCGGGCATTTCGTACAGAAGCACCTTATTTCGTGGTGGTGCAAACTCAACCTACTTTTGTCGATAAAAGACAAAGCGCTGCGAGAAAAGCTGAGACCAAATTACCAAGTAGGCTGCAAACGGATCGTGGTCAATACGACCTACTATAAAGCCATTCAGAAGCCGAACGCTCATTTGATTACAGAGAATATTGAATGCATCACCGAAGATGGGGTACGAACGAAAGACGGGGTCATACACAAGCTAGACGTGCTCGTGCTATCGACAGGCTTCCATCCAATGAATTACATGCGCCCAATGAACTTAATTGGGCGTGCAGACTTGCATATTGACGATGCATGGTCTGATCAAATAAAGACTTATCGCTCTATGATGATGCCAAACTACCCAAACTTCTTTTTAATGCATGGTCCGAATACGCCTATCGGTAACTTCTCTGTTATCGCGATGAGCGAGGTTCAATGCGGTTATATCCTGAAAATGATTGAAGCCTGGCAGCGCTCTGAGTATGACGAGGCTGAAGCAACGCCTGAAGCGGTTCAAACCTTTAACGCTTATATCAAAGACGGCTTGAAGGGGACCGCATGGGTAGGTGGATGTCAGAGCTGGTATCTAGATAAAAAAGGCGACCCGATCCTGTGGCCTTATACGTGGGGGCAATGGGTAAAGGAAATGCGCGAACCAGAATTCTCGGATATGCGCTTAACGAAATATCAAAATAGCCAAAGCAAAGAAGCGGCCTAATCGGTGACGATAAAGGCCTATTTTTGTTTCTCAAACGCCGAACAGTAAACGTGGGTATCGAGCGCTCTATCTCTCATAGCCGCCCCTGAAAGACGTTAAGCTAATTTAGATAGTCGTCAATATAGTGCTTTAGCACTTTTTGCTTGCGATCAGCCTTGGTTTCCGTATCACCGGAACGAGATGGCGGAATTAAGGTAAGCTTTTCGCCAACGAGAGGAGGTGCTGCGTCACTTGCCCCAAAAATCGTCTTACTTGGTTTTTGTCTCGTTTCACGAGCGAGCGCACCCACGCGCCAACAGAGCATTGCTAGTAACGCGAACATTGCAAACTCAGCAATATGAATAAACCAAAACATAAGCAAGATCGATATAGATAACCAAAGACCAGCAATGGTCAGTGTTTTTATGCATTAGGTGCGTAAGTATATTTAGGTAGAACAATATAGCAAACCGAGACAGGAAAAAAACATGCGCAACCCACGCTAATGGTGCTTAAACTAAAGCGTTATCATCCGCAAGGCGCCAAAAAAAAACTTGTTAACCTGCCGTTTATTGCGTAACCATAAACATAAAACCACATTGCTCACTCTCTGATAAACGTCTAATCTAGCAGCTTAAATTTAGATAGAAATACCAACAAAAATAACAGGCTTTCTCATGCGCTTTCTCTCGATTTCAGACCAGCTAAAAGCTTACCGCCACAAAAATATATCTGTAGAAGAGGCCATACTCGAGAGGCTAACTCATATTGATCGGTATAACCCCACACTTAATGCAATTGTTCACTCAACAAAGGATGCAGCCCTTGCTAAAGCCCGGCAACTGGATGCCAATCGCGAAGCGCAGCAAGACCTCCCTCTGTTCGGTATTCCTGTCACAATAAAAGAATGCTTCGCAATGCAAAACAGCCCGACTACCATTAACTACCCCCTTATGCGCAACCATAAAACAGATTTTGACTCTATTCTGGTACAACGCTTACAAAGTGCTGGCGCGATAATTTTAGGTAAAACCAATGTTCCAATGCTACTCGCGGATTGCCAGACCTTTGGCCCACTCTATGCCACCTGTAATAATCCTTTCGATGTCAAGCGCACACCTGGCGGCAGCACAGGTGGCGGCGCAAGCGCCTTGGCGGCCGAATTTACCAATTTAGAAATCGGTAGTGATATCGGCGGATCGATTCGAAATCCTGCAAATTTTTGCGGCGTTTTCGGTATAAAACCCACCAATAACGGGCACGCACAAGATGGCCATTTCCCACCCTTACCGGGCAAAGGAAAAGGATATACAGCGCTGAATTCAACCGGACCACTTGCGAGATCTATGGCCGATCTACGGACAGCTTATTCGGTGTGTTATACGCCACGAACAGATTACCAACAGTATTTACAGCTAGAAAAACAAACACGTCAACTTCCGAATTTAGAAGGTTATAAAATAGCGTGGTATAACGAATTATTGGGACTTAAATGCAGTAATACAACACAGCAGGGTTTGGCACGCATTATTAAAACTCTTGAGCTCGCAGGCGCACAGGTCGAAGAAATAAAAATCGATGAAAAACTCACCGATAAAGTTCTTAAGACCTGGTCAAAATTATTCGGCTTTTCTGTCGGACAAGACTTTCCTTGGGCTATTCGAAAGCTCGTTTATCTGCAATTCGTTAAAGACTTAAAACGAACCTCTCGAATTGATACGAAGAAAGAACTGAAGGCCGGCTTGGGTCTAGACTTTAAAGATTTTTCGGAAGCCTTGCATGAGCAGCAAGAGTGTAGTGCGGAATTCTCAAGGGTGTTTGACCGCTATGATTTCATTTTATCACCGACGAACATCGGACCTGCATTCGAGCACAATCATCGGCACAAGGATATTTTATTTGAAGGGGAGCGTTATGCGTATCTCGAGTACTGCTTTATGTTCGTTATGTTTTACAATTTACTTGGCAATCCGGTCCTCACTATACCGAGTGGCTTGAGCGCGGATGGCCTACCGGTCGGCATTTCAGTGGCAGCGCGACATCACTGCGAGGAAGCCCTGCTGCACTTCGGCGAGCTTATCGAAACCGCTGGACATCGCTTCGCTCCGCCTGACTTGAAGTTTTAGTGTAAACTCTGAAACAGAGTTTAATAAGAACGCAGGATCAGTAGAGCTGGCGACCAGATACAGCGCCTAAAACCATAGTTGAGCAGATAGCCCAAAAATATCTATTTCATCTTCGCCTAATGCATAACGATCTAGATCAGCCCGGATAACCCACCTTTCGGTTAGCTCATACGTTAAACCGAGGCCAAAAAATTCGTCAATACCAGAGATAGTAATTTGCTGACGCCTTGGTGTAACAGGGTCGTCCTCAGCTGTATAGTATGAATTCTTTGAACCATCCCAGCGCATATAACCGAATTTAATCGTGGCATCTAAGTTTTCATAAATACGCGGCGAATACTGCACGTTCCCGAACCATCCCTCAGCTTTTGCGCTCGTGGTGACATTAGCAATGGTAAAGCTTGCATTCGTTACCCTAGCTTTCAGTGTTGCCGTGCTGTCACCAAAATCTATGTAACCCGCTTCCCAATCCCAATCATCACTGGCCGCAACGCCAAAGTAAATTTTATGACCGTCTCCTGCGTCATCCCAAACAAGCGTATCTTCACCTTGAAACTCGGCATTACGATCTTCTTGCTCAATAAAAATAGATAGTCGAGAACGCATGTCACGCTCTGGCAATAAGTCCATCTTCGTCGCAAAAACCCCAACGCCGACATAGTATGGATAGCGCTGCGTATCTGCAACGACCGGTAGTGCCATCCCAATGCAAATTAACAACGCAAAATAAACTTGAAACCTAACTAACACAAAAATATCTCCAAAAACTTAGCGAACAATCATAACGAGTTTACAACGAAAAAAATGTGCTCGGCTGCATGTTCACCAGCGTAAAACAAACACAATTCTCACGTTTTTGTCTAGTTTTCATAGCGTTGCTTGGATGAGGCCTCATTTAACACTCTTAAACGCGACAGTTTATCCTCGATTTTTAATTCTAGTCCGCGCGAAACTGGGTAATAGTATCGTGTCCTATGCATTGATTTCGGCAAGTAACTCTCCCCTGCGGCAAACGCATCGGGTTCGTCGTGCACATATCGATAACTTTCACCTGCACCAGAATCCTTCATTAACGGAGTCGGTGCGTTTCGAAGATGCATTGGTACCTCTTCATCCAATCCCTTTTTTGCATCCACATAACTCGCTTTATACGCGTTATATACTGCATTACTTTTCGGTGCCGACGCTAAATAAATGATAGCTTGTGCGAGGCTTAATTCTCCTTCTGCCTGACCTAGGCGCTCTAGCGCTTCCCAAGCATTCAAGCTCAACTGAAGCGCTCTAGGATCAGCATTACCAATATCCTCGCTCGCAATGCGAACGACTCGCCTCACAACATAAAAAGGATCACAACCCGCAAGAAGCATTCTTTGCATCCAATATAATGCAGCATCTGGATCTGAACCTCGTATTGATTTGTGCAAAGCTGAAATTTGGTCATAAAAAATATCACCACCTTTATCAAAACGCTTTAAAGACTCCTGGAACACTGCCTCTAAAGACTGCTCAGTAATTACATAACAATCACCATCCGGCTGAGTTAAATCGATAGCGAGCTCTAAGGTATTTAGGCTCCGCCGCGCGTCGCCGTCAGCGTAGCGCGCGATTAAAGAAGACTGTTTTGCGTTTAGCTGAATGTCTTTACCGGGAAAACCATCCTTGTGCTTCAGCGCTTGCTCAAGCACTTGCTCAATTTCACTGTCACTCAAGCGTTTTAAACAATAGACGCGCGTGCGCGACAATAAAGCGTTATTTAATTCGAAAGAGGGGTTCTCTGTTGTTGCACCCACAAACACAAATGTACCGTTCTCTATATAGGGTAAAAAAGCATCTTGTTGCGCTTTATTGAAACGATGAACCTCATCAACAAACAACAATGTTTGCTGGCCATACTGAGTGCGCGCCAACTGGGCTTGCTCTACCGCTGAGCGTATTTCTTTTACGCCGCCCATCACCGCTGAAATTGCCAAAAACTGGATATCGAAATGTTGTGCTAATAGTTGAGCAAATGTCGTTTTACCAACGCCAGGCGGCCCCCATAGAATCATCGAATGCGGGCGACCTGTCTGGATAGACTCGTGTAATGGCTTACCCTCGGCTAATAGATGGCCTTGACCGACATATTCATCCAAGTGTCTAGGCCGCACTCTTGCCGCGAGCGGCTGACCCGCGTGATTCTTTATGTACATAGATTTGAAATTATTTAGGAGCCGTTAGCCAGAGGGAGATCTCGAATTACATCCGTACCCTCAGGTAAAACTGCTTTGAATTCTTCAACCGGGATATCACGATTTACCTGCACCGAATCAAAACTAACCGTCGTATCTTGGCCCAAGGAATCACTAATTCGCATATAACTAAGTTTACCATTCTCGAAGCGGATACGTAATTTCTCGAAAAGGCTGTCGGGTTGATGCGGAAACAGCAAAAACTGCTGTGCTTCAGGTGCACTCTTTTGCTTCTCGATCGCATAGCTTTGGGTGATTTGCTCTGCTTTTCCACTAAATAACATTGCAGGGGTGACTTGAAGCTGTTCATCTAAAATTTGAATAGTCGCTTGTTCTAAATCTGGATCAAATACAACTACCTCAGCGCCGTCTACATATATCGCTTGCTCTAACGGCGCTTCCGTGAGCCAAACAAATCTATTTGGTTTGGCTGCTTTAAACTCACCGGCACTCTGCTGCACTTTGACACCGCGCTGATCTATTGTAAATTGAACGAATGAACCCTCAACTGTTTTAATATCCGAAAGAATGGCAAGAAGCTGCTCGGTGGCACTCTCTGAACTTTCAACAATATCACTTGCCCATAGATTTGAAGACAGCACACAAAAACTAATTACGAAGAAGAGACAAAAATTTTTACAAGACACGGTATCATCCGACTAATTAAGCAGCCTAAATTTTAGCATACACATTTCAGGAAAACTGCCACAACGCGCTAATCGATATCCTAGCTAATTAGCCCTCTGTTTTTAACATCGAGACGCGGTCAAAATTGAGTCGTAACCTTATGTCCCTTTCAATCTTTAGGCGGTGGCGGTGCAAGCACCTCACGCATACCATTATGTCCCGCAGTACTCACAACCCCTGCCGATTCCATCGCCTCAACAAGATTAGCTGAACGGTTATAACCTATCTTTAACTTACGCTGCACCGATGAAATAGAGACACGTCGTGTTTCGGTAACAAAAGCAACAGCTTCATCAAAGAGCGCATCCTGCTCACTGTCGCTGTCGGAATCAAAGGCCGCTGCGAAAGGATCGGAACTCTCACCACCAGTGAGTACCTCTTCGATATAATCAGGTTCACCACGCTGTTTCCAATCAGCAACGACTTTATGCACTTCATGGTCATCCACAAACGCACCATGAACCCGCACTGGTACGCTGGTACCCGGAGGCATATATAACATATCTCCATGGCCAAGTAGCTGTTCTGCACCGCCCTGATCAAGCACGGTTCGGGAATCTATTTTAGATGACACTTGAAAAGAAATACGCGTCGGAACGTTTGCCTTAATTAAACCTGTAATGACATCAACAGATGGACGCTGCGTCGCAAGAATCAAATGAATACCCGCCGCTCGGGCTTTCTGAGCAATACGCGCAATCAACTCTTCGACCTTTTTACCGACAATCATCATCATGTCAGCGAATTCATCAATGACAACAACAATGAAAGGTAACGACTCTAGTTCTGGCTGATGCTGCTCCTCATTTAGCAAGTGCTCCTCTGGCTGCCAGAGTGGATCCAGTAATGGTTCACCCTCATCGATAGCCTGCTTTACTTTCCGATTATAGCCAGCGACATTTCGAACTCCCATCGCCGCCATCAATTTATATCGACGCTCCATTTCAGCGACACACCAACGTAATGCGTTCGCAGCTTCCTTCATGTCAGTAACAACTGGCGTAAGAAGATGCGGAATACCATCGTAAATCGAAAGCTCTAACATCTTTGGATCAATCATGATAAAACGCACTTCAGCAGGTGTTGCTTTGAACAGCATGCTCAGGATCATGCTGTTCACACCCACCGACTTACCAGAGCCAGTTGTACCTGCAACCAATAAATGCGGCATTTTGGCCAAATTTGTCACGACGGGATCGCCCGCAATATCATTACCCAAGCCAAGAGTTACTGGCGATTCTGAATCATCATAATCTTTCGATTGAAGTACCTCGCTAAAACGAACAATTTCACGATGTTCGTTAGGGATTTCAATACCTACAACCGACTTGCCAGGAATAACTTCGACAACACGCACACTCAGCACCGCTAACGAGCGCGCTAAATCTTTAGCTAAATTACTGATTTTACTTACTTTAACGCCAGGTGCTGGTTGGATTTCAAAACGCGTAATAACCGGACCCGGATTTACTTCAACAACCTCCGCTGAAACACCAAAGTCACCCAACTTCTCTTCGAGCAACCTAGACATATGCTCGAGCATTTCTTTTGAATAACCTTGTTTCTTGTTCCGATCAGGCGGATCGAGCAAACTTAAAGGTGGTAAAGGGTTATGCTGACCAATAAACAAATTTCCCTGTGCTTCATCTTCTACTCGATTACTCTTTTTACCTTTCTTTTCGAAAGGAGAGATCTTGAGGGGCGTTTTAGCAGGAACTAACTGCTTCTCAGAACGCGCTTGTTTATCGGATACCGCGACTTGTTTTACCTGAAGCTCTTCATTCACATATTCAATAGAACGATCCACGCCGACACCAGGCTCTATCCGTGCGGTCTCGTCAGCGCTATCAGAAACACCATTAGTCTTTGCTTGAGTACGACGGTATTTGAGCCAAGCGACAAAACAACCGAAACGCGTTCTCAGGTGCAGGATAACAGATGGTGTAATACTCGCCTCAGACTTTCGAGGATTCACTTTCGTCTTCTCTACTGATTTATTTGCTTCACGTTGCGCCTGAATTTCAGCACGCTGGTCTTTCAACAATGATCGACGCGATTGATAAACATGCCAGACATGTTTGCTAGCTCGGCCCAAGAGATTCGCCAATGCAATCGTAGCGGCGCCCGTTCGATCCATTAAGCCGATCCACGAGATTCCAGTAAATACGGTCATACCAAATAGCAGCATTGAAACTAGAAGAAGCGTACTACCAATAAAGTTAAAGTTTTCCAGCATAAAAGTTGAAAACTCCATACCGACAATGCCGCCGGAATAATCATTCAACCCAGTGATTGAATACATCGCCAGTAGAGCCGTCGCGCCGAGCAAAGTGAATATTAGACCAACAACGCGGATACTGAACAAAGGCCAATGAAAGTCTTGTTCTGTTTTTCTATAACGAAAAATAACGCAGGCCCGATAACCAATCATAATCGGGAAGAGAAATGCTACATAACCGACAAAATATAGTAAAACATCGGCAAACCAAGCGCCCGCAACACCCCCATAATTTAGGGGTTTTGTATTCGAACCGGTACTCGTCCAACCCGGATCGCCCGGGTAATGAGAAACAAGCGACATCATTAAGAAAAGGCATACTGCTGCGGTGAGAATGAGCATCCCCTCGCGCGCGCCTTGTGATAAATAAGTCTGAAACTGTTGATCAGACCCATTATTTATTTTTTGCCCCAAAGCGGGATTAACACTCACTACTATATGACCCTATTTGTAAAACCCTAAACCACGTAGGTGCCCTGCCCGACTTATTCTTAATAACTTAGCCGTTAACAGAGACTTCTGCATCATATAACAGTATAGAAAAATTCTAGGAAATAACCTTAATTATTTGAAATGCATAGGAAACTAACTTTTTATTTGAAAGTTAAGCAAGCAATTCAATCACTTAACCTTCGCTTTTTTAACTTATCGCACTAAGGCCTCGAGCCAAATCTTGAATAATATCATCAACATTTTCTAGACCCACTGACACGCGAATCAAATTATCCGTAATACCCGCACGCATTTTTTCTTCATCACTTAACCGACCATGTGTGGTTGTAGCCGGATGCGTGATCGTTGTCTTTGTGTCGCCCAAATTAGCGGTAATAGAGATAAACTGTACCGCATCAATAAATGCCCATGCGGCCTTGAGATCCCCCCGGATCTTGAAAGACAAGACACCACTACCGGATTTTTGTTGTCTTTGCGCAAGGGCAAACTGAGGGTGACCTGGCAGGCCAACATAATATACCTGCTCAATTGCATCTTGCGCTTGCAACCATTCAGCAACTTTTAAAGCATGCTCGCTATGCGCGCGCATTCGAAGCGATAGTGTCTCCAAGCCTTTGAGAAATACCCAAGCATTAAATGGACTCAAAGCGGGTCCCGCCGAGCGCATAAAACTATGTACCTCAGCCATCAGTTCTTCGCTTCCCACCACCACACCGCCCAAGCATCGGCCTTGACCGTCCAGATATTTTGTTGCTGAGTGGGTGACAATATCAGCACCAAATAGTAGAGGCTGCTGCAATGCCGGCGTACAGAAACAGTTATCGACAATAAATAAAGCACCATCTGGATGCTTTGATTCCGAAGTAATTTTCGACAGCTCTTCCATATCAGCAACCTCGCAAAGCGGGTTTGACGGCGTTTCGCAAAATACAATACGAGTTGTCGGTTGAAGTTTTTCTCGCCATTGCTGATAGTCGCACAGATCAACAAAATCGACTTCTATACCAAACTTACATAAATACTTTTCGAGGAAAACATTAGTGGTACCAAAAACACTACGAGAGCAAAGGACATGATCACCCTGCTTCAATAGCGCAAAAAAGGTCGCCATGATAGCAGCCATACCTGATGCTGCGGCAACCGCTCGTTCACCGCCCTCTAACGCCGCTATTCTCGTTTCAAACATCGAAACAGTGGGGTTAGTAAAACGAGCGTAAACATTGCCGCCTATCTCACCCGAAAAACGCTGTGCGGCTTCTTGCGCCGAATTAAAAACAAAACTAGAGGTGGGAAAAATTGCTTCACTGTGCTCAAGTTCGGGGGTACGAATTTGACCCGCTCGGACGGCGAGCGTTTCTAGCTGCACATCATCTAACTGAGGAACAGGAATATTACCCTGAGCCGGTTTACTGGTTGGCATAAGACTAAATCACCTAATCTAAAAGCTAAATTATGTCAGCTCAACACCTATTCTGCATTATATAAACCCAGATTTGACTCGTCTTCGAGCATCTCAAGCTGTAACCCTTTGTTCGCGTCATTTCGGCTCTGTTCTAAACGCTCAAGGTATGAAGTATCAATATCACCTGTCACGTATTCGCCGTCAAAGACTGAACAATCAAAAGTCGTAATCTCTGGATTACCAGCTTGTGCGCACTTCACTAAATCATCTAAATCTTGATAAACCAGCCAATCTGCGCCAATCAGCGTCTGAATTTCGTTAACTGTTCGGCCATGTGCAATAAGCTCATCTGCCGCAGGCATATCAATCCCATAAACATTTGGATAACGGACCTCTGGCGCAGCCGAGGCAAAATAGACTTTCCTCGCCCCCGCATCGCGGGCCATCTGAACAATTTCAGAGCACGTTGTGCCGCGCACAATCGAGTCATCAACTAACAATACAACTTTATCACGGAACTCTAATTCAATAGGGTTGAGCTTTTGACGAACGGACTTCTTACGCAGGCTCTGACCAGGCATGATAAACGTTCGTCCAATATACCTGTTTTTAATGAAGCCCTCTCGATATTTAACACCCAATTCATTCGCCATCTCCATTGCAGAAGTTCTGCTCGTATCCGGGATCGGTATTACTACGTCGATATCATTATTTGGCATCAAACGCTCAACTTTTCGCGCTAATTTTTCACCCATTTTTAACCGCGCTTTATAAACCGACACCTTATCCATGATTGAATCAGGTCGAGCAAAATAAACGTGTTCAAAAATACAAGGATTTAAGCGTGGATTTTCTGCGCATTGCTCAGTGTGCAAACTCCCATTGTTTTCAATGTAAATCGCCTCGCCTGGCGCAACATCTCGAATTAAAGTAAAACCGGCAGCGTTTAAGGCCACACTCTCCGAAGCAACCATATATTCTGTCCCCAGGTTAGTTTCGCGCATACCGTAACACGCTGGACGAATACCATTTGGATCGCGAAAAGCCAATACCCCGTAGCCTGTAATCATTGCGATCACAGCATAAGCGCCGCGCACTCTCTTATGCACCGCCTTTACCGCAGAGAATATCTCCTTCGGCGTCGGCATAAGCTTGCCCTGCCCTTGCAACTCGTGCGCAAGTACGTTGAGTAAAACTTCAGAATCAGATGTTGTATTAATATGACGCAAATCGGACTTTAAAACGCCATCGGCCAGCTCAACAGTATTCGTTAAATTGCCGTTGTGCGCCAACGTAATACCATAGGGAGAGTTAACATAAAAAGGCTGCGCTTCTGCCGAACTTGACGAACCAGCAGTCGGATAACGCACATGCCCAATACCCGCATTGCCCTGTAATCGACGCATATGACGTGTACGAATCACATCTCGAACAAGCCCATTATCTTTACGGAGAAAGAAGCGATCATCTTGGCAAGTCACGATCCCCGCAGCATCCTGACCACGGTGCTGAAGAACGGTGAGAGCGTCGAATAAAGTTTGGTTTGCGTTGCTCTTACCAACAACGCCGACTATGCCACACATAACTTACCTCTGAATTATTCAAGCTTCCGCTCAAAACGCTAGGGCAAAAGCCAGTATGCGTTATTAAGGAAGGCGTATATCAAAATCACTTTCTAAAACACTACGAGACCAGATCTCTATCGCTGATAGATGCTCAATCACCAATGAGTTCTGCCACCAAGGTGCTTGGGCAAAGTGCGTCAAGCGCAACACAGCAATAATGGCCACACATATAATGACACCGCGAGCCGCGCCGAATACGATGCCTAATAGTCGATCTAAAGGGGACAGCCCCGTTACCTTAATCAGCGCAGTGACAAGGAAGCTTATAACAGCACCAACTAGTAATGTTCCAACAAACAAAATAACAAAAGCGACCAACATTAATAGCCGAGGGTCATCAACACTCTCTTGGAGGAGCGTTTGCATGTTGGGACCAAAATGACGCGCCACAATAAATGCGACAACCCAAATAACCAACGACATGGCTTCTTTTGCAAAGCCTCTCATCAAACTCATAAGGCTTGATAAAGCGACAATGCCAAGTAAGAGGTAATCAGTCCAGATCATTTCCGGCATTTGGCAATACCTAGGATAACTGTTAGCCCTAAAATAACGGGAATATTAAAGGCGCGAATCATAACAAACCGTCTAGCTTTGACAACCAAAAAAACTCAAAAAATACAAGAACTTAAACTGACCGATTAGTCAGCTTAATTAAGCCTTAAAGAAAATTACCAGACTCTTTAACTTATACTTTTCATCTACTTTCTTTTTCACACGCAAAGCGTCTTTTTTATTGACAAATGGGCCGGAAAGCACGCGGGTAGTTCCTTTATTATCGACCTTCTTCGTATGCGCCTGAAACCCATCTTTTCGCAACATATCGCGCAGGCCATAGGCATTCTTGATATTTTTAAATGTACCAAGTTGAACCATCCAGACATTTCTGAAAGCTTTCGTTTCTTGCATGGGCGATGGTGGTGGTTGCTTAGATGTTTTCGCAGGTAAAGGGTTCAATTCCTCTATTGATGATAAACCTGCCTGCTGGCCGATCGAAGAAGTATCCCGTGTTGATTTTATAAACTCTTTTGTCACTTTCGAACTACCATCCGATTCGATAATCGTAGCTGATGCGCTGGCTCGTTTATCATGACTGGAATTTGGTAATGGTTTAGGCGCAGGGGCTCGCTCTATGACATGCTTATCTAACGCTTGTGTCTTCGCCGGCTGCGCAAGTACCGGCACATAATCAGGACGCGATGGCACTGTTTCCAATATATTCCCGACCTCACTATGAGGCTTATCAAAAATCATTGGCAGAAAAATAACCGCTAAAGAAAGTATAACGAATGCACCTACGAGGCGCTGCTTTAAGCCATCAACCGAATCGCTCATAAAGTCTCAAAATATGATTTAGCGGCCTCAACCACATAAAAGGAACCGAAAACCAACATGACATCATCCTTCTGATCAGCTTTCTCAAGTGCAGCACTAAGGGCCTGCTCAATGCTTGAGAACGATAACATATTTTTTGTGACACGCCCCACTTTTGATTCCAAGCTCACAAGTTTGGCAGCTCTCGGGGCATCCAGTTCAGCAATAAACCATGTATCAAAAACGCCGTTCAGAATCTGAATAATTTCTGGATAATCTTTATCACCCAACGCAGAAAATACGGCAATTTTTAAGCGAGCATCAGGGTATGTTTGCTGAATGAATTTTTTCAAAAACCGAGCTGCGCCTGGATTATGACCGACATCGGTCAGCACATCAGGCCGCTTACTGAGGTATTCCAAACGACCAGCCGGCCTGCAGGCCGACAAGGCTTTCGCAAACAAAGATAAATTTACTGGCCTGCCCTTTGTACCTAACTCAGCTAGCGTCCGCACCGCAACGGCGCCGGCTAACCCCACATTATTTGCGGGTAAAACACTGTGCACATTGGGAATCGATATGTTGGCCAAGCTCAAATCGAGTTGACTATTTTTCATGCTGTAAACAAAGTCTTCCCCGTACCAATAAGCCTCCGCCTTATAATATCGTACTTCCTTCGCCATGATGATTGGCATATCTTCACCAATAAAAACTGGCTTATTCGGACGCATAATAGCCGCTTTTTCTCTGGCAATACTATTAAGGTCATTGCCTAGCCAATCTTGATGATCAATATCGATATTTGTAATGACCGCGATGCTTGAGTCAATAACATTGACCGCGTCTAACCTTCCGCCCAATCCTATCTCAAGGATACATACCTCCAAGCCAGCATGTCGAAATACGCAAAACGCAGCTAAGGTAGAATACTCAAAGTAAGTTAAGGCGATGTCGCCCCTTGCACGCTCTACTTCGTCGAACGCCTCGACTAACAGACATTCATCTACGTCTTCCCCAAGAATCCGAATACGCTCATTAAAACGCTGAATATGGGGTGATGTATAAGCACCAACGCGACAACCATGTGCGAGCAGAACTGCTTCAGTTAAAGTGACCGTTGAACCTTTACCGTTAGTTCCAGCCACGGTGATAACGAAACAGTCCGAAAGCGGTTTGCCTAAGGCAATATACACCTCACGAACTCGACACAATCCCATTTCAATTTCATTAGGATGTGTCAAAGAAATATAATCGAGCCATAATCCTAAGGATGATAACTTGGTCGGTATAAGATTAGCCATTTGCGGGTTAGGGGTGAACCATCGTTTTGAGAATTCAATTAGTCTGCCAGAGGTCTCTCTTCTGGACTAGACGCCGCATCTCCTTCGTCAACAAAAGCGGCTTCTTGCTGAAGATCGATTGATGCAACCTCAGGGACCGAAAAATGCGTTAATTTGCTAAGCAAACTAAATGCTGTATCACGCATCGCTTTTCGCTCAACAATCATATCAATGGCCCCTTGTTCCAAGAGGAACTCACTACGCTGAAAGCCCTCAGGCAGCTTTTCGCGGACTGTCTGTTCAATGACCCGAGGACCCGCGAACCCAATTAACGCATTAGGCTCTGCAATATTTACATCGCCCAGCATCGCAAGGCTAGCCGATACACCACCAAATACAGGGTCTGTCATCACCGAGATATAGGGCAGACGGGCTTCTTTCAAACGCTCTAAAGCGGCCGATGTTTTAGCCATTTGCATCAAAGAAATTAACGCTTCTTGCATTCTCGCGCCACCGCTTGCACTAAAGCAAACCAAGGGTATTTTGTCGTCAAGACATTGTTTGACTGCGCGTACAAACTTTTCTCCAACAACCGCCCCCATCGAGCCACCTAGAAACGAAAATTCAAAGGCAACTACCACTACGGGCATTCCAAGTAATTCGCCCTTAAAACTGAGCAAGGCATCTTTTTCGCCCGTCTCTTTTTGATTACTAACCAGACGATCGCGATATTTTTTTGTGTCTTTAAATTTCAATCGATCTTCGGGCGCTAATCCTGCGTTTAACTCAGTAAGTGACCCCACGTCTAAAAAAATTTCTGCTCGACGCCGCGCAGATACTCGCATATGGTGCTGGCACTTTGGACAGACATTAAGGTTCTTATCTAACTCGGGGAGGTAAAGAGCCGCACTACACTTTGGGCATTTTTTCCAGACACCTTCAGGAATATTACCGCGCGATTTGGCTTCAGACCGAATAGAACTCGGTCTGATCTTATCTAACCAACTGCTCATAGCGAAGACACGCTCCAGATGAAATTGCTAGTAGCCTATAGCTTTTATCAGTATGGCTCAAGCATCCATTGCTTGGCGCATTGACGACAGCGTGTCATGTAAACCTTGTTTAATTGCACTCAAGTCGTCTTGATTGTCTGCAATTAAATTCACCAGCACGCTGCCAACAATCACACCATCTGATGTTTTTGCAACGCTTGCAGCCGACGCCGCATCGCGGATGCCAAACCCTACCCCGACAGGAATGTCATGAATGCTTTTAATCGTCTGCACTTTTTCTGCAACGTCTTCAACATTCAAGCTAGCAGAGCCCGTCACGCCTTTAACAGAGACATAATAAACATATCCACTGCTATGTTGGCAAATACTCGCGATACGTTCGTCCGTCGTGGTTGGCGCAATTAGAAAAATTGCATCTAAGCCCGCTACTTTCAGGTGTGGTACCAATTTGTCCGCATCTTCCGGGGGAAGATCTACAATCAAAACGCCATCCACTTTAGCCGCCGCAGCGCGCGCCGCAAATATTTCGTAACCCATCATTTCAATTGGGTTAAGGTAACCCATCAACACAACTGGTGTATTTTTATCCTTCTTTCGAAAACTCTCGACAATACTAAAAATATCTGACAAAGAAGTATCGTGTGCTAACGCTCTCTCACACGCCAATTGAATAACGGGGCCGTCCGCCATAGGGTCCGAAAATGGCACACCTATTTCAATGATATCTGCCCCCGCTTCGACCAAACTATGCATTAGACCTTCAGTCCATTCTGGTTTTGGGTCCCCGCCCGTTATGTAGGGAATTAATGCCTTTTTTCCTGCCGATTGAAGCGCGTCTAGGGTAGTTTTTATTCGACTCATTACTGTTCCTGTTAGATCGAAATGCCATCGATATTTGCGACGGTGTGTATATCTTTATCTCCGCGGCCAGACAGATTGATGATCATAATTTGATCTGATTTCATCGTGGCTGCTTTTTTTAATCCGTAAGCGATGCCATGACTGGTTTCCAAAGCAGGCATGATACCTTCGACCAGCGTCATACGACGAAATGCATCTAGCGCCTCATCATCAGTCACAGAAACATAATTCGCGCGTTTCATGTCTTTCAACCATGCATGCTCAGGACCCACGCCAGGGTAGTCGAGGCCTGCCGAAACTGAATGCGTGCTTTTGATCTGCCCGTTATCGTCACTCATCAAGTAGGTGCGGTTACCATGTAATATGCCAGGCTTGCCTGCGCAAAGTGGGGCCGCATGTTCACCGGTTTCTATTCCGTTACCGCCTGCTTCGACGCCATACATTTCAACGTCTTCGTCACAAATAAAGGGGTAAAAGAGTCCAATGGCATTTGATCCCCCCCCAACGCATGCGACTAAGGCATCAGGCAAGCGCCCTTCTTTCTCAATACATTGCTGACGCGCCTCACGGCCAATCACCGATTGAAAATCACGCACTAACATCGGATAAGGATGCGGACCAGCTACTGTACCAATAATGTAAAAGGTATTATCGACATTCGTTACCCAGTCACGCAGCGCTTCGTTCATCGCATCCTTGAGTGTTTGTGTACCACTGGTAACGCCCTCAACTTCGGCGCCCAATAACTTCATTCGATAAACATTGAGCGCTTGACGACGCACATCTTCAACACCCATGAATACCTTGCATTCCAAATTCATGCGCGCTGCTACGGTCGCAGATGCGACGCCATGTTGACCCGCACCAGTCTCTGCGATCACCCGAGGCTTTCCTAGGTATTTAGCCAAAAGCGCTTGGCCTATCGTATTATTGACCTTGTGTGCACCCGTATGGTTTAGGTCTTCGCGTTTTAAATAGATGCGAGCACCACCCACTTCACGCGTTAGACGCTCTGCAAAATAAAGTGGTGATGGTCGTCCAACATAATCGGCCAAGTCAGCGTCAAACTCCTTCACGAAGTCGGGATCATTTTTTAAGGATAAGTATTTTTGCTCTAATTCGGTCAACGAAGACATGAGTGTTTCAGAGACAAAACGGCCGCCATAGGGGCCAAAGTGACCCGTGTCGCTTGGTATTTTACTTAAAAACTCTTCAGTAAACTTAATATTAGGCTTAGTTCCCACGACACACCTCTTTTATAAATAGATCTATTTTCGCCGAATCTTTGATACCTTTTGACGATTCGACACCGCCACTCACGTCTACCGCAAACGGCTCAACATGGTTAATAGCTTTACGTACATTTGTTGAATTTAGACCGCCAGCAAGGATAAGCGGCTTGGTTCGTTTTTCTTTACTTGGCAGCATTGACCAATCAAACGTTTCGCCCGTCCCACCGGGCGCACCAGCTTGATAGGTGTCGACTAAAATGCCCGCAGCACTTGGGAAATCTTGCTCCACTTGAGAAAAATCGCTACTCGAACGGACACGCAAGGCCTTGATGTAAGGTATGCCAAAGCCCATGCAATCCGCTTCGATTTCGTCACCATGAAACTGTAATAAACTGACGGGTAACTCTCGACAAAGTTCGAGAATCAATTCTCTGGGCTTATCCACAACAAGCGCAACGACCGTGACAAAGGGCGGTAAAACCTCGCAGATCTGACGGGCCTCTCTAACTGTAAGCGCGCGAGGGCTTGGGTCATAAAAAACCAAACCAAGTGCATCTGCCCCATATTGAACCGCCTTAAGCGCGTCCTCAACACGAGTAATACCACAAATTTTACTCCGAACTCTGGTCATGCGGTCTTTTAATAGGCCTAGGAAACTAAATCAGCCAAAAAGTATACCGCCATTATAGTCATCACTAAAGTACTAACGCGCGACTTCTTGGTTAACTTTTCCCTTTTATCAATGTTTCAGTGCGAAACAACACGTTTATTTTGTACTGCGTGATAGATCCCATGGAGCCTCTAAAAATTTAGCATCGTTGTAAGCTGCCATCTGAAGCATGGATTGAATGATCGAAGGTGCACCTGAGGAGCCGCATACACCAAACGCACCTGGATAATGAACATCAGTGAGGTACAAACCATGAGGCTGTGCGGTAACGCCACCTTTTGTACGATCTTTTGCTTCTAAAACATCTCTGCACCAAGAGACAGGCTTGCTGTTCGCGCCTATCGCCATTAAAACCCCTGCGACATTGCGCACCATATGATGCAAAAAGGCGTTTCCTTGAACATCTATCATGACAATATGTCCAAAGCGCCTAACATTCAAAAAATCAAGATGCCGAAATGGACTCTTACTCTGGCAACCCACCGCTCTAAAGGAGGTAAAATCATGATAGCCGACCAATGTTTGCGCGGCCTCATGCATAAGTGTTTCAGACAGAGGATCGTAACACCAAGTCAGATCATCAAAAAAACTACTCGGTCTAACCGGATAATTATAAATCAAGTAATGATAACGGCGACGAATCGCAGAAAAACGGGCATGAAAGTCTTCTGAGACCGCGCCAACCCAAGATACAGAAATATCTTTTGGCAAATTCGCATTGCAACCAAACACCCAAGAATGAGCGCTTCGAGCTGCCGTTGTTTCAAAATGCACCACCTGATGGGAGGCATGCACGGATTTATCTGTTCGTCCCGCACATACAACTTCAACCTGTTCATTTGCGACTTTCGAAATCGCTGCTTCGAGGAAGTCCTGAATACAAGGTAAGTCGTTATTTTGCGACTGCCAACCGTGATAAGCGGTTCCCTTGTAAGATAAACTTAACGCAAGACGGCCGGGAGCAATTAAACTCTCGGCCGCCGCATTTGACGATTGATCAACCATTACTAACCGTCTAAACCGCCCAATAACTCTTTCGCTTCCAGACGCTGGTCTGCGGACCCCTCCCCTTCAACCTCTTGAAGGATCTCCCTTGCGCCATCAATATCGCCCATGTCGATATAAGCACGCGCTAAATCTAACTTTGTTGACGCTTCATCCGTCCCCTCTAGAAAATCAAAATCTTCTGTATCGCTTAATTCTGGCTCAAAATCATCAGCATCCCCAAGCGCCTCTACCGCCTCTTCTAAAATATCATCGGTAACAAGCAAGTCATCGCCAAGCTCTAGCGATGCCGCGCTGGGTTCATCCGTTTCAGCCTCTGTAGCCTCATCGGTTATAGTAGACTCATCTACATTGGCATCTGGGACGATATCCGCTATTGACTCATCATCTGCATTTGGCTCGTCAAGATCGACCGTCAACTCCGAAATATCAAGGTCTGCGGTGATGTCGTCGGGAAGCGAAATTTCACTCTCTTGATCCAACTCACCTGCCATGTCTATGTCGCCTAGCTCATCATCAACTGCTAATGCGCTCTCAGAACCGTCCATTTCAAGGTCAGCCACTGCACCTTCAAGGCCTGCCGTCACCTCTTCAATATCTACCGAGCCAAGATCAACCGAACCTAGCTCATCAAGCACCTCCTCTGCTGCTTCTATCTCTTCACTTAGCGAGGAGACTTCTTCTGGTACAGGTGCATCGGCACCCGAAAGGCTCAAATCTAGATCTAAATCTAGTTCTAAATCATCTGAGTCAAGATCCAAGTCACTAGCAAGATCTGACTTTTCAAGCGCTTCACTCGCTCCCTCGTCATTCAACTCTTCAACGCCTAACATAGACTCAAAGGTATCTTCTTCAACCGTATCAAAGTCAAAATTATTTTCGTCGTTTGATAGCAACTCTGCCTCTTCAGCCTCATCTAAAAGATGATTAGTTTCAGCAGTTTCCACGTCATCCATTAAATCACTGGGCTCGGCGGTGAGGTAATCATCTGAAGCATGGTCGGCCGACTGGTCTTTATTTTTCGCAAGCGCTTCATTTAACTGGTCACGTATCACTCCCGCCTCTGCTAACGCTTCTTGGTCCTGTATGGCCTCAAGTTCACTAAACTGGCGACCAAAGGCCTCCTCAGCTAGCGACTCTTTTAGCACCGAGAGCAGTTTTAGGCGATAATCAACGCGAACGGGCTCATCTGAAATACCCTGTTCTAAAATTTGTATCGCCTGATCAAGGCGCCCATAAGCAATGTAGACATCCGCTTCAGCGATGACATTTTCTACCCCCTCAGAACCATCCCCTTCTTGCTCTGACGCGGGTCCGGTTTCGGACTGTTGCTCTAACGCATCAAATTCGAGCGTCGACAAATCTGCCTCGGGCTGGCTTTCCTGACTTCCGTCAACTTCGGGATCATTTAAAGTTGGGTCACGAGCAACCAAGCTATCATGAACATTTTCATCTGAACTGATCTCCTCAGACGCATTCCGTCGAGCTATCAACCAAAAGATTATTAACAACAGAATCAAAAAGCCGGCGACCGCTAGTTGATACAGCGGGTTATTCAATAAAAGACTCAGCAGTTTCTCTTGAATTGGTTGTTCCGCTTTTGGTTCAGTAGGTACTTCAACAACCTTTTCAACAATCACTTTATCCTGAATGACCACTACTTCTTTTTCGTCTGCACCATCCGGCAGCACGACATCTTTTACCGATATCGTCTCAGTGACACGTACCTCAACAGCATCAGCACCCTTGTTGGTCTCTGATTTCGTCATCGAATCTTCCGATGCCTTATCCGCGACACTAAGCTCTTGTGATGCTTGGCTCTCGGCTAGTTCACTTGCTCGCATCTGGTCTTGGAGGCCAGCTAACTGGTCATTTTTTAAGGTCAACAATCGCTGAAGGGTATCTAATTGTTCTTGTAAATCGTCTACACGACCAGAAAGCTCATCATTTTCAAGGTTCGCCTTATCAAGCTGCTCAAGGGTTAATTCTAACTCTGCATCATTGGATGCCCCAGTGCTACTCGTTCCAACTTGATCTGAACTCGCAGTGTCACTTTGCTTCGCATTCTGATCCGCAACCACTAACTTAAGCTGATCATCTGACTCAACTGTTACCGCTGGTTTTGGTGGTTGTTCTGTCTGTTTCGACGCAGATACCACAGACTTTGATTTAGGTTTTCTGAGCGCTTCATTCTGAGCAATTACTTGACTGACCGCCTGGCTCGCCGAACGCGCTTGTATTTGATCTTTTGTTGGCAGCCTAAGTACCTGTCCTATCTTTACCTTGTTTATGTTGTTATCAATGAATGCATTTGGATTCAGATCCTGGATGGCAAGCATTACTTGCTGTGGCGAAACGCTGCGATCGGGTCGAGTTTTAAGCGCAATATCCCATAACGTATCTTTTCGAGAAACCGGACCGTATTCGCTGCCCGTAAAAGACGAGGAAGCCTGCGCACCAGAAGTATCAGCGCGTTCGCTAGTCTCTTTAATCTGACTCACAGGAAGGGCAGATTTTTTAACCGGCAGTACTTGCTGTGTTAACTGAGCTTGAGAGCCCGCAGTTTTGGCGGCAACCGTCTTATCTTCGGCAAACAAAGGTGGATCAATTAGAAGTGCGTACTCTCGCAACAACCTGCCACTAGGCCAAATCACCTCGACTAAAAAGTTAAGAAAGGGTTCGCGCACGGGTTTTTTTGTTGTGAGAATAACTTTAGCGGAGCCATCGCCTCGTGTTTCAACTTGGAAGCGCATATCAGAAAGGAAGTACACCCGATCAACACCCGCTTTCAAGAACTCTTCGCGCGTGGCCAGTCCAGGTAAGATTTCCGCCGAATCTAAGTCTTTGATGTTAACAAGCTCTAGCTCAGCTTTTAATGGCTGGTTTAACGAAGAACTTACGGACGCCTCACCCAAGCCCAATGCATTTGCTAGGCCTGCAAAACATATACTCAATAGAGTCAATGCACATGCCAGTATACGTATCATTACGTTCATCCTTTATTTTTTTCTTAAGCATTGCAAAGCAGTTTTCAACCCAAAAACTTTAAAAAACAGGTTAAGAAATCAACACAGCCACTTGCTTTAACTCGAAATTTTAATTGTAAAATAACATTAAAAGTATTGATGAAAGACTGTTAATTATCAACAATAGTTTATGTTCTTGTTTGTAACCATGACCGCCAACTTGCCACCCTAACCGTTATGCACAAAAAAGCCGGTACACATAATTAGTACCGGCTGATGCCACTACACATCTCTACTGTCGGCAAACGCTCATTATTCTTGAGCATCTAGAAGAATTCGTAACATTCTACGCAACGGCTCAGCCGCGCCCCAGAGGAGTTGATCGCCGACCGTAAAGGCTGAAATATATTCAGGGCCCATCGATAATTTCCGAATTCGACCAATCGGAATACTCAATGTGCCAGTCACTTTCGCTGGACTTAACTCCTGAATCGACGATTCGCGGAGATTTGGAATAACTTTGACCCAATCATTTGCGCCTGCCAGCTTTTCTTCAATTTCGTCAACGGAAATGTCTCGCGTAAGCTTGATCGTCAGCGCTTGACTATGGCAACGCATGGCCCCTATCCTTACACATAAGCCATCGACAGGAATAGGTGCATCCTCAGTCGCCAAGATCTTATTTGTTTCAGCACCGGCTTTCCATTCCTCCCGGCTTTGACCAGACGGAAGTTCACTATCGATCCAAGAAATTAAACTACCCGCAAGTGGCACACCGAATTGATCCGTTGGGAATTGGGCTGATCGAAGCTTGTTTGCAACGGCTTGATCAATGTCTAAAATCGCCGAAGCGGGGTCAGCGAGTTTATCTGCCACCGTAGCATGCACGTTACCCATTTGCGCAATCAGCTCTCGCATATGTTTGGCCCCTGAACCAGAGGCGGCTTGATATGTCATAGGAGATACCCATTCGATGAGGCCTTCCTCGAATAAACCACCCAAAGCGATCAACATTAGACTGACAGTACAGTTACCGCCCACATAAGTTTTCACGCCCTTTGCTAACGCTGCATCAATCACATCTCTATTGACCGGATCCAACACGATAACCGCATCATCATCCAGGCGTAGCGCCGAGGCTGCATCAATCCAGTAGCCATCCCAACCGCTTTCACGAAGATCAGGGAATACTTCTTTAGTATAGTCGCCGCCTTGACAAGTAATGATTACATCCATTTTCGCCAGTTCAGTTATATTCATCGCATCAAGCAACAAGCTTTCGCCATATCCCACGTCCGGTGCGACCTGGCCCGCTTGCGAGGTGGTAAAGAAAACCGTCTCAACTTGTGAAAAATCTTGTTCTTCGCGCATACGCTTCATCAGCACGGAACCTACCATACCGCGCCAGCCTACCAAGCCTAATTTTTTCATTATCTATTCCTAATTCTCTCGCGGTATTTCAATTGCTCAGTGCTGAACTATTGAATCTATCGCTGCGATAACCGCATCACCCATCTGGATCGTTGACACTTTTTGACATCCATCTGCATAAATATCTGCTGTGCGTAAACCTTGATCTAATACTTTACTGACCGCTTCTTCAATAACGCCCGCCGCTTTGTTCTCGCCTAAACTATAACGTAGCATCATTGCAACAGAGAGAATGGTAGCGAGTGGATTCGCTATGCCTTGGCCAGCAATATCAGGTGCTGAACCATGACAAGGTTCATACATACCTTTGTTATTGGCATCCAACGACGCAGATGGAAGCATACCGATCGAACCCGTTAACATTGCCGCGGCGTCAGATAGTATGTCACCAAACATATTACCCGTTACTAACACATCAAACTGCTTAGGCGCTCGAACAAGTTGCATGGCCGCGTTATCAACATACATGTGGCTTAACTCTACATCCGGATAGTCTTTTGCCATCTCATCTAAAATTTCGCGCCAAAGAACCGTAACTTCAAGCACATTAGCTTTATCAACCGAGCAAAGTTTGCCATCACGCTTCTGTGCCGCTTCAAAAGCGACTTTCGCAATTCGGCGTATCTCAGACTCCGCATATACATATGTGTTGTAGCCTTGCCGCTCACCATTTTCTAGCTGCCTCACACCTCGGGGTTGTCCAAAGTAAATGCCACCGGTCAGCTCGCGCACAATCAAAATATCTAAACCCGATACCACTTCAGGCTTGAGCGTGGATGCCTCGGCAAGTTGCGGATACAAAATTGCTGGGCGTAAATTACCGAACAATTCAAGATTTGAACGCAAACCTAATAAGCCTTTCTCAGGACGAACGGACATCTCTAATTCGTCCCATTTAGGGCCGCCGACCGCACCCAATAAAATAGCATCAGCGGCGCGTGCCAAGTCTAATGTTTCGTCAGGGAGCGGTACGCCAGTTTCATCGATGGCGGCCCCACCCACCAGTGCGGAGTCTAAGTTTAAGCCTAGATTCAGTTTTTCGTTTAATAGCTTAAGTACACGCTCCGCTTGGGCAACGATTTCAGGCCCAATGCCGTCGCCTGGTAACAATAGAACATTTTTTGACATGGTTTTTTTTCCGAGTAAATTTAAATACACGCAGTTAAGCGTTTGACGAAGCAAATAGCCAAGGCGCGCTCTTACGGCGACGCTCTTCATATGATTTTATTGCGCTGGCATCTTCTAATGTCACACCGATATCATCGAGACCATTTACAAGGCAATGCTTACGAAATGTATCAACATCAAAGCGAAAGCTGTCTCCGTTTGGCGTTGTTACTTGTTGCTTAATCAAGTCCACTCCCAAGGAATAGCCTTCGGTCTGCGCAACATCACTAAATAATCGATCGACAATGGCTTCATCCAATACAATTGGCAACAGGCCGTTCTTAAAACAGTTATTAAAAAAAATATCGGCAAAACTCGGGGCAATAATCACTCGAAAACCAAAGTCTTCTAATGCCCATGGCGCGTGCTCACGTGAAGACCCGCAGCCGAAATTCTGGCGAGCAAGCAACACACTCGACCCTGCATAGCGTGCTTGATTGAGCACGAAGTCTTCATTTATCGGACGCCCCTCGCAACTCTGATCTGGCTTGCCTTCATCTAAATAACGCAATTCATCAAACAAGTTTTTTCCAAAGCCCGTTCGCTTGATCGACTTAAGAAACTGCTTAGGAATAATCATATCAGTGTCAACGTTGGCGCGATCCATAGGCGCCACAACACCATTCATCTCTGTAAACTTTCGCATTCCCCTCTCCTCAAACCGTAAATTCGCGCACATCAACAAAGTGACCCGCAATTGCGGCGGCCGCCGCCATCGCTGGACTCACTAAGTGTGTGCGTCCACCGAAACCCTGACGACCTTCGAAATTTCGGTTTGAGGTTGAGGCGCAATGCTCACCTTGACCTAATTTATCTGCATTCATCGCCAAACACATAGAGCAACCTGGTTCACGCCATTCCAACCCAGCCTCGATAAAAATTCTATCTAAACCTTCTTGCTCAGCTTGCGCTTTGACCAAACCCGAACCAGGAACGACTAAGGCTTGTTTTAAAGATGCAGCAACGGTTCGACCCTTAACAATTTTTGCCGCTGCGCGTAGATCTTCGATACGCGAATTTGTACAAGAGCCAATAAATACACGATCGAGCTGAATATCAGAAATTGGCATATCCGCATTTAAGCCCATATATTGCAAAGCTCTTTCAATGCCTTCCTTAATTACGGCATCCTGCTCATGAGCCGGATTGGGGACCTTGGCACTGACCGGGAGTACCATTTCTGGGGACGTACCCCAAGTTACTTGGGGCTGGATATCTAGCCCATTCAACTCAACAACCTTGTCAAACTCGGCATCCGCATCACTTTTTAGATCTTGCCATGCCTCAACTGCTTTATCCCACATCGCGCCTTTCGGGGAGAAAGGGCGGCCCTTCACATAATCGATGGTGGTTTGGTCAACGGCGATCATACCCGCTCGCGCACCCGCTTCTATGGCCATATTACACACAGTCATACGACCTTCCATTGATAGGTCTTGAATAGCCTCACCACCAAACTCAATGGCATAACCTGTACCACCAGCCGTACCAATTTTGCCAATAATAGCCAGAATAATATCTTTGCCTGTTATGCCTTGCGAAACTTTACCGTTTACCCGCACGAGCATGTTTTTCATTTTCTTTTGAATCAGCGTCTGCGTCGCCAACACGTGCTCTACTTCAGACGTACCGATACCATGCGCTAAGGCACCAAAAGCCCCATGTGTAGAGGTGTGCGAATCCCCACATACGACCGTCATGCCTGGTAACGTGGCGCCTTGTTCTGGGCCAACCACGTGCACAACCCCTTGGCGTTTATCCGCCATTTTAAACTCAACAATACCAAACTCATCGCAGTTATCATCCAGTGTTTGCACCTGAATACGCGAGACAGGATCGGCAATGCCTTGCACACCTTTCGATCGATCGGTGGTTGGGACATTGTGGTCAGGGGTCGCTAAATTGGCATCGATACGCCAAGGCTGACGGCCCGCGATACGCAAACCCTCAAACGCTTGTGGTGATGTCACCTCATGAAGCAGCTGCCTATCGATGTATATCAAAGCTGACCCATCATCACGCTGTTTCACTAAATGCGCATCCCATAACTTATCGTAAAGGGTTTTCGTTGCCATCATATACCTCAGCGTCTCTCGAAAAATTGTTCTTTATCGCGGGTAATGTAAATTTATTACCCCACTATTTTTTGGCAATAGTATCCACCTACAACAAATAAAACAAATTCATATTTTTTATCTATACTATTCCTTTTAGGAATACAAAATGAGTTATAAAACATGGATATTGACGCCATTCTGGCATTCGTAACCGTCGTAAATGAAAAATCGTTCTCAAAAGCCGCTAGCACCCTTCATTTAACTCAACCAGCTGTCAGTAAGCGAATCCAAAACCTAGAAAACAGGCTGGATGTAAAGCTATTTGAACGTCTGCAAAGAGAAATTGTCCTCACCGCAGCAGGTGAGGCATTGTTACCGCATGCAACAACGATTCTGCATGACTTTGATAATGCATTTCAGGCAATTAAAGATGTTAGTCGCGATGTGAGTGGGAAACTTCGCATTATTGCCAGTCATCATATTGGCTTACATCGGCTCCCTGTGATTCTGCGAGAATTCAGCGCAAACTTTCCAGAGGTGGATTTGCAACTTAATTTCCTTGACTCAGAGAGCGCATATCCTCTGCTTAGTGAAAATATTGCAGACTTAGCCTTTGTTACCATTCCAGATGAACTAAGAGATAAATTTTCTTGCCATCTAAAGTGGGAGGATCCTATGAGCTTCATCTGCGGCAAAGAGCACGCACTCACAAAGGTAAAAGTGGTCAAGCCCGAAGATCTGGCCGCGCATAATGCTATTTTGCCCTCTCAAACGACCCTCACCTATCGAGTTGTTGAAAAAATTTTTAAAGAAAACAAATTGGTACTGAACGCTAAGATTCCTACTAATTACTTGGAAACCATGAAAATGATGGCATCCGTTGGCATGGGCTGGTCAGTATTACCCAACAC
>CAJWAD010000028.1 GCA_913020245.1 uncultured Oleiphilus sp.
CTGCGCGCAAACGCGTAGGCTTTGATTGGCGGGATCGCATAGTGATTGTTTACGCGTCGTTTCCCGTTGTAGCTTCCGCTATACCCATTCGGGAATAAATAGACGTATTTTTTGCCGCTAGAGTATAACTTGCCCGTATTGTCTGCAAAAAAGCCGTTATTATTTAAATAAAGTGCTCCATCGTTATTATTGAATAATACTTCGAAGTCCATACTGCCCGAGTCATCAATCATCAGCATCAAGTTGTGCTTGACCGATGCGCCCAACCATAGTGGGGAGTCAGATAAGGTACCAGGTGCAGAATAACTGATACTCGGCAAGACGAGATAGGCTGTCAATGCGATCCATTTAAGTTGATTTTGCATAGGTTTCATCCGGTTCACTCCTCTCAGAGGCATCTCTGAGTTAACATTTTTCTAACAGTATTTATCCACACGCGCTTTTTGAGCACGCTTGTTCAAAATACTCTTGCATAATATGTTTCAATCATTCTTGAGGCCGTGGAACTGCCGCCGCTGCTTTGCGCGACGATGCGAAACGCAAACGTTTGGCCTGCGCCACTTTCATGCGAATAGGTATCTAGGTTGAGCCCAAGATCACTATCCTCATTTGCAATGTCACCCGCCAGTTCAATAAAAAAGCGCGGCTCCTCGGCCAGGCCATTGACGGCTCCAGCTCGAACTGAATTAGTGCCCGTCCACGTAACGTTGTTATGAGGATCAGGTCCATTATTTTCTATATAAAGCCCATTTGTATTATTGAAGGCTCCAAGGGTCGCAAAGCCATCAATCGTTGCTTCTGCGGCCCTCACAGCGGTTTCGGCGCCTTGTAGCGCGATATTGCCATCTTGAATTGCTGCCGACATTTTGCCCTGCATTACCGTATCACTCATGGAGGATACGCCCAGCACCGTTAGGATAAGTAAAAAAATCAATGCAACAAAAAGGGCTGCTCCCTGTTGTTTTTTGGGTAAGCTATTCATTGTGATGTTCTCCTCTTACGCTTAATTCAGGCGATTTCTGATTGCATTGGTCGTCGCGTAAGACGTTAGCAAATTAGTCGGGTTTATCGCTTGGTTGTCATCGCCACGCACGTCAATCTGCGTCTGTACCGATAGCACGGAATTAGTAGCAGTAACGCCATCACCGTCGACATAGGTGTTAACACTGCCATCAGCGGTGGTGTCCTCCCCATATAAAACAGTAAATTGCTCAATGCCCTGCGCCACTTCGTAGCTCACAAAGCTCGGACGCGTGTTGCCAGTTGGATCCTCTAGGGTGCGCAAATACAAACCCGTATCGCCATTGGCATTATTACCAAGGTAGAGCAATGAGAAGTTAAGTAGATAGACAAATGCGCCATCGCTGTAAAAGTGATCAAGCGCTGTTTGCGTATTATTGGTTCCATCCAGCTCAATCACATTAGTCGCTGCGCTGATACTTGTTACGCCAAACGCTTCTGCCGTGCTGCAATCGGAAACAAGCAGCAGTGAATTAGCGTTAATACCGCAACTGGCGACATTCTCAACGGCAAGCGTATTAGCGTCAGTGTCAGCCCCTTCAATAGCTAAGCCCTGACATGGCTCTACTGTTTGAATAAATACCGCATCCGACCCTGCGACCGCTTCACCTGCACCGGTGCCAATGGTGACGCCATATCCCGCTAAATCAGTACCCGCAATATTATTAAAGGGAATCAATGCATTGTCGCCATCAAAATCAGTAAGCGCTGTCTGAACCGCTGCACCTGTATATTCAGATACTTTGATGTGATTCGTAAAATTCGCGCTAAATTGCCCGGTCGCGCAGCCCATGAAGCCAACAGAACGAATATTTTTGGTCATTATCTCCATTGCGATACGACCATTTTCTTGCATGCGGGCCACGCCGTTTTGCAAAGAGAATGCCTGCTGATTCGAGCTAAAAATCTGGAACATGCCAAGTAACAGCGTTGCGCTCAAGGCCAACGCTACCAACAACTCTACTAACGAGAAGCCTTTTGTATTACTCACAATCATCAACTCCTATGGCTCAAAGGTCAGTGTTACCCGACTAGTGGCGATGGCATTTGCCCCTTGCTCAACGCGATCAGTCCAATTAACTTCCACCGTATACAAGTTGCCTGCGGCAACGGAGAGTTCACCACTTCCAGCAGGCAAGGCATCACCAATATTTGTTAGCCATGTTTGGATATCGTATCCAGCCATTTGGGCCGCCGTACACGTATTTGCTAAGCAATTATCTGCACTGGCGTTACCCTCATCGGCGTAGGTGGCTTGCGCCGCTGGATTGGCCCGGATACGGTCGACTATGTCATTCGCATAGAATATGGCAATACTTCGATAACTCGCATTGGAGCTGTCTTGAACCGCCCTTACCTGCATACTGGCAACGCCTAGCAAGCCGACCGCTAGAATAAACATCGTAACCAGAATCTCCATTAAGGTAAGACCCTGCTGCCTTGCTTTTAACTGCATCTCAAGCCTCTCCTATGGACATGTAAAGTCAGTAATTTCAACACGCCCCGAAAGCGCAACCGAAATTTGCCGATCTTCTGCACCCGCCTCGGCTGTGCATAAATTCAAAGTATGCGCCCCTGAAGCGAAGCCTCTCCCATCAAAACGCAATGCAGCTGCACTGCCTGTTAAGGCCAAACTTGGGTTGATACTTTCAAAGCTCCGTAACGCGACCTCAGTACCGTTTACGGTACTATCTCCGTCGGAGTCGAGCCATACTTGATATCCATCCGCCCAACTGTTGGTCGCATTCGCAGTCGTCAAGGCAATTGTTACTTCCGTGCCGCGTTTTGTCGCCTCTGCCCGCGCATAATTCAATGCACCAACGATGCGGTTTGCCGTTGAGCTAACTTGGCCTCTCGCAATTGAGCTATTGAAGCTGGGTAACGCAATTGCCGCAACAATCCCAACCAAAATGACGGTGATCATCAGTTCTATGAGGGTAAAGCCTTGTTGATTCGTCGATCTAAAAGTTTTGATCATGCGCTCATCGCTCGCCTACTTTTCCATTAACAAAGCATAAGATACGTTAGTGCAAATAGCCCATACATTACGACCAGTGGCAGACCACACAGATAAACGGTCAATTTCACGATATAAGTGGTGCTATTTGGCATTTATTTTGTCAAGTTGACGTGTCTATCTGGCGTTATGGTAAAACCGACAAACAGCGCAGCCTAACCCCTTCAGCTTAGCCAAAAGTCAGAGATTTGATAGGAATTTAAAAATAAAACATGGGGCCAGCGAGGGATGGCCATTCAGCGCATGGTTAGATAAAAAAGAAGGCCCCATACAGCGCTGAACTGCACTGATTAATTAGACATTACGGATGGGAATGCGTAACTCTTTGGGCATCGAAAATACAATATTTTCTTCACGTCCGTTTACTTCCTCACAGACATTAGCACCGAGTGCTTTGAGTCGCTCAATAACTTGCTGAACGAGCACCTCAGGCGCAGACGCACCGGCAGTGACGGCCACCGACTTTGCATGCTCTAACCAAACAGGCTGAATTTGCGTTTGATCATCAATCAAATAGGCCTTGGTCCCCATACGTTCGGCTAACTCACGTAAGCGGTTAGAATTAGAACTATTAGGTGAACCCACCACGAGCATCAAATCTACCTGTCCGGCCAAGCCTTTCACCGCATCTTGCCGATTTTGCGTGGCATAACAAATATCATCTTTGCGCGGCCCCTGAATTTTTGGGAAGTGCGTGCGCAATGCATCAATGACCCGAGCCGTATCATCGACCGATAAGGTCGTTTGTGTCACGTAAGCTAATTTTTCTGGATTATCCACGCGCAAACGAGCCACGTCTTCGGCATCCTCTACCAGATAAATAGCACCGCCTTGAGAGGTATCATATTGACCCATCGTGCCTTCCACTTCAGGGTGGCCTTGATGACCAATCAAGATGCATTCCATACCTTCGCGGCTATACTTCAGCACCTCCATATGCACTTTTGTGACCAACGGACAGGTCGCATCAAATACTTTCAGACCCCGACTTTTCGCTTCCTCTTGCACTGCACGCGATACGCCATGGGCACTAAAAATGACCAGGGTGTCGTTTGGCACCTCATGCAACTCATCAACAAAAATGGCGCCGCGATTTTTCAAGTCATCCACGACAAAGCGGTTATGAACAACCTCATGACGCACATATACCGGTGCACCAAACACCTCTAGGGCTCGGTTTACGATTTCAATCGCACGATCAACGCCGGCACAAAAACCTCGCGGATTAGCTAATTGAATCTTCATAAATTGCCTTTAAACCGTTTCAACTGCGATTATTTTGACCTTGAAGGTAAGGGTCTCACCTGCCAAAGGATGATTGAAATCGACCGTCACCTCGTCATCATCGAAGGCCTTGATCACGCCGGGTAGCTCTTGTTTACTGGCATCGGTAAATGACACCACTAAACCAGGCTCTAATTCCATGTCCGCTGCAAAGGTATTGCGCTTAAAATATTGCACATTATTCGGATTAGGCATGCCAAACGCTTTCTCTGGGGAGACTAACCAAGCGTCTTCGGCACCAGCACTTAAACCATCCAAGTAAGCTAAAAACCCATCTGGCAGCTGGCCATCACCGTGCTCAAATGTCACGGGCTCGCCATCGAACGTTGAATCTACAATAGAGCCGTCACCTAAGCTCAAGGAAAAATGTAAAGTAATACGCGTGTCTGGGGCAATTATTACGGACAAAGTTTCTACCTATTCTAATCAGTGCGGTTCAGTTCAGGGAGCATCGTGCTCCGGCTCTTTTTTGCGAAACAAATCAAGTATCATCATTACCGCCCCAATACTGATGGCGGAATCCGCAATATTAAACGCAGGAAAATGATAACTAGCCCAATAAAAATGCAAAAAATCTACCACATAACCAAGCGTGATTCGGTCGTAAAGGTTACCAATGGCTCCACCCAAAATGAGTGCTAAACTAACGGCCATCCATACATCTTGTTTGAGCGTGTATATCCAACGCACCAAGGCCGCACTAACTGCCGATGCAAGCGTAATAAAGAACCAGCGCTGCCACCCCGCTTCATTTGCTAAAAAGCTAAACGCGGCACCTGTGTTGTGCAGCAAAGTGAAGTTAAAAAAAGGCAATACCGGCACTGGCATCGCATACTCCAGATTAGTACTCGCTAGATGCTTCGTAAACAAATCCAAACCGACGATCACGAGCGACAACCACAGCCATTTCATCATGCTACCTGATGGGTGTTGAACGGCCTCGGGATTTGATTGGGTCATGCGAACGTCCTCTTTTCGCCATCCCCTTCGATATTCTCAACACAACGATGGCATAAGCTAGGATGCGCCGCAATGCTGCCTACTTCCGGTCGATGATGCCAACAACGCTCACATTTTTGATTTGGATTCGGCATAACTGATACCAACAAGCCCTCCAGTTCACTTGGCAAGGCCTGCTCATGCCCTTCCCCTGCCAACGACAAGACGGTCGCCTCGGAGCTAATAAGCACAAACCGAAGCTCATCGCCGAGGCTGGTCAGTACATCGAACAAACCGCCCTCGCAATACAAATTGACCGACGTCGTTAACGACCCCTTCACTTTGCCCGCTTTGCGCTCTTCTTCGATACGTTTGTTGACCGCATGCTTTGCTTCCATCACCTGAGACCAAAATTGACGGCCTTGCAGTGATTCTGCATCAATCGCGACAAGCCCTTGATACCAAGTTGCTAAAAATACACTGTCTTCGCGCTCGCCATTGGCCGGTGCGGGCATAAACTGCCAAATTTCATCTGCCGTGAAGCTTAATACTGGGGCCATCCATCGGGTCATCGCTTCAAGAATATGGTACATAGCGGTTTGACAGGAACGGCGGGCTAGGCTGTCAGTCTTCGTGGTGTACTGGCGATCTTTGATAATATCGAGATAAAACCCACCCAATTCACCCACACAGAACTGCACCATTTTCTGAAAGACATCTAAAAAGTTGTAATTCTCATACGCAGACTGCAAGGTCGCCTGAAGCTGCAGAGCCTGATCAATCGCCCAGCGATCAAGCGAAAGTAGGTCTTCGGTCGCAACTAAATCAGTTTTTGGATCAAACCCATTGATATTCGACAACAAAAAACGCGCCGTATTACGGATACGGCGGTAAGAATCGGCAGTACGTTTCAGTATTTCATCGGACACGGTCATTTCGCCGCTGTAATCCGTTGCCGCTACCCATAGACGCAGAATATCCGCCCCCAGCTTATTCATCACTTCTTGAGGCGCGACCACGTTACCAATTGATTTAGACATCTTTCGGCCCTCACCATCAACAGTGAAGCCGTGTGTAAGCACTTGCTTGTAAGGCGCCTCGCCTTTAATAGCAATCCCTGTTTTCAGTGAAGATTGAAACCAGCCACGATGCTGATCTGACCCTTCTAAGTAAAGGTCAGCTGGATATTGGCCAAGCTCTGCACGCTGCTCTAGTACTGCTGCGTGAGTGACCCCGGAATCAAACCAAACATCTAGGGTGTCCGTTACCTTGGTGTAGTTGACGGCGTCGTCACCGAGTAACTCCTGCGCTTCTAACGCGAACCATGCATCCATGCCTTGCGCTTCAATACGTTGCGCGACCTGCTCAATCAATTGCTGTGTATCTGGATGCAGCGCTTGTGTCTCTTTGTGCACAAATAACGTAATCGGCACACCCCATGTACGCTGGCGAGAAATGCACCAATCGGGGCTTTGCTCAAGCATACCCTCGATGCGATTTTGCCCCCACTCAGGGATCCATTTCACGCCTTTCACAGCCTCAAGCGCAGACGCTTTCAAGCCGTTATTATTCATACTCACGAACCATTGCGGCGTGGCCCGAAAGATTAAGGGTGTTTTGGTGCGCCAGCAATGTGGGTAGCTATGCGTAAATACTTTGCTGAGTACTAACTTATTTGCATTTTCTAATGCTTCAAGAATAGTCGCGTCTACTTTATAGACGTGTTGACCTGCAAAATGCTCAACCTGTTCGCGAAACACGCCGTGATCATCGACATAATTAAGCGTACCTAAACCATATTTACGGCCGACATTAAAATCGTCTACACCGTGATCCGGCGCCGTATGCACCGCGCCGGTACCGGCATCTGTCGTCACATGCTCACCCAACAAAACAGGTACTTGCTTCGCATACAGAGGATGCTGCAAAACTTGATTATCAAGCGTCGCACCAGACGTGAAACCAAGCACTTCAAAGCGCTCAATGCTATAGCGCGCCATCACATCATCAACGAGTGCTTGAGCAAAAATACCTAATTCATCACCTAAACCCTTATCAAACTTGACAAGCGCATACTCCAACTCACCATTTAACGACACCGCCTGATTAGATGGTAGGGTCCAAGGTGTGGTAGTCCAGATCACCACAGACATATTTAAATCTGAGGGAGCAACGTCAAATGCTTTGAAGAACGCCTGACGATCCACTACATCAAAACGCACATCAATAGCTGTTGACTGCTTGTCTTGATATTCTACTTCGGCTTCGGCCAACGCGGACCCACCTACGACACTCCAATAAACAGGCTTAAAGCCTTTTTGCAGGTGACCATTATCGATAATTTTTCCAAGCGAGCGCACAATTTCAGCTTCAAATTTGAAGTCCATCGTCAGATATGGATTGTCCCAATCACCGAACACCCCCAAACGAATAAAATCTTGCTTCTGTCCTGCAACCTGCTTCGCCGCATAATCTCGACATGCCTGACGAAATTTCGGGTACTCAACTTTTATACCGGCCTTGCCAATTTTCTTTTCAACGTTATGCTCGATCGGCAGGCCATGGCAATCCCAACCTGGGATATAAGGCGCGTCGAAACCAGATACGGTTTTTGACTTGACGATAATGTCTTTCAAAATTTTGTTTACCGCATGCCCGATATGGATATTGCCGTTTGCGTAGGGGGGCCCATCGTGCAAAATAAATTTTTCAGCACCCGCGCGCGCCGTACGAATTTTTTTGTATAACTCGGCCTCCGTCCATTGCTTCAGCATCGCTGGTTCGCGCTGCGCCAGATTTCCTTTCATTGGGAACTCAGTCGCTGGAAGATTTAAGGTGTGCTTGTAATCACTCATAATTTGGTCACTTCATCTCAGGTTAGAGCGGCTTTTGCGGCTTTAACATCGCTTGCAATCTGTTCTTTCAGGGCATCTAAACCGCTGAAACGCTGTTCTTCTCTCAATTTGGCTACAAACTCGACTTGAACATTTGCACCGTATAAATCGCCCTCAAAATCAAAGAGGTGCACTTCTAAATTTGGGCGGTTATGCCCTAAAGTGGGTTTGACGCCAACGTTAGCGACCCCTGCATGTACATGCGCACCTACTCGCATACGCACCGCATATACCCCATGCAAAGGGGAAACTCTTCGCTTTAGTGCCACATTTGCCGTAGGAAAACCTAGTGTTCGTCCCAATTTCTGGCCATGCATCACACGCCCTTTAATCGAATAGGGATGCCCTAAATGACGCGTTACCGACTTAAAATCACCCTTGCTCAACGCTTTTCTTACGAGCGTAGAACTGACGCGCGTGGCAACATGATCGCTTTTATCACTCTCAGCGATCAGTGTTTGTGTATTTTCGACATTGAACCCAAACTTCTCACCTGCCTGGTTGAGTAGTGCAAAATCACCGAGTCGATCGCCACCAAAGCGAAAATCATCACCAACGACTAAATGCTTTGTGCGCAAATGCTTAACCAGCACTTCAAGGATAAAATCATCAGCTGAGTACCTTGCGAACGTCCGATCAAAGCGTAAGCAACATAGATAATCTAATCCTAGTTCGGCTAATCGTTCGTATTTTTCACGAAAACTGGTTAACCGAGCGGGTGCCGCGGCGTCCTTGAAAAACTCCAAAGGCTGCGGCTCAAATACGAGGACCAAAGATGGAAGATCAAGAGTATTGGCCTTTGCGATTACGCGCTCAATGATACTTTGATGCCCTTTATGAATCCCATCAAAATTACCAATTGTCGCAACACAACCGGTTTCAGCTACCCCTGGGTTATGCAATCCTCGAAGCAAGTGCATGCTTTATTATCAATCTCAAAAAAATAGCCGAGGATTATACTGTCTGAATGCCTATTTATTCAACGTATCAAGACCCATCTATGCCCCGATCCCAGCTTAAAAGTAAAACTAAAGTGCTGGACATAAAAAAACCTCTTGCTAAAACTTAGCAAGAGGCTCTAATTTACCGACGTAGTCGCCTAAGCGTGTTTATTCCCACCAACCCACAAGATTCATGTACAAAATCGTCGCCGGCGCAATTAAGAAGGTCGTAATGCCTACCGTTTCATCCGTAGATTCTTCATTATTTTCGTTTACCCGAAAACCATTCTCTTTGCCAGACGTGTAATAATTACGGCCGCGATGGCGCACAAAATATTTGTCTGTCGACTCTTCGTCTTCCATGGTGAATTCTGTTTGATAGGCCGGCTGAAATTCCTCGTCCTCCGCGAAACTGGCGCATGAGAAAACGCTGATCAAAAACACTACTAGTAAATGAGGCAATTTATCCATATCGAATCTCTAACTCTCGTCGTACGCTTTCAACTTTGCTGGCGATCACTTTTTGATCACATACACAATCCTAATTAAATGCCCATGTCGTGCGAAAATAAAGTTAATTCACAAAGGATTACACGAACTTAGGGTCAGAACGAGGGCTAGTTATCATTTCTTGTATGCACAGGTGCCAGCGTAGTTTAAAAACGTTAGCCCCGTCCTTTCTGGAAGAACAAGTTTTTTAAATTCATTCCGCTCGCGAGCAAGCACAAAAAATACACACTTATACCCAGCGCAACAAGGATAAGCATTTGCGAAATACGCTCCCATAGCGACATAACAAGCCAGCGTTCGGGCGATTCTGCGAAATACGCAACACTCACAAACATTAGAATCAAGGCGAAACCTATGCGCACTATAAATAGCGCCCAACCTGCGGTGGCGACGTAAACATGCTGTGCGCGCAAACCTCGATACAAGAGAAAGGCATTCAGTACTGCAGACAAACTCGTCGCTAGCGCGAGGCCAACGTGCTTAAGCGACCAGATAAGCGCCAAGTTCAACAGCATATTTGCGAGCATCGCGTAGATACCAATTTTTACGGGGGTTTTCATGTCCTGTCGCGAAAAATAACCCGGCGCTAACACTTTGATTAGCATGAAAGCGAGCAAACCAACCGCATAGGCCTGCAAACTCATCGCGGCCATTGCTACATCATGCTCACTCAACGCGCCGTAATGAAACAAAGTGGTAATAAGCGGTTCAGCTAGGTAAACAAGGGCCAGTGCGGCAGGCGCGCCAACTAAAATCACCATGCGCAAGGCCCAGTCCATGGTCGATGAAAAATCGGCATCTGACTTCTCAGCGTGATTTGCTGATAAGGCGGGCAAAATAACGGTGGCAATGGCGATGCCGAATACGCCGAGAGGAAGCTCCACCAGACGATCTGAATAATATAACCAAGACACACTACCCGTGGTTAAAAACGAGGCCAAAACAGTATCTAAGAGAAGGTTAATCTGACTGACCGAAACACCAAAAAGTGCGGGCACCATCAGCTTACAAATACGCTGCACGCCTTCATGCTGGTAGTCTAATCGTGGTCGTGGCAACAAGCCCTTTTTCAACAAAAAGGGGAACTGAAAGAAAAACTGTAGAACCCCCGCAAAAAGCACTCCCCAAGCCAAACTTATGACGGGTATATCAATGCGTGGTGCGAGAAACAGTGCCGACGCAATCAATACAAGATTTAAAAGTACCGGAGTAAAAGCGGGCACCGCAAAATTACCATAACTATTAAGCACCGCACCCGCGAAGGCAGTAAGAGAAATAAGCATCAAGTAAGGGAAAGTAATACTCAACATTTGCGCCGCAAGCGCATATTTTTCTGGCTCATCGATGAACCCTGGCGCAAAAAGCGCCGTAATCCACGGTGCGCCTATTACCCCTACGAAGGTAAACACCAACAAAATAAAACCTAAAACGCCGGCTACAGAGGCTAGTAAACGCTTCACTTCATGGACATTTTGACGTTTGTAATCCGCTAAAACGGGAATAAACGCTTGAGAAAAGGCTCCCTCGGCGAACAACCGACGAAAGAAATTAGGGATTTTAAACGCCACAAAAAAAGCATCAGCACCTGCTGAAGCGCCGAAAAAGTTGGCAAAAACAACATCACGCGCCAGCCCCATTACGCGAGACAGCATCGTCATCACGCCCACTACTAATGACGATTTAAACAAGCGCGCGCGTATGGTCGTAGATGAGATGGCCGATTCAGATTTAGTATTCATCTTATCGCTCATGAGGCAGTGTCGTGTCTATATTTATCAAGTGGTGAAGATGCGCTCATGCTACTCGACTATCGTCAGAGTTTCACTATGCTTAAACCATCGTTTATTCAGTAGGCTTCAATCATGGACAAAAATATTAATCGTTTGCTGCTAAAGTTCGAGCAGTTATTGCGTGACACGAATCGTGAGCATATAAACCCTAAAATAGATGAGGTCTGCATCAATGATCTTAAGCCTATTATTAATTTAGTGGCTCGATCACGCGCGTCGTACCTCGCACACCTGTTCGAGTTGTGTAAAAAATATGATGACGGAGAAAATTTCCCAAGCGCCGAGGAGCTTAAACGCCTTCGCGCCTACCGCAACCGTTTCCTCGAACTTGCAGATGGCGCTAAGTCGTTCGAAATTTCAATCCAGCGAGGCTATTTAGATTTAAAAGAAGACAACCTAAACCTAAAAAAAGATGAACGTTTTGATTTAAGCGACGATTAACACGCGTCGAATCTACATGATCGTCTCATGCGATGGCGTTTTTATTCAGTGCGTCACACGACACCACTGCTTCGCTTAATAAAAATACGTTTACGAAAAACACACCCTTTTTGAATGTGCAAAATAGGGCGACATGCCGAAACGCTTAGCCCATTCGAGCATAGCGATGCACTCGCGACATTCTTTGACGCTGTGAGTTAGTAGTCACTCACTACTGAAAAGTCTGAACCAGTATGATTTTATCGCCTCTTATACTACAGTTTGACGCTTATTGGTCGCGCAGCCCCCAAAACCCGCTGCGACGCATCAGACAAAATAACGAATCGAACCCTGAACCTGAGCATAAGATAATGACTGATTTTTTGCGCACCCCCGATAAACGTTTTGAACGACTCCCAAATTATTCATTTGCCCCAAACTATGCGCAAATTGATGACATGCAAATGCACTATGTAGATGAAGGGCCGTCAACTGCGGATCCTGTTTTGATGCTGCATGGTGAACCTACGTGGTCATATTTATATCGACACATGATCCCCGTTTGCGCGGCCGCAGGTCATCGCGTCATCGCGCCAGACTTAATAGGTTTTGGGAAATCAGATAAGCCGACCCAACTCACCTCTTACTCTTACCAATCTCATATGAATTGGATTCAAGCGTTTATCGATAAGTTAGAGCTGACTAACATTACGCTTGTCTGCCAAGACTGGGGATCACTATTAGGCCTGCGCTTGGCCGCCGAAAACGAACAACGTTTCAAAGCAATTGCTGTGGGTAATGGCATGCTGCCGACTGGCGAGGAAAAGGTGCCAAGGGCTTTTAAAATTTGGCGGGCGTTTGCTTTAAACAGTCCATGGTTCCCCATTGCAAAAATAGTAAATAGCGGTTGCTTTAAGACACTGAGTAAAGATGAACAGCGGGCATATAATGCACCATTCCCATCTAAGCAATTTAAAGTAGGCACTCGCGCATTTCCTGCATTAGTACCAACCGAACCCACTAATCCAGCAAATGAAGCCAATAAAGCCGCCTGGCGAGTACTCGAGACCTGGCAAAAGCCGTTTTTAACTGCATTTAGCAACGGCGACCCGATAACACGCGGCGGCGACAAGTATATGCGACAGAGGGTCCCGGGGTCGAAAGGGCAAGATCATGTTACGCTAATTGGCGGGCACTTTTTACAAGAGGACTCAGGCGCCGAATTCGCAAACGCGGTGAATCAAATGCTGGCAAAAATAGACTAAGTCTCTATTTTTCAAAAGAAAGCCCGATAAGAAAACTTATCGGGCTAAGAAGAACTTCAAACGAAATCACTTTAAAAGTGGGACCAGAGTTAGCGGGCCTGAATCGCTAATCCCTAAGTCATAACCGAATGTTAACAAACGCAAACGAGCGCGTCTGTTGCAAAGAGTTTGCATTCTGTAACATTTTGTTTCTGGTTACTTTTTCACCTACGCTACCAACGCCTACGAAGCCTGCAGCAGTCAACAAAAGAACAGCGGCCATCAAAAGAAAAAGCCCGATAAGATATCTTATCGGGCTGTAAAGAACTTCAAACGAAATCACTATAAAAAGTGAGACTAAGAGTGAACGGGCCTGAATCGTTTTTCCCTAAGTCATGAAACAAGCTTACTGCGCGGAGACGCATGAATCTGTTGTAAATATTTTGCATTGTGTAACAATTTATTATCAACAGACCTCTCATCAACCGCCCCCATTTTTAAACACTACTAGAAAAAGAATATAAACAAGGAGTTAGCATGAAAGCTATACATAAAAAGATTAGCTTAAATTTCAAATATCTCTCTATTATTTTTTGTTTTCTTCATGCTTTGTCTGCCTCAGCAACGGATCTTGATGCATCAAACATTGAACAATGGCTACGCGCACAGGCCGCATTCATTGCTTGGGGCGATACGCATCAAAAAGAACTCAATAAATACTCGCCACCACAAAGCGCAACCGAGCAGTTAGACGCGAACGCAATAATTGAACCGATTAAAAAAGCAAAACTTTATGATTCGGCGGCCAATGTGGCGACCAGCCAAGGATTTAAGTCACTGGAAGAATGGGCTGAATTAAGCATTAAAATTAGCAAAACTGCTGCCACCATCATAATGAGTCAGCAACCACAGGCTCTTAGCGATGAAAAAATAAAAGAACTTCAAGAAGATACGCGTATACCAGAGGCTCAGAAAAAAGAAATGCTCAAGCTAATGAAGCAAAATTTGGCGCTCAGTAAAAAACTTCGCGAAGGAGTAAGCGAAAATGACCAAAAAACGCTCTCACCCTTTTTAGACGATATTCGTAAGACAATGCGACAGTAATACTTACCAATATATGAACAGACTGTTCCAACTGTTGTGGCGAGACAAGCCTTGCATAATTAGAGCTATTACTCTAAATTTTAAAACTTGTTCGATCACTAATAGAGATTTCTATGCTGTTCCCTGTCAAAGTTCAATATTATAAAAGCATGGCTAAAGCGTTAAAAATCGCAGCAGCCGTAATCCCGATGCCAAAACCAACTTTATTTACTGGCGCGGATTCTTCGCTCGAGTTATGCGAAGCCATTGCTCAAATCGGTATAAGAAAACTTCTTATCGTGAGCGACGAAGTATTAGTGAGCCTCGGTTTATTGAACAAGATTACAGCCAAACTTGATGAACTTTCCGTCTCTTACGTGGTATACGACGCCATTTTACCCGACCCAACCTATGACCAAGTTGAAAATGGCTTGTCTTTTTTGAAACAGAATCAATGCGAGGCGGTTCTTGCCGTGGGTGGCGGTTCACCAATTGATGCGAGCAAAGCAATTTGCGCACGTGCAACAAATGATAAGCCTATTACGAAAATGGCAGGGCTTTTTAAATTACGTAGTGCGCCCTTACCATTTTTTGCGGTGCCCACAACCGCAGGCACTGGCTCGGAAGTAACGATCGTATCGGTCGTCTCGGATCCCGTAACGCATCAGAAAACACCTATTATTGATCCTAAGCTTGTTCCAATGATGGCTGCACTCGATGGCAACCTGATGCTCGGGCTACCTGCAGGGGTAACAGCGGCCACCGGTATGGATGCATTAACACATGCTATCGAATCATACATCTCAGTTAACGCGACCCCTGAAACGAGTGGCTACGCCCTCGCGGCAGTAAAACTCATCATGAAAAACCTTGAGGTTGCAGTGAAAGATGGAAAGAACTTTGAAGCACGCCAAAACATGGCGATGGCGTCTTATTACGCAGGCCTTGCTTTTACAAAAGCGGGAGTCGGCTACGTGCACGCGATCGCCCACAACTTTGGTGCGCTATATGCGACCCCGCATGGCTTAGCAAATTCAATTGTGCTGCCTCACATTCTAGAATTCTCAAAAGACGATATAACCACGAAACTCGCTGAACTCGCAGTTGCAAGTGATTTAAAAACAAGCCGACAAAGCGAGAACCAATTAGCGGACAAATTTATTAAACAAATTCGTTTTATGCAGAAAGAATTTAATATCCCAGAAACCTTGGATTCTCTGAAACAAGATGATATCCCCAAGATAGCTAAATTAGCATTGGATGAAGCGCACAAAAACTACCCTGTGCCAAAGTACATGGACCAACAAGACTGCGAACACCTCATTGCAAAAATGGTCGCCTAACGCTGAAGAAACTATAAACTATTGACAAAGACCCTCTAAAACGGCATAGTCTCGCGTCATTTTTATAGACGGTCTTTGTTTACTGTTTCGCCTTGGTGTAAATCACTGAGAAGTTAGCAAAACAAACCCCAGCAAAAGCAATTCGCGAATTTAATTAGGAGCAATACGGTGGCCAACTCCCCATCTTCAAAGAAACGCGCGCGTCAACAAGAAAAACGCCGCCAACATAACGCAAGCCAACGCTCGATGGTGCGCACTTATATCAAGAAAGTTGATGTTCAGATAGATAGTGGCAACTATGATGAAGCTCAAGCCGCGCTAATCACGGCAAAGCCTCTCATCGACAGCATGGTTAATAAAGGGATCTTCCCAAAGAACAAAGCGGCGCGTGTTAAGAGCCGTTTAAACGCTAAGGTGAAAGCACTGCAAGCGTGATAACTACAAAGACATAAAAAAACCGAGCACTGCTCGGTTTTTTTATGTCTTTCATATACTAAAAAGATACCTGAGTAACGGCTGCTGAAGACGTCGATACGTTCGATACGTTTACACTAACACCAAGTTATCACAGTGGATAAGCTCAGGTTCATGGCAAAATCCGAGCTGTTTCTGAATGTCGGCGCTTGCAGACCCCAAAATCTTTGCGGCATCTTCAGCATCGTAATTAACAAGACCTCGTGCCAACTCAAGGCCGGCCTCACTCACACATGACACCATTTCACCGCGCCGAAAACCACCACGGCATGCAGTAACACCGATCGGCAAGAGACTGTTGCCACCCTTACGCAACGCTTTAACAGCACCCCTATCAAGCACTAAGATACCGCGCGTCTGCAAATGCCCGGCCAACCACTGCTTACGTGCTAATTGACGATTTTTATCAGGCACCAAAAGAGTACCGACTGACTCTCCACCCACAAGGTGCATCAGAACACTTTCAATTCTGCCGCCAGCGATGACAGTAAACGCACCAGAGCGCGCTGCCAAACGCGCCGCTCGTAGCTTCGTTTGCATACCACCTCGACCCAAGCTACCTGAGCGCCCTCCTGCCATGGAATCTAATCGCTCATCATATGCAGACGCCTTATCTAGCAAGGTCGCATCAGCATTAAACCTCGGGTCTTTATCAAACATGCCCAACTGGTCCGTCAAGATTATCAAACCATCTGCATCAACTAAGTTGGCTACCAAGGCACCCAGCGTATCATTATCGCCGAAACGAATTTCATCCGTCACAACCGTGTCATTTTCATTTATAATTGGAATGGCGCCCAGTTCGATCAACGTATTAATCGTACTACGAGCATTTAAATAGCGTTTACGATCAGACAAATCATCATGTGTGAGTAGAATTTGCGCCGTCGCGAGTGCGTGTTTGCGAAAATACTCCTCATACGCCTCAACTAAACCCGCTTGTCCAACCGCTGCAGCGGCTTGAAGCATGTGCAGCTGATCGGGCCGTTCATTCAAACCCAAACGAACCATCCCTTCCGCAACGGAGCCAGACGACACCAATACAATTTCGATACCCGACGCATGCAACGCTGCGATCTGATCAACCCAATTCGCTATCGACGCGCGCGCTAAGCCTTTACCATCATCCGTAAGTAAGGCACTGCCAATTTTTACCACCAAGCGTTTTGCTTGCACTAATTCCTGTCTAACTGAAACCATGGTTATTTATTCACGCATCTAAATTTAATTATGGCTTATGGGGCATACTCAACTTCTACGTCGTAATCATCGTCATCGAAATCATCATCGTCGTCAGACGCATTGGTATCAGATGGACGACCGCCCTTACGTGCTTGTTTGTAGGCCTCTAAACGGTCCCGCGCTTCTGTTTGCATCTGCACTTTCAGAGACGCCTCATGTTCAGCTAACCCCGCATCAGCCGCCTCAGCCTCTGCCTTATCTTCTATCCAACGCATGATATCCCAACACAGCGCATCCAAACCTTCGGAGTTCAGTGCAGAAATCTGATATACAGGCCCTTCCCAACCAAGTTTTTCCAAAACATCCGAACAACGCTTCTCGCGCTCCTCGTCTGGCACCATATCTAGCTTGTTAAAGACCAGCCAACGATCTCGAGCGGCCAGCGTAGCGCTAAAATTGTCCAACTCATTAGCAATCTCCTGCACCGCTTCAGCGGGATCTTGATCATCGAACGGCGCCATATCGACGACATGCAGCAACAGGCGCGTTCTGACCAGATGCTTCAAGAATCGAATCCCTAAACCCGCACCTTCCGATGCACCTTTAATCAAACCGGGAATATCGGCAACTACAAAACTCCGATGTGAGGCAACGCGCACCACGCCCAAGTTAGGTATGAGCGTTGTAAACGGATAGTTTGCAACTTTCGGCTTTGCCGCTGAAATGGCACGAATCAATGTTGATTTGCCCGCATTGGGTAAACCCAAGAGACCAACATCTGCGAGCACTTTTAATTCTAAGCGGATATTTCGCGCCTCGCCTTCGCTACCAGGCGTGGTTTGGCGTGGCGCGCGATTAGTGCTCGACTTGAATCGCGTATTACCCAAGCCATGAAATCCACCCTGGGAGACAATTAGGGTTTCACCAATCTCCGTTAAGTCACCCAATACTTCCTCAGTGTCCACATCGAACACGGTAGTGCCCACCGGCACCTGCAAAACTAAATCTTCTCCCTTTGCACCGGTGCAGTTTCTTCCTTTGCCTGATTCCCCAGATTGGGCACGATAACTGCGCACATAACGGTAATCGATCAACGTATTTATCTGATCATTCGCTGCTAAAATAACGGAACCGCCGTCACCACCATCACCGCCATCGGGTCCACCTTTAGGGATATATTTTTCACGGCGAAAACTTAGGCAGCCATTACCACCCTTGCCAGCTGTGACGGCAATCGACGCTTCATCTACAAATTTCATTAATGCTCCCCAGAAGGATGATCTGCACAGTCATCTTAGTGTAACGCGTATACAGCGCTACACGCTAAAAATGCAAAAAAAAAGCCCCGCATCGCGGAGCTTTGATCATGCGTTCAAGCACCTTATTCCGCAGATACGATTTCTACGTATTTGCGGTTGTTTGGACCTTTTGTGACAAACTGAACGGTACCGTCTGCTGTCGCAAAAAGCGTATGGTCTTTGCCACACCCTACATTGTCGCCCGCATGGAATCGTGTGCCACGCTGACGAACAAGAATATTACCTGCCGCGACAACTTGACCACCAAAACGCTTAACACCTAAGCGTTTCGATTCCGAATCGCGACCGTTCCGAGTACTACCACCCGCTTTTTTATGAGCCATCTGCTACTCCTATTCGACTTTTAATAACCCTTTCCACCAATGGCAAGCGCTATTAACCTTTAATTCCCGTGATTTTCACCTCAGTATACCACTGACGGTGACCCATTTGCTTCATGTGGTGCTTACGGCGCTTAAACTTAAGAATCTTAAGCTTGTCATGACGACCGTGACTTAGAACTTCTGCAGTCACTTTAGCGCCTTTCACGTCAGGCTCACCAATTTTTACATCATCACCGTCGGCGACCAACAACACGCGATCGAAGTTAACCTTCGCGCCTGTTTCTAATTCAATCTTTTCCAGCTTCAGGACTTCACCTTCAGTCACTCGGTGCTGTTTACCACCACTAACAATTACAGCGTACATGTCTTTATCTCCAAACATTAAATCTTTCCTCAAAGCAGCTCACTGTAGTCGACGTCAAACCGATCTACCCGACACCTTTCTTATACTGCTCTGCAGCCTGAGTCTAAAGGAAGCACTTTGGCAACCCTATAACAGGGATGGTCACGGACCTCGAGGGCGCGCAATTCTATTCGATGCAACACTTAAAAGCAAGTGAAAGCGAAATCCATAAAAAATAAGCATTTTTAGTCGCTTAAATGCGCGCTAATATTGACAGCGCAAGGCCTGACTCATAGCATTGCCGAAACGTTTTTTTGCCTTGTGGCGCCAGCTGTTCTCTTGTTTTTTATGCATTTAGATGAAATTTACCAAACTGTCTCCGCTGACTTTGAAGAAGTTAACCAACTCATCAATGCGCAGCTAAATTCTCGAGTTCCTTTAGTAGAAAACATTGCGCAGTACATTGTGGAAAGCGGTGGCAAACGCATGCGCCCCCTATTGGTTTTGCTGAGCGCGCGTGCATTAGGTTACCAAGGCGTTCAGCATATCAAGCTCGCAACGATTATTGAGTTTCTCCATACAGCGACTTTATTGCATGACGATGTCGTCGACACATCTGAACTAAGGCGCGGAAAATCGACAGCGAATGCGCAGTGGGGCAATGCCCCAAGCGTACTGGTTGGCGACTTCCTCTATTCGCGCGCATTCCAAATGATGGTCGAAATTGGTGAGATGCCGATTATGGATATCCTCGCCAACGCGACAAATGTTATAGCGGAAGGCGAAGTCTTCCAATTAATGAATGCAAAAAACCCCGATGTAAGCGAAAAAAACTATTTCTCCGTGATCGAAAGCAAAACTGCCATGCTATTTGAGGCTGCGTCACACACCGGCGCCATGCTTGCAAGTAATGACAGGGAAAAGCAAACCGCTTTAAAAGTATACGGCTTACAACTAGGGCTAGCTTTTCAGCTTATTGATGATGTACTCGATTATGAGGGTGACACCACGATAATGGGTAAAAATATCGGCGATGACTTAGCTGAGGGCAAGCCTACGCTACCGCTTATCCACGCTATGCAGCACGCGAATGAGCGAGACCGTAAAATCATCCGTCAGGCTATTCGTCAAGGGAACGTCGCTGCTATCGACAAAATTAGCGAAATCGTTTTACAAAGTGGCGCTCTCGATTACACCAAGCGAAGAGCGATTGAATGCAGTGAGAAAGCAATACTGGCCCTGGCTAAATTTGAGCCAAGTAGTCATCTCGATGCACTCAAAGCATTAGCGCACTTAAGCGTCCACAGAAATAAATAACAAAAAGCTCTACAGGTGAAGATCAAGTTCGTATACTTTGGTCTTTTCAAGCATGGCAATGTCACGAATTATGCAGAATTTGACCGAACTTGATGCCTCTTTCTTGTTCTTGGAAAGCGAGAAAGCGCCGCTTTATGCTGGTGGCCTCTACATATTCAAAAAATCAAGCTCACGTTCACGCTTTAACTTTGACCGCTTTAAAGACTTACTAGAAGATAAACTCAGCAATGAGGACTTCTTCAGAAAGCGTCTAGTTTCCTCATCGTACAATCAAGACCTCCCGATTTGGGCAGACGACCCGCAGTTTTCTTTAAATAATCACCTACAACATATTCAACTAGACAAGTTTGCCTCGCCTTGTGATTTAAACGAAATTACCGCGGAGATTCTGAATACACCATTCAATAAACAGCACCCCTTGTGGCAAGCCGTCTATATTGACGGCCTTAGTGCGAAAACCGGATACAACAAAGAATGTTTTGCTCTGATACTCAAAGTTCATATCTCTGCTCTCGATTCAACAACAGGCGAGGACATTTTAAGCCAACTGCTGACTGTTAACCCTGAAAAAACGACGCTGAGCGAAAAAACACCTTGGTCACCGATGCCTCTCCCTGCAAACGAATCGATACTGGAAGTAACCTATAATGCCGTTTTATCGCTGCCGAACAAATTAGCTTTTCTTACCAAAGATACGGTCTCATCGGCGTTCTATCGAGGTTTATATGATCGCCTCCAAGAATTAAATCTACCCGCCTCATTACTCAGTATTGCAGGCACACCTATGAATAAAAAGGTAACCAGCCAACGGATTCTGAACCGCTTTCAACTGCCGTTAAATGATGTACGTCAAATTCGTAAGAGCATGGAAAACGTCACAACGAATGATATCTTGATGGGCATTTGTGCCGAGGCGCTTGCAATCTACCTAAAAGAGCAAGGCAAAATGCCGAAAGCACCATTAATCGCGCTTTCGCCTATTTCGGTGCGCTCAACAAGCCTTGATGTAAAATCTGGCAGCCAACTGTCAGCGAGCTTATTTTCACTTGCTACCGATGAAAGCGACCCTATTAAGCGCATTCATGCTATTCACCAAACCGCGCAGTCGCAAAACCATTATCAAGATGCTATTTCTGCAAATCGGCTTACAGAATTAATTCCATCAAGCATTGCCGCACTCTCTGCCCGCGTATACAGTGACTTTTCTTTGGCACAACGTCACAAACCTATGTTTAATTTACCCATTGTTAATATCCCTGGCCCTCAATTCCCCCTGTATATGGAGGATAACGAGTTACTTGAATATTCATGCTCAAGCCCTCTTTTTGACGGCATCGGTTTGACCCTTACGGTGATCAGCTATAACAGCAATTACCATATTAATGCGACATACTGTCCAGATCTTCTTAATACTAAAGCGTCGTTCAATAGTTATCTGGAGAAGGCGCTAGATAATATTCGGGCCCATCAACATGATGAAGTGAGTGTTAATAAAGAAGATCATGAGAAGAATTCGATGGCGGGGATAATTGATGACATCGGCGGCTTGGTAAATAGCCTTTTAGGGTTCGGCTCGAAATAAGGCAATATGTGTGGTGTATCCCGGTAAAAACGAGAAAAGTGCGCTCATTCTTACCGGAAAAATCTTATTTTATTGAAAAGCCCAGCGTAAAAACTCTTTTTTCTCCGTCGCGTTGGCATTTTCCCAAATAGCTTTGAGAGCGTCGAGTGAACTGAAATCAGGGTCAACTGAAGCCGTCACCGGTGCCGTGAGCGTTGCTGTGGCTGCCGCAGCTGGCGCTATACTTGATGTCCTGGCCATTAGAGCTACGTCCTTCACCTCACCCGAAACCGCTAACACATTGCCCTGCGCATCAATGATTTCTGCATCGAAATCCTCGATTAGTCGCTTTGCCATACGAATATCGCTGGCATTTTGATGTCTAAAACGTAGCCGCTGTCCGGGCTTTGCGAAAATTTCTACCTGCCTGGTGGCTGATTTCACCTCCTCGGCGCGCGGATCATCATCATTCTTGATCGGAATCGACCAAATACTGACATAATTAAACTCAACCGTATTTTTTCCCTCTTTCAGGCCGTAACGTGTTGAATTGCTCTTTAATAGATACTTTGTAAGCTTCTTCCCATTGACCCGAGTCACTTCAATGTGATCTTCCGCCAGTAATACAGCAACCTCCGCTTCTGCTAGGGCATCCCCTTCATAAGTTTTTACGATTTTACCACCGCTACAAGCGATCAAAACCATGCCCATCGCAAATATCGATATTCCGCGCAGGTACGTCATCTTCTATCCTTTTTTTGGTAAGCCAATTCATTGCATTGTGACCGCAGCCTATATTTCTTGCAATGACGATAATGTAAGCTAAAAAATGTACTTTTTAGCTTACAAAAATTGAATTTTTGGGATTTTACGTTAATTTCTATGTACTGATTAATAATTAAGCACTCACTTTGTAAAAAATAGGCTTCAAGGTCTAGCAATTTCGAGAGGGTTGAATATGAGCAACATACAACGCCGACTGGGCGAAGAAGGGGATGTACCATTTCGTAGCGAACGGTTCTTCTCAACAGGCAACAAATGGTACTTTTCAACGCGGGAAGGCTTTGACAGCGGCCCGTATGCCAACAAAGAGCGTGCAGAGATCAGCCTTGCGCGCTTTTTAAGCGTAGTCCAGAAACTACCGCAAACCGCAGCCTGTTAAGAAGTAACGATTAAAAACAACGTTGCCAGTATCTGCAGGCATACTAAAGCGAAAACACCCGCAAGCACATCGTCTATCATGATACCTAGACCCCCGTGTACCTTTTTATCCAACCAGGATATGGGGAATGGTTTCCAAATGTCGAAAATACGAAATAACAAAAATCCAATCACGCACCAATACCACGGGCTAGGTGCCGCAAACATGGTAATCCAGTAGCCCACAAATTCATCCCAGACAATCCCGCCATGATCATGCACACCAAGGGCTTGAGACGTATTCGCGCAGAGCCAAACCCCCAAACTAAAAGTAAGTACTAACATTACCGCATAAGCTATTAACGATAAGTCTTGTATCAACAAATAAAGGGGCACCGCGACAAGAGTGCCGATTGTGCCAGGCGCAATAGGCGAACATCCACTACCAAACCCAAAGGCTACAAAGTGGATAGGGTTGCGCAAAAAACCTTTAGGTAAGGGTCCGTTAGCCAAAATGTAAATACCCTTTTTCCCGAGGAAGTCGAACTTCACAGTCGTTTTCCGTCAACATTACTCGCGGCTTATCTTTTTCTTGCGGCTTACCAAAATGCCCAATCACAGTCAGCGGCATATCACTTTCACTCTGCAACGCCTCAAAACTCTTGGTATCAATACTAAATAGCAATTCATAATCGTCACCGCCTGCCAATGCAAACGCTTGCGCTTGATCAGGAAATCTCCCAAGCAGTTCAGACGATATCGGAACAGCAGATAGCTCTATTGCAATATCTAAACCTGAAGTCCTCGAGAGATGCGCAGCATCTGCTACTAAACCGTCCGATACGTCAATGCAACTCGTTGCGCGACCAATTAATTGTTGGCCGAGTGCAAGTCGAGGTTGCGGTCTATAAAATCGATCCTCAAGGTATTCACTGTAATACTTTGAAGCTTTAATGAGCGACAATCCACCCGCCGCGTCACCCAGTGAGCCAGACACGACTAACAAATCGCCCACCTTGGCTCCTGAGCGTTTAAGTGCTTTGTCTAACTCGACCCAGCCATGTACTTGTATGGTGATGGTCAAGGGACCTCTTGTCGTATCACCTCCGATCAGCACTACCCCATGTTTACTCGCAAAATCAGAAAGGCTTTTCGAAAACTCCGCTAGCCATTTCTCGTCGGCCCCCGGAAGCGTTAAGGCCAAAGTAAAATGTGAGGGCTTCGCACCCATCGCCGCTAAGTCGCTTAGCGCTGAACCCAGCGCTCGCGTTGCGATGGCGCTAGCAGGCGCCGTTTCTAAAAAATGTCGCCCTGCCACCTGCGTATCAATCGATAAGCAAAGCTGCTGATCTGCAGGCGGAAGCACGAGTGCACAATCATCGCCTTGTGCAAGAGAAATATCAGGGGGAAGCAAGGCAGAACGTGCAAAGTAAGTTTCTATTATTGAGAACTCACTGAGCAAAGCCACAGCCTCCGTCTCTTAGTCTTTGCTTGCATGCGGGCGCGTTTCCGTCGCTCGCAGACGCAAGGCGAGTTTATCAAGCACGCTATTTATATACTTATGCCCATCGGTACCACCAAATTGCTTAGCGAGCTCAATCGCTTCATTGATCACAACACGGTACGGAATATCAATACGATGCATAAACTCGAACGTTCCCATTCGCAATAAGCAAATCTCGATGGGATCAACATCGCTAATCGGCCGATCTAAAAACGCTTCAAATTGTTTATCTAACTCCGAAATAGTTTTCGGAATTTCACGAAACACTTCACTAAAGTACGCGCTGTCGATTTTTTCAAAATCATTATCAGTGCGAAATTCAGCCTCTATCTGGGAAATAGACGATTGCCCAAGCTGCCATTGATAAAGCGCCTGAAGCACTAATTTTCGCGCTTTTTTTCGCTGGGACGTGGTCACCTTTTTAGGGCTATTATCACTCACCTAGATACCTGCATTTTTGAAAAGCGTCAGCATTTCGAGCGCCGACATCGCCGCTTCGGCGCCTTTATTACCTGCCTTAGTGCCCGACCGCTCGATCGCCTGCTCAATTGAGTCGACCGTTAAAACGCCAAAAGCGACCGGTAAGTTGTGTTCTAGTGAAACCATGCTTAAGCCCTTCGTACATTCACCGGCCACATATTCAAAATGAGGCGTACCACCCCGAATAACTGCACCCAGCGCCACGATTGCATCGAATTTTTTTGACTGCGCAACACGCTGAACCGCAAGTGGCATTTCAAATGCACCGGGAACGCGGAAGATTTCAATGTCTGCTTGTGAAATACCTTGACGGACTAATGCGTCAATCGCCCCTTGCAACAAACTTTCAACAACAAAGCCGTTGAAACGACCAACCACCATCGCAAACTTGCCAGATACCTGTATAAAATCGCCTTCGTGTGTTTTGATATTTTGCATTGCTATGCTCGCCCTATTTCCAAAAATTCTGTTTTAGCCTTCGTATGGCAGAAATTCAACCACTTCTAAGTCATATCCAGACAACGCTGAGAACTTCACCGGCGCACTTAAAAGCTTCATTTTACTCACACCCAAGTCACGCAAAATTTGCGAACCGGTGCCAACGGTAAGGTAGGCGCCTTGACCTCCTTGCGTAGGCGTTGTCTTACTATTAAAGAACTCAATTAAACGCTCTTCGGTACTGACTTCATAATCATCGCCGAGCAAGACCATAACACCGGCCCCTTCTTTTGCAATACGCTCGAGCGAATGCTGAACAGACCAAGACTGAGACCCTTCTTTATGTACCCCAATTGTATCACGCAAAATATCCGGCGCCTGAACACGCACAATGGGCGCGTCTGTTGATGCGAGATCACCTTTGACAAACGTCATATGAATATTGCCCTGCAAGGTGTCTTTAAAAGTAATTAGATTAAATTCACCATGATCTGTCTCGACGATATGCTCTTCTTGACGAACGACTGTTTGTTCATTCAGCGCACGATAATGAATCATGTCTGCGATCGTCCCTATTTTTAAATCGTATTCCTCAGCAAACCGCTCTAAATCTGGACGACGCGCCATCGTGCCATCTTCATTCATGATTTCTACAATGACGGCAGACGGCTCATAACCGGCCATACGGGCAAGATCGCAACCGGCTTCAGTATGCCCCGCACGACTCAGCACTCCACCGGGTTGTGCGGCAATTGGAAAAATGTGACCGGGCTGAACAATATCGCTCGGCTTTGTGTTGCGGCCCACTGCCGTGCGAACAGTATGCGCACGATCTGCTGCAGAAATTCCTGTTGTGACGCCCTCTGCCGCTTCAATTGAAACGGTAAAGTTGGTCTGGAATTGCGCATGATTGCTTGTCACCATGGGAGGCAAGCCCAAGAACTCGCAGCGTTCATGGGTCAGCGTCAAACAGATCAATCCGCGTGCATTGGTTGCCATGAAGTTAATATCTTCAGGCCGCACTTGCTCAGCTGCGATCACCAAATCACCCTCATTTTCTCTGTCTTCATCATCCATCAGAATAACCATTTTACCCTGACGAATATCTTCAATCAGCTCTTCAACTGTATTGAGCTTCATTTAACCTCCAAATAACTTATGCACCCAATTAATTGGGTACGACTTAATGCAAATATTTTTAAATGACTTTGCAGCTACCCAAAACCATGCTGGGCTAAAAATCCTCGATTTAAAACTGCTGTTTGTTGGGTTTTTTTATCACTGAGCAATAGACGCTCAGCATACCGAGCCATCATATCTACCTCTAGATGCACAATGGTGCCGACTTGATAATCAGGCATTATTGTATGCGCTGCCGTATGCGGCACTATATTTAAATAAAAGCCTTGTTGGCTTAACGCGGTCACCGTTAAACTGGCACCATCAATCGAAATGGAACCCTTTGCCGCAACGTAACGACCTAGCTCTTTTGGACAGGCGACTTCATATCGTAACGACCGCCCTTCTTGACCTATCTCTAATATAGACCCCATGCCATCGACATGCCCACTTATTAAGTGGCCACCCAAACGCGTCGATAAAGTAAGGGCTTTTTCAAGATTCAATGCCTGCCCCGCTCTCGCCTCTTTAAAACACGTGTAACGCAAAGATTCTTGCGATACATCTGCCTGAAAACTTTGGTGATCAAATGAAGTGACTGTCAAACACACGCCATTCACGGCAATACTGTCACCGAGTTGCACGTCATTCATATCCAATTGGCCAACATCAATAGACAAACTTAGATCACCCTCTACCAGGCGTTTTGCTTTGAGCGTTCCGCGCGCCTCAATGATTCCAGTGAACATAATCTATAAACCTTCAAAGCGATATGTGAACTTGATATCGTCACCCAGCATTCGCTGATCAATCAATGCCAAGGGTCGCGACTGAGCCATCGTATCGTATGGCAAGACCGCTAATGCTCTTGCATTACTGCCTAATAATTTTGGCGCCATATATACTAGCAATTCATCTACATAACCTTGCTGTATAAAACTTCCTGCCAACGAGGCGCCCGCCTCAACCAGCACTTCATTTATATCTCGACGAGCCAGGGAAGCGAGTAAAGCATCCAGTTGAAAATGACCATGGTCATTAACTGGTAAACCTACTGTTTCTGTATTACATAGAGTAGCGGTGCTCAATGTGCAACGCTCGGCGAGCTTCTCATCTGTAACGTAAATAATGCATGCATTTGCATCGAACACGGCCTCGTTGCCCGTAAGCTGGGCTTTCGGGTCAATCACCACCCTTGCCGGCTGCAGTGCCAGCACATCATCTATATTCTCTAATTTGCACTGCCCTGCACGAACATTCAGAGCAGGATTATCCGCCAAAACCGTCCCTGCAGCGGTCAGTATCGCACATGATCTTGCACGTAAGCGCTGCACATCAGCGCGCGCTTCCGGGCCCGTAATCCATTTACTTTCACCTGATGCCATCGCCGTCCGGCCATCAACACTCATCGCCAACTTCACGCGTACAAATGGGAGTCCTTGATTCATACGGTTGATAAAGCCAGGATTAAGCGCTCGCGCCTGCTGCTCAAGTACGCCAGAGACAACCTCGACGCCTGCATCCCGCAACATGGTCAGCCCTCGACCTGCGACAGCAGGGTTAGGATCTTGCATCGCAACAACCACTCTAACGATACCCGCCTCGATCAACGCCTTAGCACAAGGTGGTGTGCGCCCGTAGTGACTGCAAGGCTCCAAGGTAACATACGACGTCGCCCCTTTTGTTTGCTCTGCAGCCTCAGCTAACGCATTGACCTCAGCATGCGCTTCGCCAGCACGGTAATGAAAGCCTTGACCCACTATTGCGCCGTTATTAACGATAACACAGCCGACGCGAGGGTTAGGGCGTGTGGTATACAATCCTTTTCGCGCGAGCTGAATAGCCAACGCCATGAACTTGGTGTCAAGCACAGACATCATGAATACACCTCAACGGCCAGTCGACGTATTGATTAGCTATCGTCCTGAACGAGACGGTCAACTTCTTCTTTAAACTCGTTAATGTCTTGAAAGCTTCGATAGACCGAAGCAAACCGAACATACGCAACTTCATCAATTTTTCGCAATTCACGCATGACTTCCTCACCAACACGCAATGACGTTAGTTCGCGCTCGCCTGTCTGCCGCAAACGATACTTAATGTTGTGTACCGCCTTTTCGATTGATTCGATTCCAACGGGTCGTTTTTCAAGGGCTTTCGTAATGCCGCGATTGAGTTTATCTTCGTCAAAGGGTTGCCTTGTGCCGTCTGTCTTCACAACGCGAGGCATAACTAATTCCGCAGATTCGAATGTGGTAAACCGCTCTTTGCACGACATGCATTCTCGACGGCGACGCACTTGATCGCCTTCAGAGACCAGCCTGGAGTCAATTACTTTCGTGTCGTTTGCCTTACAAAATGGGCAATGCATAGTCGATTAATCTCTTCCGTTAAGACTTTATTCGAGCGATTACGCATAAACCGGCAGACGGGCACACAGTTCTTTCACCTTGCCGCGCACTTCGTCAATCATTGTTTCATCTTCTGAGTTCGCAACCAATGCATCAAGCACATCGCAAATCCAGCTGGCTAGGGTAGCACAATCATCTTGGGTAAACCCTCGACTCGTGACTGCCGGGGTACCAATACGCAAGCCGCTTGTCACGAATGGTGAACGCGGATCATTCGGTACCGCATTTTTATTCACCGTAATAAATGCTTTACCAAGAGCCGCGTCAGCGTCTTTCCCAGTAATATCCTGCGCTATTAAATCGACCAGGAACAAGTGGTCGTCGGTGCCGTTGGACACAACCTTATAGCCACGATTTTGAAAGACACCAACCATGCTTTGCGCGTTCTTAACAACTTGAGCCTGATAAGTTTTAAACTCGTCAGCCATGGCTTCTTTAAAACAAACAGCTTTCGCCGCTATGACATGCATCAGTGGCCCACCCTGACTTTCAGGGAATACTGCAAAATTTAATTTTTTCTCCAGCGCTTCATTAGCTCTCGCTAAAATAAGCCCCCCACGAGGGCCACGGAGTGTCTTATGTGTTGTCGTTGTTGTGACATCCGCAATATTAACCGGGCTCGGGTACACACCCGCCGCAACAAGTCCCGCGATATGCGCCATATCGACAAAAAGATAAGCACCTACTTCGTCAGCAATATCCCGAAAACGCTGCCAATCAACAATGCGTGAATAAGCAGAGAAACCGGCAATCACCATTTTAGGTTTATGTTCGCGTGCAAGCGCTTCCACTTGCTCATAGTCAATTTCGCCCGTCTCTTCGTTTAACCCGTATTGTACCGCGTTATAAATACGGCCCGAAAAGCTTACGCTTGCGCCATGCGTGAGGTGGCCGCCGTGCGCTAAACTCATACCGAGAATGGTGTCGCCGGGTTCACACAAAGCCATAAATACTGACGCATTAGCAGACGAACCAGAATGCGGCTGGACGTTTGCGTAATCTGCAGAGAATAATGCCTTCGCTCGGTCAATCGCGAGCTGTTCAACAATATCTACGTATTCACAACCACCATAATAACGCTTGCCCGGATAGCCTTCCGCATACTTATTCGTTAAGGCTGAACCCTGCGCTTCAATCACACGCGGGCTTGTATAATTTTCTGATGCAATTAACTCGATATGCTCTTCTTGGCGCTGCGTTTCAGCGTCCATCGCATGTGCAAGTTCGTCGTCATATCCGGCAATAGTCATATCACGGGTAAACATAGGGAAGCCTCTAAACAATCTGAAGTAATCCTATCGACGCCCATTCTTACAAACATAAGGTTAATGTTGAAATCTGGACTGCCGAAAAAGCGAGCTATTCTATATGATTATATGGACGACATCACCAAATTTCACTTGATATACGATAGCATCGTGTTGAAATAGTATTCAAAAACTGCTCATAGCAGTTAAAGCCAACAGAGGATTGCTTAGTACCCGGTTTTTCGCTACCTTTTGCCCAATTTAATCATTTCAACTAGCAGGCCTTAATAGGACAGTTTCTATGGCACAGTACGTCTTTACGATGAACAGAGTGGGCAAAGTGGTCCCGCCAAAACGAGAAATTTTAAAAGATATTTCCTTATCTTTTTTCCCTGGCGCAAAAATTGGCGTATTAGGATTAAATGGCGCAGGTAAATCAACGCTCCTAAAAATAATGGCCGGCTTAGATAAAGACCATACCGGAGAGGCGCGTCCGCAGCCCGGCATCAATGTTGGCTACTTGCCGCAAGAGCCACAGCTAGACGAGTCTAAGAACGTTCGTGAAAATGTGGAAGATGGCCTACGCGAAATCAAAGATGCACTGATACGCATAGATGAGGTATATGCTGCCTACGCAGAGGAAGGCGCAGACTTTGATGCGCTGGCAGCAGAACAAGCAAAACTGGAAGCAATCATCGAAACAGGCGATGGGCATAACCTTGAACGCACACTTGACGTTGCGGCCGATGCGTTGCGCCTGCCGTCATGGGATGCAAACGTTGCTAATCTGTCTGGGGGGGAGAAACGTCGTGTCGCACTATGCCGACTACTTTTGGCTAAACCAGATATGTTACTTCTCGATGAACCGACCAACCATTTGGATGCAGAAAGTGTGGCATGGCTCGAACGATTTCTTCATGACTACCCCGGCACCGTCGTCGCGATCACACACGATCGCTACTTTTTGGACAATGTCGCCGGCTGGATCCTAGAGCTTGATCGCGGTCATGGCATCCCCTTTGAAGGTAATTACTCGCAATGGCTGGAAGCAAAAGAAAAACGACTGGTGATCGAACAGAAGCAAGAAGATGCCCGTCAACGCAGCGTAAAATCAGAACTTGAATGGGTTCGCAGCAATCAAAAAGGTCGCCATGCTAAAAGTAAGGCGCGCTTACAACGGTTTGACGAGCTCAATTCGCAAGAAGCCCAAAAGCGTAACGAAACGATGGAGATCTATATCCCACCTGGTCCACGTTTAGGTGACGTTGTTATTGAGCTCGATAACATCAGTAAACAGTACGAAGATAAGTTGCTGTTCAAGGATCTTAGCTTATCGATTCCACCTGGTAGCATCGTCGGTGTAATTGGTGGCAATGGCGCAGGTAAATCCTCGCTCTTTAAGTTACTCGCAAAAGTTGAGCAGCCAAACTCGGGGACAATCAAACTAGGTGAAACGGTGCAACTTGGTTTTGTTGAGCAAACGCGTGATTTAGATAACAGTAAGTCCGTGTGGGAAGAAATTAGTGATGGTAACGATATGATACAAATTGGAAATTACCAAACACCTTCCCGTGCTTATTTGAGCCGCTTTAATTTTAAAGGCAATGATCAACAGAAGATGGTGAAGGAGCTATCCGGGGGAGAGCGCAATAGATTGCATCTCGCGAATACACTCAAACAGGGGGCAAACGTCCTTTTGCTGGATGAACCCACTAATGACCTCGATGTAGAAACCCTTCGCGCATTGGAAGAGGCGGTCTTAGCGTTCCCGGGCTGTGCAATTGTGATCTCGCATGACCGCTGGTTCTTAGATCGAATTGCCACCCACATGCTTGCCTACGAAGGTGACAGTGAGGTAGTTTGGTTTGAGGGTAACTATTCAGAATACGAGGAGGATTTTAAAAAGCGCAAGGGCGAACAAGCAAAAACCCCAACGCGCGTGAACTACAAAAAACTCGCTTAACGAATATTTTCTAAGAAACATGCCTATTGCCGCTCGCCAGAGGCTCATAAACCGGCTAGTGTAAGCAGTCGCGATAGGCCCTTTTGACGCCTATAGTTTTAACGCTTAAATGATAAATACGAGATCTCAAGATGGCAGACATCGTGCAACAAGAAGAACGCCGCCAGTTTAGTCGAATTCTGTTCAACGCCGACTGCGTGCTTCATCAAGGCGAAGAAGAATGGACTAGTGAACTGTTAGACATTTCTTTAAACGGGATACTCATAAAGCACAAAGATCAAATAAATGTGAATCGTTTAAAGCCGTGCGAAGCGGTGATAAATCTGGCTAATAGCGAATCAAGCATTGTTATGGCGCTCATTTTCTCTCACGCCGATGAAACCTCACTTGGCTTTCGTTGCGAGCATATTGATTTAGATAGCATGAGCCACTTAAAAAGATTGGTCGAACTTAATCTTGGCAATGACGAACTGCTTAAGCGTGAGCTCGGCGCTTTAAACAAAAACTAATCCCAAAAAAATTCGTATCGCGACCGTTAAATAAGCCCCAATAAATCGTCCAAACGTTTTAGTGCGTGAACCGTTATACCTGGTAAAGGTTCTCGAGGACGATTCGCCCACGGCACGTAGGCGTGAGTAAACCCGTGCTTATGTGCTTCACGGATTCTCTCTTGTCCACTGGGGACGGGGCGAATTTCCCCAGACAGCCCCAACTCCCCGAAAATTACCGCCTGCTTGGGGAGAGAGCGATTTTTAAGCGATGAAATCGTCGCGGCCACAGAAGCCAAATCTGTTGCGGTTTCGGTTGTTTTTACGCCACCTACCAGACTTACGAACACATCTTGGTCACCACAATGCAACCCACCGTGGCGATGCAAAACGGCGAGCAATACCGACAAGCGATTTTGATCCAAACCCAATGTCACGCGCTTAGGGTAAGAACCCTGACTTTCATCAACCAAAGCCTGAACCTCTACCAACAAAGGGCGCGTGCCCTCCCAAAGAACCGTCACTGCGCTCCCTGGATTAACTTCATCACTTCGATTAAGAAAAATAGCGCTCGGGTTCTTAACTTCAACTAAGCCTTTCTCTTGCATCGAAAACACACCTAGCTCATTCACCGCGCCAAAACGATTTTTAATTCCTCGCAGAGTTCTGAAGCGGGTATCACTCGAACCCTCTAGCATGATTGAACAATCAATCATATGCTCCAATACCTTTGGGCCGGCAATAGAGCCGTCTTTTGTCACGTGCCCAACCAAAAATAACACCATGCCGCTTTGCTTTGCATAACGTGTTAAGCGCGCAGCACACTCGCGCACTTGCGAAACACTACCCGGTGCAGAATCGAGACTCTCGCTGAACATGACTTGGATGCTATCGACAACCAAAACCTTTGGTGAAGCGCTCATGAGCGTCGCCTCAATGGTTTCAATACACGTTTCAGAAAATAACTTGAGTTCTTTTGCCTCCAAATTAAGGCGATTGGCGCGCATCGCGACTTGCTGCAGAGACTCCTCACCAGTGACATATAACACATTCACCTGAGATGCTAAGTGACATACTGTTTGGAGAAGCAAGGTACTTTTTCCGGCGCCCGGATGGCCACCAACTAAAATCGCCGAGCCAGGAATTAAGCCGCCACCTAACACACGATCGAATTCACCGACCCCTGAGCTAAAACGGAGTTGCTCGGCCAAATCAATTTTATCAAGGCTCAAAATTTGAGAGTCTGCACCGGCATAACCGACG
>CAJWAD010000029.1 GCA_913020245.1 uncultured Oleiphilus sp.
GATATTCGCGCGATTCAAGAAATGCTGGGCCACAGCAATATTGCTACCACGCAAATTTATACGCATGTGGTGGGTATTCAAGAACGGGGCGTGGTTAGCCCAATGGATCAATAAACGCCTCTTCATGGCAATGCGTTGGTATGTGTTGCAGGGGGTGCACGCGTAATTGGTTGATTTTCATTTGATCAGGTTTAAGTAAAAACCGTAGCAGAATATGGTAAACATCAAGATCAAAATTGGCATGTGCACTGGGGTCAGTGTGCGTCTGCAAGGCGGATGCTTCGGCTGCGTTTAGTTGCGGGTGTTGCGCGGCTTGAGCGCTGTCCAAGCCCAGTGTTTGTGCGGCGGTTTTAAAAATAAAGCCATGTTCTCTGAGTGCTTCGTCGTCTTCAATACGGCCCAAATAACGCCATTGATCCACCAAGTGGAAACATTTGAATGTTAGGTCGGCCGGGTCACGTTCTTCAATTACGACGGGCGTATCGAAAGGCCAGGCTATCAATTGCTGTTGGCGCATAGCAACGGCAAGCCTTGCATTGTAATCATGGGGGGGCTCGGCGCCCTCACAGGCACCAAAGCACCGTTTTAATTGACGACGAAAACAAGGGGTTTGGTCTTGTGGGTGGCCCTCTATACCCAACAATTTAAAGCATAGGAAGTAGTCATCGGCAAGCTTTTCAAGGCGTTTACTCGCATGGCGAGGGCTGCGAAAAAGGCCAATACTTTCGTCGGGTGTTTGGTCGCTGTTGGTCTGTTTAATCGTCACCTGCTCGTAACCATTCGGCCCAGACGTTATCGCGTAACTAAACAGCTTTCGCGTACGCCGTAAGCGCCGATTATAGAGGGGTGCGAGGCGTTTGATTTCATGGCTCTCTAGTAATTGCGCTCCCAAGTCGCCAGGGGTGCGCTGAAAATCAAAGTAAGCCACTTTGTTGTTCATGATCATTTCTTTTGAACTGCGGTAATCACTGTTGAAGTGGCTCATCACCCGAGCGCGAATATTGATGCTCTTGCCCACATAAAGTAGGGTGCCTTTTTCATCATAAAAGTAGTACACGCCTGCCGCTTGGGGGAGAGCTTTCACTTGCGAAGCCTTAATCTTTGGCGGTAGAGAGGGCGTTTTTAATATAGGAGTGAGGGCGCTACTCAGTTCTTCATCTGAATAAAGTTGTGTAGATTTAACAAACAGCTTCCAAATGATTTCGGCATCATCCAATGCGCGATGGCGGTTTTCAATAGAGAATTCAAACCGTTTAATAATCTGATCAATACCATGGCGTTTAAATTGCGGATACAGTGCCCGGCTAAATTTTACTGAACATAGCGTTTTGGCGTTGAAGGTAATCCCGGCACGTTCAAATTCGGTTTTGACAAAGCCGTAGTCGAAGCGGGCATTGTGTGCGACGAAAATGCGATCTTTCAGTTTAGCTTGCAAACTGTCGGCAATCTCGGCAAAGCGAGGTTGGTCTTTGAGCATAGGCGGCGTGATGCCGGTAAGCTTAGTGATAAAGGGCGGCAGTACTCGCTCAGGGTCTAAAAACGTTTGCCAGCGTTCGGTGATCACGCCGTCGTCAATAAGTAAGAGGCCAATTTCAACCACACGGTGTTGGGCCGGTTTCCCACCGGTGGTTTCGCAATCTATTAGGGCTAACTTAGCGGGAAAACTGGGCGACAGTGCTTGGTCGCTGCCCGATGGGAATAGATCTGATTGCATAGGTGTTTTTTAGCCCTTTAGTAGGCGTGGTAAAGCCCATTTACAGATAATTAACTCGCTTGAGAAATAGCCATTAATCTTTGGTAAATCGTCCGGCACTTCAGCTTGTCTTCGATGATAGAACACATGGCCTAAAGGCGCAGGCAGGGTTGATTTGTCGTTAAAGTTATCTGCGGTAATAAAGGCCAGACCAAGCCCCGGTAAGCTTTTTAAAAAGCCTGCTGCAGGTTTGCCGCAAGCTTTACAGGTGCCGCGATCGAGCGCAGGCGGTAAACGGTACTTATTAAAGTTAACCAGTTTGCTATCAAGCTTCACGTGCTTAGTGCGCACGACGGTTACATCTGAATAGGGCTTGTTATAAAGCTTTTGGCAAATTTCGCAATGGCAATAAAAACGCGCCACCGGTGTTTTTTCAACGGTGAAGTTAGTGGTGCCACAGGGGCAGCTGCAAGCGTGGGTCATAGTGATTCTTTTTATAGGTGGTTAATGGTCAGTAACGAGTGTTTGTTAAATTCAATATACCGTTGCCAAGTTAGCACTGTTTGGTTGATTGAAAAACCTTAGTTTTATAAATAAACGCCTATGCATACGTAGCACTCACTAAAAGAAGATCATTTTTAAAAGCGCTTGAAAAGCTGTATAAATATACAGTATTCTGGTTGACCCTTGAATGTTTATTGGTGTCGCACCTATGCAGCTTTCTTCTTTTCCAGCCTTACAACAATTGCGCGAACGCCAACTGCTCTGGTTAGGTGGTGAAAAACCTGCAAGCACTGCGCGTTCGATAACAGCGCTCTCAACAGGGTTTGCAGCACTTGATAAGGCTTTGCAAGGCGGATGGCCAACAAGTGGGGTAGTCGAGTTATCTGTCACACATATTGGCATTGGTGAAATGTTACTGGTGCTACCTGTGCTGCATCAGTTGGCAGAGGCTGAGCTAACGAAATACCGACAGGCTGAACAAACCAAGCCGCGCTTGCAATGTTGGTTAAATCCCCCTGAAGTATTATTGCCACATAATTTTAGCCAGGCGATGCAAGCGCAGAATTTTATCGTTCGGGGGCATACCCATGCTGAAACAGTTTGGGCCGCCGAGCAGGTGTTAAAAAGTGCAGCGGTGTCAGCGTTGGTGGCATGGTTGCCCAGTTTACATATGGCACAAGCAAAACGGTTGCAAATTGCGGCTAAAGAAACGCAAACCTTAGTGTTTATCTTAACGCAACAGCGTGATGTGGCCACCGCGTTACCGATTAGTTTGCGTATGCGTGTGGGCGCCGCAGATACAGGGCTTAACCTGGATATTTTTAAACGCCAACATGCTCGGCCGGTCGCGCCGTTCACTTTAGGCTTGGCCGAAGCATGGCCGCAGCTATTTTCTAGTGGTGAGCCGTCTACGACGAACATTCTTACACTGCCTAATGCTAACGTGCATGCTTAGGAGCGAGTATGTCTTGGTTAGCCGTTAATTTTCCGCAATTACAGTTAGACAGCTACTGCCAAGCGAGCGCCGCCTCACCTGAAACGCGGGCAATCGTGGTCGTTGAGGAGCAACGTATACGCCAATGCAATGCGCAAGCTCGGGCACACAGTATACGGCCGATGATGGCCTTAAGCTTGGCCTCGGCCTTAGTTGATGAGGTGCAGCTGCTTGATTATCTACCGGGCTTTGAGGCGCAGCGGTTACGCGAACTGGCCCGTGCATGTTATCAGTACAGCGCCGATATTGTGCTTTGGCCGCCCTGTGGTTTGTTGTTTGATATCGCGCCTATGCTCAAGTTATATGGCTCATTAACGGAGTATTTAGCGAATATTGCCGGCGTGTTTAAAGCGCAAAAAGTGCAGGCGAATTGGGCACTTGCCAGCAGTACAGACGCAGCTAAAATTTTCGCGTTATATACCGCAGAACAAGCGCCCGAGCTAACGCTATTCAGTACTTGTGAGGCCACAACTAAGCAACGCCTTGCGGCGTTACCGGTGACCTGTTTAAACATTCCGGCACAGCAGATCAAGCAGTTAGAAAGTTTAGGTTTTACCCAGTTGGGTGAGTTGTTTGCTTTATTAGTAGCACATACGCAGCGCCAAGAGTTAGCAAGGCGTTTAGGTTATCCCTTGGTCGCCTACCTTGATGCGTTGTTAACCAGCAAAGCAACAAAGTTGGCGTATTTTGTAGAGCAAGAATATTTTGAGCAGAGTTTAATGCTTGAACAGGAAACGAACTTAACCAGCGTGTTAATGTTTCCCGCTAAGCGCTTATTAGCCAGCTTGGAGCATTTTTTAACGCTGCGTTTAACGCGTGCGCAATCTTTACAGGTTGAGGTATTGAACCGCTTGGGGGCCGTCGCGCGCCAACAGGTATTGCACAGTACCGAACCTGAGCGTAGCGCAGCACACTGGCTAAGTTTGTTAAGGTTGCAGTGGGAGCGGCAAGGGTTATCGCAGCCGGTGATGGGCTTACGTATCAGGTGTCAGCACACATTATCAGATGCTAAGCAGAACGCAGATCTATTCGTGCGTGAACAGGGCCGAACCGATGCGGCGCAGTTATTAAATCGCTTGCAGGCGAAACTTGGCGAGCAAAACGTACAGCGCTTACGTGCCGAAACTAATCATCAACCAGAGCGTAGTGTTAGTTACCAGTCGTTACAACAGTTAGTGCAGCTTGTACCTAGCACCTTAGCTGACAAGCTATCCGAAACTTCATCACGCAGGACCTCAAAGACTTTACCAAATAACTCAGCATTCACGGCGCTGCGACCGAATATTTTACTGCAGCAACCACGCGTGTTAGCGGAAGCCGTGCGTATTATTCATGGGCCTGAACGCTTACAAAGTGGCTGGTGGGGAGATGAGGTGTTCTGTCGCGATTACTTTGTGGCACGCAATCAACAGCAACAGTTGTTATGGGTCTACCGTGACCCAGAGCAAACTTGGTTTGTGCATGGTCTATTTGCCTAAGTTGTTTTAGGTGAAAAAGGCGAGGAGGCTACATGCAACACGATTATGCAGAATTACACAGCGTGAGTAACTTTAGTTTTTTAAAAGCGGCGTCTCACCCTGAAGAGCTTGTTATACAAGCAGAAAATCTTGGTTATCGTGCCTTAGCCTTGACGGACGAATGCTCAGTAGCCGGCGTAGTGCGTGCGTATGCTGCGATTAAAGAGCATCAGCTCACATTACGTTTAATTGTGGGCAGTAGTCTGCATTTGGAAGAAGACATTGAGTTAGTACTGTTGTGCCCAAATCGAGCGGCTTATGCCGAGTTATGTGGGGTGATTTCACTTGGCCGACGACGCTGCGAAAAAGGCTATTATCAGCTTTTTCAGGATGATCTTATACCCTTGGAAGCGGTATTTTTGCTTTGGAAACCTCATCGCAATTTAACTAAGAATAAAGCCGTATCAGAATGGTTAACTAGGTATTTTTTAGGACGTGCCTGGCTATTGTATGAACGGGGGCTTGGGCCTTGGGAAAGCTTGCACGGTAAAGCCTATTTAGCGCATTGTGAGGCGCTTAGTGTCGCTATGAACTTACCCATGGTGTGTGCCGGCGATGTGCATATGCATGTGCCGCAACGCCAAGCATTGAAAGATGTGTTAACCGCTATTCGTTTGCGTACGTCTGTTCAAGCATTAGGGCATGAATGTGCGGTGAACTGTGAGCAAAGTTTACGGCCAATCACTAAAATTCAGCGGTTATTTTCGACGCAAATGATGGCCGAAACTATCCGTATTGCCATGGCATGTACGTTTGAATTATCCAGTTTACGTTATGAGTACCCAGCAGAATTAGTACCGGCTCATTTAAGTGCCTCGAAGCATTTAAAAAACTTGGTTGAACACGGCGCAAAAAAGCGTTTTCCACAAGGCATCCTGCCCGCTATTCAGGCAATTATTGATAAAGAATTACAGCTAATAAAAGAACAAGCCTATGAGTATTTTTTCCTCACGGTGCATGACCTAGTTCAGTTTGCTAAAGCAAAGCGAATTCTTTATCAGGGGCGTGGTTCGGCGGCTAACTCGGTGGTGTGTTATTGCTTAGAGATTACCGCTGTAGACCCCGAGCAAATTGATGTGCTTTTCGAGCGTTTTATTTCCAAAGAGCGCAATGAACCGCCAGATATAGATGTAGATTTTGAGCATCAACGTCGTGAAGAAGTATTTCAGTATATTTATCAAAAATATGGACGTGACCGCGCGGCGTTGGCGGCTACTGTCGTGCGGTTTAAGTTTCGTAGCGCCTTTCGCAGTGTCGGTAAGGCCTTAGGTTTTCCAGAAACGCAATTAGAGGCTTGTATTAAGGATGTAGATCGCCGCGATAAAGGTAAAACTTGGGTTGAGCAGGTAAGGGCGCAAGGCTTTATGGCAGAGTCGACGATGAGCCATTTATTGATTAGTTTAACCGAACAAATTATTGGTTGCCCTCGGCATCTTTCGCAGCATGTGGGCGGGTTTATTATTTCTGCGGGGCCACTGTCGCAGTTGGTGCCGGTTGAAAATGCCAGTATGGCGGAACGCACGGTTATTCAATGGGATAAAGAAGACCTAGAAAGTTTAGGGCTATTAAAAGTAGATGTATTGGCACTTGGTATGCTCAGCGCCATACAGCGCTGCTTTACGTTGATTGCGCGACATTACGGACGGCAGCTGACAATTGCACAGATTACGGCCATGGGTGACGACCCAAAGGTTTATGGTGATCTACAACGTGGTGATAGTATCGGCGTTTTTCAGGTGGAATCGCGTGCGCAGATGAGTATGCTGCCACGCTTGAAACCGGCTTGTTACTATGATCTTGTCATACAAATTGCCATTGTGCGCCCGGGGCCAATTCAGGGTGATATGGTGCACCCCTACCTAAGACGCCGAGAAGGTAAAGAAGACGTTGAGTACCCCTCTGAAGCGGTACGGGCGGTATTGGCGCGTACCTTAGGTGTTCCGATTTTTCAGGAACAAGTCATTAAGTTAGCAATGGTGGCCGCGGGCTTTAGTGGCGGCGAAGCCGATCAGCTTAGGCGCGCGATGGCCAGCTGGAAACGCAGCACACGCTTGTATGCATTTCGGGATAAGCTTGTGAATGGCATGCTTGAAAGAGGTTATGAGCAGGTATTTGCTGAGCGTGTTTTCCAGCAAATTTGTGGCTTTGGCGAATATGGTTTTCCTGAAAGTCATTCGGCTAGTTTTGCGGTGTTGGCTTACGTGTCGGCATGGTTGAGGCATTATTATCCTGCAGCCTTTTACGCCAGTTTGTTAAACAGTTTACCGATGGGATTCTATTCAGCCTCTCAGTTAGTACAAGATGCGGTAAGGCATGGCGTTCAGGTGTTACCGGTTGATGTTAATCAGAGCAACGAGACGCATTGTTTACAACGGATAGAAAACCAATGGTGTTTGCGCTTGGGGCTGCAGCAGGTGAAAGGCTTGTCTAAAATTGGGCGTGCGCGCTTGTTAGCAAAGCGCCCAACTGGCGGGTATCAAGCGATGCGTGAGGTACTTTTAAGCGGCTTGAATAAAAGTGATCTAGCGGCGCTGGCTAGTGCTAATGCTTGTGCGCAGATGAGTGGTGATCGGTATCAGGCGCGCTGGGCAATGTTAAGTGATTTACACCATTTGCCTTTGTTTGCTGAGCGCACAGAAAAGAGCGTGCTTAAGTTACCGGCCTTAAATGACTACCGCGCATTAGAAGAAGATTATCAGTCACTGGGCTTGAGCCTTGCGCATCATCCGATGGCGCTGTTAAGACGTGAAGGATGCTTACACAAAGATGTGCGGGCACAAGACCTTTGTAAGGTGGCGCATAAAGGGTTGCTGTCTATTTCGGGTGTGGTGACCGGACGGCAAGCACCGGGTACGGCTGGTGGTGTGACTTTTCTTACGTTAGAGGATGAAACGGGCAATATGAATGTGATTGTGTGGCAATCAACGGCGCGCGCGCAAAAAACCAGTTATTTGCATGCAAAAGTATTGCGTGTAATGGGTATTCTTGAGCGTGAAGGGTCTGTTGAGCATGTTATTGCTGGCCGTTTAGAAGATTTGACGGGGGCGTTTTCAGGGGTGTCTGTCGCCTCACGTGATTTTCATTAATAAATCGTATTTAGCAATCTTCAGGCGGCTTGTTAGTATGCGGTTCTTGACTATCCTAAGAATAAGTTTGAGCAGATACGTAAAAGAGTTATGTCAGACAACCGTACGCATCCGAGAATTCCGATGAAGGCACAAGTGAAGGTGTCGCACCCAAGTATTGGTGAAATCATCGTCAATACACGTGACATTTCAGATGGCGGTATTTTCGTGATCACCGACGATGTTGACATGCCACCGCTTGGTAGTATCGTAGAGGGGCAAGTGCAAGGCTTGTTAAACGATGCGCCCATTTTAAAGATGGAAATCGTCCGTTCGGAATCTACGGGTGTAGGCTTACGTTTTATTCTTGATTAGTCATATTTTTTCTTTAAAGGACGATTAATCAGGAGTGTTCCTATGCAAGTAAAGCGATTATCGCTGTTATTGCCCTTTCTATTTGCAAGTAGTGCAAGTTTAATTTCATCCGTCACCTCTGCTGAGACACCAAAGTACCAGCCGCCAACTCGTGGTTTTTTTATTGAGCATGGAACGGTCGCAGGCACAGGGCAGGCCTCTGTAGAATTGCATAGCGGTGCGGATGCCATTGATAGTGGTGGCGGCGTGCGCCTCGGTTTACCGAATGCTGAGTTGCTATTCAATAGTGGTTTAGATGCCTATGATGAGAACGAAGCCTTACTCAAGTATGCACTGAAAGATGTGCAGTTAGGTGAGACAAACTCTCATGCTATCCAATGGGCGCTGATTGCGGGTTTCTCGCATGCAGAACTTGAAAACGAGCAAGGCGTTGAGATATTCGATCAAACCAACTTTAAAGTGGGTGCCGCGTTTACAATTGATGCGGACGCTGCCAGGTTCACCTTTGCCCCACGTTTCGTTTATGCCGACGGTGAGTTAAAGGATGATGAGTTTCTTGAGTTGGATATTGGTGGTTATGTCGGCATCATAGATACCGAAGTGGGTTTGTTTTCGGCCGGCTTTGAGGCCCTGCTAACCACAGAGAGTAACAATGACAACCGATACAACTTAGGCATGCGTTGGGCCTATAATGACCGCCTAACCTTAGACCTTGTCCCACTGATTCTTGATGATGCAGATCTCTACAGTGTCCCCGGGCTGGTGCGGGTAAACGCTCGCTTTTGAGTCGCTAAAACCAAAAAAGCCTAGCATGTGGGCTAGGCTTTTGCGGAGTTATGGCGATATTACGTGTGGTATTGGGTGTTACAAACCGGTACGTAGCTGTGACAGGCGTGCATCGCAGTGCTCTTGAAAATTGGTCACAATGCGGCCAGACGTGAATGAAGCAGGTTTACCATACGTGCCAAAATGTATCGCGTTTTGGTATGCCTTGCGACGAATGCGTACCAATACTTCAGCGCTTTCAGTTAGTCTGGCCATGCTTCACTCCAAAAAAGTTGATTAACACCCGTTAATACGGCGCCTTTTCTCAATTGGATGAGTGATGCATCAATAATTTTTATGATTACCTTATTTGTGCCGCGTAACCGCGCTCTGGCGCCCGCATCAGGGTCAATGCGCTTCGTCCCAGTTGTCGCCAACCCCCGCTTCCACAAGCAGTGGCACATCTAACTGTGCCGCGGACATCATTAATTCAATGAGTTTGTTCGCCGCCGCTTCGCATTGTTCTTCTTTTACTTCGATGATCAATTCATCATGCACCTGCATAATCATGCTGGCGTCCCAGTCATCGGTAGATAGGGTTGTCTCTACCGAGAGCATCGCGCGTTTTATGATATCTGCGGCAGTGCCTTGCATGGGCGCGTTAATAGCGGTGCGTTCTGCCGCTTGTTGCAGCATTTTGTTGCGCGCATTGATGTCGGGCAAATAAAGGCGCCGACCAAATACTGTTTCAACGTATCCAGTCGCGTGTGCTTGTGCACGTATACCATCCATATAGTCTAATACACCTGGATAGCGCGCGAAGTAACGGTCAATGTAGTCTTGTGCTTCGTAACGCTCTACTTTAATTTGCTTGGCCAAACCGAAGGCGGACATGCCGTAGATCAAACCAAAGTTAATGGCTTTGGCCTTGCGGCGTTGATCTGCATTTACCTCGCTAACGTCAACATCAAATACTTCCGCTGCAGTGGCTTTATGTACATCTTCACCTTGGGCGAAAGCAGACAGCAAACCTTTGTCTTGAGAAAGATGCGCCATGATCCGCAATTCTATTTGAGAATAGTCGGCGGCAATTAACTTATAGCCGGGTTCAGCAATAAACGCTTGCCGGATTCGACGACCTTCCTCGGTACGAATCGGTATGTTTTGCAAGTTTGGGTCGCTTGATGAAAAGCGCCCCGTTGCCGTGACTGCTTGATGGTATGAAGTATGAATGCGACCGGTGCTCGGATTAATCAACTGCGGTAATTTATCGGTATAGGTTGATTTAAGTTTGGCGAGGCTGCGGTGTTCAAGAATTAATTTGGGTAGTGCGTAGTCGAGCGCCAACTCTTGCAGCACAGGTTCGGCCGTGGACGGTTGGCCTTTGGGTGTTTTTTTGATAACTGGAAGGCCTAGTTTTTCGAAGAACAGAGCCTGTAGCTGCTTTGGCGAACTCAGGTTGAATTCTTCACCGGCTAAATCAAAGGCTTCTTTTTCCAGCGTGTGAATGCGTGCTGCCAATTCTATGCTTTGCATGCCGAGCAATTGCGCATCAACTTTTGCACCGCGACGTTCAATATTAGAAATGATCGACACAAGTGGTAAGTCGATAGCTTCATAAACCTCAAGTAAACCACTTTCTTCTTTCAATTTTGGCAGCAGGGCCTCGTGAAGTTGCAGGGTAATGTCGGCATCTTCGGCCGCGTAAGGAGCGGCTTGCTCAATGGCGATTTGGTTGAAGGTTAACTGTTTGGCGCCTTTTCCTGCGATATCTTCAAAATGAATGGTCTGACGGCCAAGGTATTTTTCCGCCAAGCTATTCATATCATGGCGCGTACCCGTTGAATTAAGCACATAGGATTCGATCATGGTGTCATGGGCAATGCCTTGCAGATCGATCTGATGATTTGCGAGCACATTTTTATCGTATTTCAGATTTTGTCCAAGTTTCTTAATGCCAGGGTCTTCAAGTATGGGTTTTAATGCGGCGAAAACAGCATCGGGTGAGAGCTGTTCTGGCGCGCCAATATAGTCATGTCCAAAGGGTAGATACGCGGCCGAACCGGCTTCACAACAAAACGATACACCCACCACTTTGGCTTCCATGTAATTGAGGCTAGTGGTTTCTGTATCAAAGGCGAAGTAAGGCGCAGCTTTCAGTTTTGCCAGCCAGGTATCGAAGCTCGCTTGCGTGAAAATCGTATCATAATCGGCCGCCACCGGAGGCGGTGTTGCGATGGCTTCGCTGGGTGTGACGGCATCGCCATTGGACGCTTTCGCACCTAAGTTTTTCAATAAAGAGCGAAATTCAAATTCTTCATAAAGCTCGCGCAGTGCGTTAATGTTTATCTCGCTGGGCTCAATCTCATTTAAATGTTGCGGCAACGCAATATCAGTTTTTATCGTTGCCAGTTCATAAGAGAGCGGCAGTTTCTCTAGCGCTGCCCGTAAGTTTTCACCAATTTTTCCACCTACTTGGTCTGCGTTATCCATGACACCTTGCAAGCTTTCATATTGCGCTAGCCATTTTACGGCGGTTTTGGGTCCGCATTTCGGTACACCGGGAATGTTGTCGACCGAATCGCCAACGAGAGCAAGGTAATCGATTATTTGGTCAGGGCGCACACCAAATTTAGTCACGACGCCGTCCTGATCCATCACCGTGTCAGTCATGGTGTTAATCAGTGTGACATGCTCGGTGACGAGCTGGGCCATGTCTTTATCGCCCGTGGATACAATGACGTCAGTCTTACTGTCGGTGGCTTGTTTCGCAAGCACGCCAATCACATCGTCTGCCTCGACATCTGGAATAACCAACAGAGGCAAACCCAGTGCGCCAATAATGTCGTGAATGGGTTGGATTTGGCTACGCAGGTCATCTGGCATCGGCGGGCGATTTGCTTTGTACTCAGGATAAAGGTCATGACGAAAGTTTTTACCCTTGGCGTCAAATACCACAATAATTTTTGATTCAGGGTAATCCTGTTGCAAGCGGCGAATCATATTCACCACGCCTTTAATTGCGCCAGTCGGCTGACCCTTGGAATTATTCAGAGGCGGAAGCGCATGATAAGCACGGAAAAGATAGGAAGAGCCGTCAACGAGAACAGCAGGAGCGTTGCTAGTCATAAATGAAGTTTGGATTGCTGAAATAGAGGACTGCTATACTAGGCAAAATCGGCGCAAGCTTAAACCTTCTTTTATGGATATCAGGGATTATGCAACGACTCATCGCTTTTACACTTCTATTTCTCACTTTACTTGCCTGGCATCAGCACGGCTTTGCCGAAGAATTGGCCAGTGGAGAGCAGCCCGACATCGTCATTCGTGAAGACGACGATAAGACCTTTTACGAATATCGTGTAAATGGCGTATTGAAAGAGATAAAAGTGGTACCCAACACGGGCACTGAATATTACCTTGTGCCGGCGGACGGTGACGGTTGGATCCGCGAGGAAACCTCAACGTTGTTGGTACCGAAGTGGGTGTTATTAGAGTGGTAAGTAGTCATTAGAAAATAATTTACGCCTTAGTATGATTATTCTAATTTAGTTCTGTAGCCTTGCGTTCAATCTGGTAAGCCTCTGTTATTTCACGTTGCTTACTTAGTGAAATCAGTTTTGATTTTTAATACATTGATTAAAAGGATTATCAACATGACTATTAAGTCTTACCAAGAGCAAGTTCAAGGCGTTGTTGCAAAAGCGATCGACACAGTTGAAGAGCAATACAAAGCAGTTTCTGCTGCTTCATTTGGTTATGCAGAAAAGCTATACAAGCTAGACACTGTAAAAGCGAAGCATGACGAGTATGCAACAAAAGCATACGGTGCAGCACGCGACGCAAACAAGCGCGTTGGCGAGTACGCTGGTGACATCATCTTAAAATTTGAAAAGCCGGTAGCGCCTGTTAAGAAAGCAGCAAAAGCGCCTGCTAAGAAAGCACCTGCTAAGCGTAAGCCAGCAGCGAAAAAAGCAACTGCAGCCGCTTAATTCGCGCGTTGAAGTTCAAAAAAAGGAGGCGTTTGCCTCCTTTTTTTGTATCTTTTTTTCAATGTTTATAGCCACTTTCAGGGAGTCATGGTTGTTTTTGGCTAACCAATTTAGCCGTGCTTAGTCTGACAAAATTAGCTGAACGAGCGTGCGGCCCAGCGGTGCACTTACCTGGCTCGCTTTGGGTCTGGCGGCGTCAATGGTGTCGATAGGCAAGTCTTTAAGGGCAAAGAAATGCGCGAGCGTTGTCTCTCTCGCAGCGGCAAGTGCAGCCTTATTTGGGTAAGAGTCATAAGGTGTTGGCGCGTCATTTTGTGATTGTATAAGGCGGAACGAACCAGGTAGCTTTTGTAAAAATGGGGCGAGCGCTTCGATAATCGCGCGGCCCGATCGGTTCATTTCAGCCTCACCGTAATCAAATAGAAAATTACTGCGCAATGATACTACAAGGCCGTTGTCATGCTCGAAGGCATGCGCACTGCCGCTCAGTTCTATTTCTTCTATATGCCGTTGCAGCGCATACAATATGTGGTATTTATCAAACGCAGGGCGCTCGATAATACCCGAGGCAGCAAGACTGCCATTTAATAGTGCTGAGTCGCTATTCAGATTCGGTGTCCCTTGCGTCTCGTTTTTTGCCGTCAAAGCAAATAACAAGGCGGTGATGGTGCAAACGGCAAACAGAAAAAAACTTGCTGCCGTGTTTGGCTCATGCTGAACACTTTCAACCGTATGAAAATGAGCGGCGCCATGACCATCAACAAAATGGCTTAATGTGTGAGATCTAGGCTGCATTAGATCGGCGCGGTTGTTTACGGCTTTGTTGAATGAGCGCTTGTACAGATGCTGACCTGTGTTCAGGCTTTTTCTGGCGAATAATAGGGGTGTCTTGAATGCAGTTGATCAAGGTATCAAAAACGATAGAGGGGGTGCGTTGTTGATGCACTAAAGCAATGCCATCGGCAATCAGTTGCAGGCGCTTTGTGCTGGCATCGCGAATACGCTCACATTGCATGATTAACGGTTTGACCAGCCATTGATTCAGTAGCAAAGCGCTGGCGACGCATAAGATTGCTTCGCTAATGATGCCGCTAAAGCCTTGCAGACTGAGTTCTCCCTGCAGCCCACCAAGCAAAACCAATAATGCGACCAAAATACTAAACACTGGCAGTTGTTGTGACAGGGATTGCATGACTGAAATTCGCTTATTGTCTTGGTCTCGCTGCTGCGAAATTTTCCAATGTAGCATATTCATTGTGTCGTCTAAGGCCTCTTGGTCGCGAATGGCTTGGAGGCCACGACGCATGAAGGGGTCGTCTAGCTTTTCGAGTTCGCCATCAACGATCTGAAATTGTTTACGAAACCACAACTTAGAGTAAGACGTTAATTTGGCAATTTCTAATGCCAAATCTGGCGGTTGGTAATGTTTGAGTTTTGTCACATAGCTAATCGTGTCTCGGCCTGCGCTCAGCCCATGGATGAGCAAAACTGAAATACAGGTTCCCAGCAGCAAAGCGGCAAGCGCATAAAAATTTAGGGTGATGTGGCTAGTTTGAACAATGGCTAGCCAACTAGCGATGATAAAAGCGAGAGCGCCAAGAGCCCGCAGCGTGCGTTGATTCGGTTCGATATAACGACGATAAAAGCTCTGGGTTGGAGGCGCTTGGGTAGTGTGTTTTTGCATGTTTCGCTCAAGGTATACGACAAAAATTTGGTGTGTCTTGGATTGAGAAACGATAGAAGCAAAAAACAAACCACTTTATAAGTTATTGATATTAAGTGTGTTATTGAATTGTTAGTTAGCTTTACTTGGAAGTGAGGGCAGCTATTTGCCGCTATGATCAAATTTTAATCGCTGAGTTGTGTGCTAAGCAATTGGAGGCGTTCTGGCGTGCCTACATCGGTCCAAGGGGCGTGAATGATGGATGCCGTGATGCTTTGTCGCGCAATGGCATCGAATAAAAGAGGCGCCAGTGCGCACCGCCCGAATGGCAGCGCGTTAAAAAATGATGGCCGGTATAGACCGATGCCACTGTAGGTGTAGCGGTTTTCGTTACTGTCTTGTTTAAGGTTTAGTTGTTGACCATCAAATACAAAATCGCCTTCGGGGTTATGCGTTGGATTCGTCACTATTCCTAACACTGCCTGCTTATTTTCAATGCGTGGCAGTGCTTGACTTACCCATTCAGAAAGATTGAGAGAGCAATAGATATCACCATTGATGACGAGAAATGGCTGGTCATTCCCCTCATCAAGTGTGGTTAATGCCTCGCGAATGCCCCCGGCTGTTTCGAGTAAGGCATCTTCATGCGAGTAATGAAGTGTCAGTTGCCAGCGAGAACCATCGCCTAATGCCGCAGGGATCATGTCACCAAGCCAGTGGGTATTAATGACGACATCTTGGATCGTTGTTGCGGCGATGGCTTCCAAGTGATATTCGATTAAGGGTTTATTTTTAAGCTTGAGTAGCGGCTTTGGGCAGTTATTTGTGAGGGGTTGCATGCGCTTGCCTAGGCCGGCGGCGAGTATCATCGCTTTCATGCCTCGGCACTCACTATGCGTTGCTTGAGCGCACCTAGTTGCTCTGTCATGCGCGGTAAAACATGGGTAGTTACAAGTTGATGCAGGGCGTTCAGCTCTGGATACTTTCCGCTGACGTCGACGATATAGTTTAGGGTGCGTGGTATATCATCAAGATAGCCCACTTTTCCATCGCGCAAAGCTAAACGCGCAAAAATACCTGCGGCTTTCAGATGGCGCTGCAGGCCCATCAAGTCAAAGTCACGTTGAAAGTGTTGCCGTGTTAATTGGCTTATCTTGGCGTGGGTTGTTTGGTGTTGATAGGTTTGGCAGAGTTCAGTAATAAGTGATTGTGGCCAAGCAACATAACAGTCACGCAGGAGGGATACGAGATCATAGGTGTAAGGACCTGACACAGCATCTTGAAAATCAATCAGACCGATTGAGTTATCCGGTCGCAGCATTAAGTTGCGAGAATGATAGTCGCGATGCACGGGCACTTGCACTTGCGCCAAGGCACAGTTAACAAGCGTATCGAAATTTTGCTGAAGCGCTTTGGCGACGTTACTGTCTAACGAAAGAGCGAGGGCCTCGGCCAATAACCAGTCGGTAAATAATGCCATTTCTCTGCGGAAAAGTGCTTCATCATAAGGAAGCAGAGGGTGACGGCTATCGTCGTCAATATCTTGGATTTTATGCAGCAGGCTGATGGCTTTTGAGTAGAGGCGTTGCCCGTTACTAACATCAGGTTTTGCGTTTGATAGCAATGCGCTGAAAAGCTGTCTGTCACCAAAATCCTCTAACAGCATAAAGCCTTGCGCAAGGTCTTCATTTAAGATGGCGGGTACAGGAATGCCTTGGCGATACCAGTGTTGCCCGATGCTGACAAAACGGCTGCTATCCTCTTTCTCGGGTGGCGCATCCATCAAAATAAAGGCCTTGTCCCCCGTTTGATATCTAAAATAGCGCCGGAAACTGGCATCACCCGAGACGTCGCTCAAGGCGACCGTATCTAGGTTAAAGTGTTGGGCACACCATTGTTCGAGTTGTTTTTTTCTGGGGTCCATGAGGGGCCTTGGTTGTTCGCCGGAAATTACGTATTGAGGCAAGATGTTTTCTTTGTATAGGGCGCATCCTAATCAAAAAGTTAAATGACATCAAAGTGTTCACGGTTTATCATGCCCAGCTATCGGTTAACCCGCCTTATTTCGGGGTATTTAAGCATTTCTTTGATTTTTATTTAGAGGTTTTCATGCGCGGCAATTCGAAGCTTTTGAGCTTCATAACGCTCGCTGTTGCGGGTGCTACCGTCATGGCATCTGAGACCGCTCTAAATGGTTCAATGCTCGATCGTTTAGGCGAGCTTGAAACGTATACGATACTTCGCGGCAGCTGTTCGACCTCCCCATCGTTCGCAAACCACTCGCAAACCACCATTGCGCCTGACTCGGCTGAGCAAGGCCAGACAGTTGAGTTCGGTGATGAGCAAATTACCGTGCATGCTGAATATGTGGAATACTTTGAAAATAACCGACTCGAATTACAAGGTGATATTGATATTGCCAAGTATGGTTATCAAATACGCAGTGATCGCGCGATAATCGACCAAGCTAAAAATCAGGCGGAACTCGATGGCAATATTTATATATCGGGTCCACAGATGGAGATGCGTAGTCAGCGTGCTGAGGTTAATTTGAATTCTGAGCAAGCGCGCTTGCATGAAGCTGAATTTTATAGCCCTGAAAGTGGGTATCGTGGCCAAGCTGGCTTGATCGATCAGGCCGACCCGATGCGGCTATCAATTTATGATGGGAATTTTACGACCTGTGCGGTGCCAGAACCGGATTGGTCATTTGAAGCGTCGACCATTAGTTTTGACCAAGAGGAAGGCTTTGGTGAAGCGAAACACGTCCGCTTTAATATTGCCGATGTACCCGTGTTATACGTACCGTGGTTTTCTTTCCCAATAGATGACCGTCGAAAGAGTGGCTTTCTGTTTCCAGAGGTGGGCAGTTCTAATGCGGGTGGTTTTTACGCAGCGACGCCCTACTACTTAAACTTATCGCCAAATTATGATGCTACCTATACGCCGATTTATATCGGTGGGCGCGGTTTACATCACGACGTTGAATTTCGCCATGTGAGTGAAATTTCAGATAGCCGCATGTCGGTCAGTTATATTGGTGAAGATAAGGATTACATCGATAACCAATTGACCCTGGGAAATACTGACGAGAGCGGTAAGCGTTGGGGCTTCAGTTTGGACCAGGATTGGGATTTGTCGGCATGGTCCTCGCATTTGAGTGGCGATATTGAATATGCGGCGATTAGCGACAATGACTACCTTCAAGATTTAGATCAAGGTGTGCAAATCGCGAGCAGTGATATGCTGGAAAGACGAGCACGACTGGAAAAGCGCGGTAATCAATACCGTGTATCGGTTTTGCTGCAGGAAAACCGCAGTTTGAATGACAATATTCTTCCCGAGGAGATCGCCTATCAGCGCTTGCCCGAAGTGAGTTATCAGTCTAATTATATGGTTGGTGATTTTGAGTTAGACTGGGGCAGTCGTTACTCGTATTTTTACAGAGATAACAAAGATTTAAGTTTGGCTGCCTCCGCCTATGGCTCGCGCTTACGTCATGTGCCGAAGTTGAGTTATCCAGTGCGCGCCGGTTGGGGTTATGTAAAACCAAGCCTGAGCATCGACCATACCGATTATCTGTTACAAGATTATCCTGGTGATGATGCATATGCTTCGCGCACCATGCCGATTGCAGAGTTAGACGCGGGCTTATATTTTGATCGACCCGCGCGCCTACTGCCGGCCAATTACAGCTCGAGTTTGGAACCGCGTCTTTACTATGTGTACACGGAAGACGAGTTTCAAAATAAGTTACCCAACTTTGATAGTTCCGTTCCCAGCTTTGATTACCAAAATCTTTTTCGCTCTAACCGTTATACGGGGGGGGATCGGATCAGTGGCGAAAATCGACTGACCATGAGTGTTGGCAGTCGCTTAACAGACTGGGCTCGTGGGCTCGATGTGGTTAGCCTAAATCTCGGCCACATATACCAATTTGATGACACGGATGTGAGCCTAACGCGTGGCGCAGATATTTACGCAACTGACTCACTGTTTGCTTCCGAAATAACGTTGCGCCCCGACGTACGCTGGAATATTTATTTCGCCAATCTTTGGGATGCAAGTGAAGACGAAACCGAAGAAAGTGTGAGTAAGGTGAGTTATCAATCGCCTGCTTCCGGTTGGTTATTAAATCTTTCGCATCGTTATAAAAAGAACGATATCGAACAGGGTGATACCTCGCTCATTTATCCCGTTAGCCAGGATATTCAGTTGCTGGGTCAGTGGCGCTATGATCTTGATGCGAATCGCACCATTGGCAGTTTAATTGGGCTCGAATACACCAGCTGCTGCTGGGGAATACAATTGCTTGGACAAAATTACTTAACCGATGAAGGGGAGCTTGATAATGCCATTTTATTTCGGTTCCAGTTACGTGGTTTGGGTAGCTTTGGTGTGAGCGATGATAAGATTGATAATTTAATCTCTGGATATCAAGCGGTAGAAGAAGTCTTGTAAGGCGGCATTCAGCCGATAAGCCAGCTATGAAAGATATGATATGCGCAGAAAGATAGGTTCTATGATTGTAAAAAGACAAGTTCGCCAATGGCTTTGCTTCGTTGGTTTTAGCTGTTTCATGATGAATGCGGTGGCAAATGATTCGCAATTGTTAGATAAGGTCATCGCCATTGTTGATGATGACATTGTGATGTTGTCCGAGTTAGATAGTCGGGTACGCTCGATTTCATCGCGTTTAGGCGGACAAGGTACGCCTTTGCCACCCCGAGAGGTTTTAGAAAAGCGGGTGTTGAACCAGTTAATATTGGAAAGCATCCAGCTCCAGAAAGCTGATTTTGCGGGTATCCGTATCAGTGATAGTCAACTCAACCAAACCTTGGCGAATATTGCGCGTTCAAACAAAATGACGCTTGAGCAGTTTGAAGCACAGTTGGCCAGTGAGGGAGAGAGCTACGCGTCGGCCCGCGAGCAAATTCGTCGTGAAATGGTCATCACACGTGTGCAACAACGCGAGTTAGATCGGCGAGTTCAAGTCAGCCAGCAAGAGATCGATAACTTCCTGGCGTCAAAGGAAGGGCGTCAACAGACCGGAACTGAGTATTATATCGGCCATATTTTGATTGCGATGTCAGAGTCGGCCAGTGAAGAAAACCAAGCGGCGGTAACGGCGCGTGCAGAAAAAGTGTTAGCCGAACTGAAAGCAGGCGCTGATTTTCAAGAAATAGCGGTGGCCAATTCGGATGGTCGCCAGGCTTTAAACGGCGGCGTGATTGGTTGGCGAAAAGAGAATGAACTCCCGTCCATTGCCGCGGATATCTTACCGAGTTTAGAGGTACGTCAACCCTCAGAGTTGATTCGCTCTGGAAGCGGTTTTCATATTATCACCGCACTTGAGAAACGTGGCGGTACTGAGCAGATGGTCCAACAGCGTCAGGTGCGTCATATCTTAGTCTCGCCGAATGAAATTCGCTCGGACGCCCAAGCGAAAGAGATTATCGATAAACTTTATGAGCGCGTTACGCAAGGTGACGATTTTGCAGAGATCGCGCGTTCCAACTCAGATGACCCTGTGTCAGCGATTGATGGCGGCGAGTTAGGGTGGGTTAGCCCAGGTCAAATGGTACCTGAGTTTGAACAAGTGATGTTAGATACGACTATTGGCAAGGTTAGTGAGCCATTTAAGTCGAGTTTTGGCTGGCATATTTTACGCGTCGAGGATGCGCGTGATCAGGATATTGGTGCCATGTTACAAGCGAATCAGGCTCGCCAAGTTATCCAAGGCCGTAAATACGAGGAAGAGTTATCAAAGTGGATTCTCGAGATTAGATCGGAATCGTTTATTGATATTAAAGATGAAGCCTATGCTTTAGATGAAGAGGTTTAAATGGCCTTTTTGAATGCCCCTTTGGCGATTACGCCCGGTGAACCAGCCGGGATTGGTCCCGATTTAGTGATCTGTTTAGCGCAAGAGGGTATTACTGCCCCGATTGTGGTGATTGCCGACCCCGACCTATTAGAGCGGCGAGCGCTGGCGCTGAATTTACCGCTAACTATTATCATATGGCAGGGCCAGACGTTCTCCAAAACAGACAAGGCAACCTTAATGGTATTGCCTCAACGGTTGGCACAAGGCTGTATGCCGGGGGAGCTGAATCCAGCAAATGCCGGTTATGTGCTTCATTGCCTAGATGTTGCCATTGATGGCTGCCTCGAAGGCCGTTTCTCTGGGCATGTCACCGGGCCGGTCCACAAAGGCTTGATTAATGAAGCGGGCATCGTATTTAGTGGGCATACTGAATACCTACAAGAGAGGTGTGGCGTTGAGAAAGTGGTGATGATGTTAGCGAATCGGCACATGCGTGTAGCCCTTGCAACAACGCATATTCCTTTATTAGAGGTCGCCGCGAGCCTAAATAAAACAGAACTAACCCATATATTCGACATTTTGATTACTGATCTCAACACCAAATTCGGTATTGAAAAACCGCGCGTGCTGGTCAGCGGTTTGAACCCGCATGCTGGCGAAAGTGGTCATATGGGGCGCGAAGAGATTGAAATTATTGAGCCTGTAATGGCTGCTATGCAAGCGCGGCACGGATCACGTATCGAGCTGATTGGCCCCTTACCTGCGGACACCTTATTTACACCAAAATACCTAAGCGAGGCTGATGCCGTATTAGCGATGTTTCATGATCAAGGTCTACCTGTGCTGAAGTATGCGGGTTTTGGTGAGTCGGTCAACATCACGTTAGGGTTACCGATGATCCGTACGTCAGTTGATCATGGCACGGCATTAGATTTAGCGGGCTCCGGTGATATTGACGTCGGCAGCTTACGCTGCGCGATAGATACCGCCGTTCAAATGGTCGAAACGACCCAATAGAAAGACGCTGGCATGCGCCTTAAAGTAATGTAATCGAGAACGCACTATGGCGAAGAAAAATACCAAGGCTGGTCATCAAGCACGAAAGCGCTTCGGACAAAACTTCCTTCAAGACGAGGCGGTTATTTCACGTATCATTAGTGGTATTAATCCGCTCCCCGGTGATCAGGTGGTAGAAATTGGGCCGGGCCTTGGTGCGATAACCGAATACCTGCTAGATAGCTTAGATGGCAAGTTAACGGTTGTTGAGTTAGATAGAGATCTCGTGCCAATTTTGCGCACTAAATTCTTCAACTACCCCGAATTTGAAATCCATGAGGCCGACGCGTTGAAATTTGATTTCAACGCGCTGGCGAGTGCAGATAGCCCGCTGAGGGTGGTGGGCAATTTACCATATAACATTTCAACGCCGTTGATTTTCCATCTACTGGAAAACATAACGCACCTGAAAGATATGCACTTTATGTTGCAAAAAGAAGTGGTGGAACGCATGGCAGCCCAGCCGGGTGATTCGTTGTATGGTCGTCTGGGTATCATGTCACAGTATTATTGTCGGGTTCAGCCTCTGTTTATTGTTGCTGCAGAGGCCTTTTCCCCGGTACCAAAAGTAGAATCAGCAATTGTTCGTTTGGTACCTCATGCAGAATATCCGCATCCCGTTGACTCTATTGAACGTTTACAGACGATTGTTAAGTCGGCTTTTATGAAACGAAGGAAGACAGTGCGTAATGCCCTTGCGGGCATTGTCGCGCCGGAGGCGCTAGAACAACTAGACATTGATGTGAGCCTGCGGCCAGAAAATTTGACCATTGCACAATACACAGCACTCGCAAATTGGAAAGCGTCCTAATCCTTTAGCAAAGGTTGGGTATAAGCAAGCTATCGTTAGTAGCTAAGCGTCATCTAGTTGTTTAACCATGTTGTCTACATCGTCTTTTTTCTCAAATAATAAATCGCCTGCTTCTAACGCGATGGCTTCATTAATATTGAAAAACGCGCAAATTTCCGCCACCGGGGTATAGGTTGGCATGGGAATAATACCGCGCTTTGCTAACACATATTTGCTCAGTGTTAATAATTTTGCGTATTCTGCATTAGCGCCTTGGTAACGACCATTTTTTTGATGCCGCATGGCCGTGATTACTTCGGCAGGTAAGCCCCAAACTGTCATCAGTTGGCTACCTACCTGTTCGCTTGTAATGCCTAACAAGTGATGTTCGATTACCGAGGGATCCACATGAGGGTTTGCGTCCATGTACAAGCAAATCAATTTGAAGTGTGGCGGGAAGATATGCGCTAACGCAAGATAACCAATGTTATGCAATAAACCGGACAGATAAGCCATGCCAAAGTTAGGTCGATAGGGTGCCTCAATTTTGGCAATAAGCGCCGTCGTACTCAACGCTGTCCACAGTGCTTCATGCCAGTAAGCAGGCCTATTCTGTGCGGTATCAATGGGTGCCTTAAGCGATGCACCCAGGGAAAGTCCAATTGATAAATTCATAACCAGATCAAAGCCAAGCACGCGAATGATTGCATCATGCACTGATTTTATTTTGCCCGGCGCATTATAGAGTGAACTGGCCGCCCAGCTGACTACTTGAGCCGAGAGGCTGGGGTCTTTTTCTACGATAGACGAGAGTTCATCACAGCCTGCTTCACCATCTGCTCGCAGTTTGATGATGGCTTGCGCACTTTTTGGTAACGGAGGCAGTTCAAGCGTATCCTCGATGCGTTGCTTGATGCGTCGCGTTGTAAATTTTTCAACCGCTTGATTAATGCATTGCGCGTCTTCATCCTGATGGCACTGATTACTCGGAATGGTGGCCAAAGGGATCGTGAATGCGCCCTGTTGGGTGTTGTTCAGCGTTGCCAGAAACAAACCCTTGTCGATTTTAATCAGTGTGTTTCGATCGCCTGCGTCAAGGTAAATGTCATCAAATGGCATTGCGAATACACGGGAATCAACCATGGCGGGCAGCCCGGTTATATCAGGTATTGCGGGGATCGCAGCAACATTGTAACTGGACAATAATTTAGCGACATCTTCATGCTTTAGCGGTTCGAGCTCTCGTCCCATTTGTTTGCTCAAGGTATGGATATCGAATAAACAGTCAGCTGGGAAAATGACTTGCGTGCGCCCTAGTGTGTCTTTTACTAATACCATGGTAACGATCTGTTCGAGATCTACTGTCTCTCTATCGACCGCTGATGGGGTAGAGTAATGTTGGTCTTCTTGTCTGTGGTAGGGCTCTATGGCAGTTTTTAATGCGGCGGGGATCATTGCTTTTTCAGTCCTGCTCCAATGGTTTTTTTCGTTAATTACTTAACGCTGTCCTATGCCCCTAAAGTGTAGATGAATCCGGCTGAGATACGACCCAAAATTGCAGCTTTTCGTTACTATACTTCCGCGAATCGTTTCCGTTGACCTACCCAGCGCTCTATCAAGGCTTGTGCAATCGGAGACGAGGGTTGTATTGCCTGAGCGATGGGCCTTATTTGCTCCAGCCATGCTGCATCGCGCTGTAAATCGGCTACACGAAAACTCACCAAGCCTGTTTGTCGAGTACCGAGTACTTCGCCAGGACCGCGCAGCTCCAAGTCTTTTTCGGCGATGATGAAGCCATCGTTACTCTCGCGCATGACGGCAAGGCGTTGTTTGCCATTTTCAGAGAGTGGGGGGCGATACATAAGCGCACAGTAGCTTTGTAACGTACCGCGACCCACCCGACCCCGAAGCTGATGGAGTTGTGCGAGCCCTAATCGTTCTGGGTTTTCAATTAAAATAAGGCTGGCATTGGGGACATCAACACCGACTTCGATGACCGTTGTTGCCACCAGTAAGTCAATTCTACCTGCTTTGAATTGGTCCATAATCAGCGATTTATCAGCGGTTTTCATACGACCATGCACCAGACCCACCACAAGTCCTGGTAAGTTATTGGTTAGCCATTCGGCAGTATCCTCGGCAGCTTGGCATTGTAAGGCCTCAGATTCCTCGATCAGCGTACAAACCCAATACGCTTGTTGACCGGATTCACAAACGGTTTGAACGCGCTTTAACATGTCTTCGCGCCGAGTGTCGGGGATGACAAAGGTTTCGATGGCCTGCCGTCCAGCCGGTAATTCATCAATGATCGAGGTATCTAGGTCAGCATAGGCGCTCATTGCGAGGGTGCGTGGGATAGGTGTCGCCGTCATAATAAGCTGATGAGGTACTATGCCTGAGTTCAGCCCTTTATCTTTCAAGGAGAGGCGTTGGTGCACACCAAAGCGATGCTGCTCATCAATAATGGCCAGTCCCAATTTTGCGAAAAGAACCTCCTCTTGAAATAATGCATGTGTACCGATCACTACATTTAGGTTGCCACGCACGATTGCGTCGAGTGTTGTTTGGCGTGTTTTACCTTTGGTTTTACCACTCAGCCAACCCACGCTAATACCAAGCGGTGTTAGCCAGGTTGAGAAGCTTGCGAGGTGTTGTTCGGCTAAGATTTCTGTCGGGGCCATTAGCGCCACTTGCGCCCCGGCGGCCACCATATTTAGCGCCGCTAGGGCAGCAACAACGGTTTTTCCTGAGCCGACGTCACCCTGCACCAAACGCAGCATAGGAAAGTTTTGTTGCATATCGGTTTCTATTTCCTGAAAGACCCGTTGTTGCGCGCTGGTAAGTGAAAAAGGTAATTGTGCTAAAAATCGATTCCTGAATGATTGGCTAGCCTCAAGGTTCATGCAAGGCAACGCTGGGTGTTGTTGCGCGCCTTGGCGTAGGGCTAGTAAGCTGAGTTGATGTGCCAATAGCTCCTCCATTATCAGGCGCTGCTGGCAGGGGTGTTGACCCTCCAATAAAGCTTCTTGATCCGCCTCAACTGGAGGCGAATGTAAATAAGCAATCGCTGTTTCCAGCACGGGTAGTTGTAAATGCGACAGAATTTCTTTTGGCAATAACTCCTTTAAATTGCCTCGATTTAAGTATGTAAGCGCCTGCTTACAAAGGCTGCGCATACGGGGTTGTTGTATGCCTTCGGTAAGGGTGTAAATAGGCGTGAGCGTATCCGGTACCTGATGGATATCGCCTGGGGTAATGACTTGGTATTCGGGATGATAAAATTCAAGACCTGTCCGTCCCAAACGCGCCTCGCCATAACAGCGTAAGTAGCTACCTATACTCAGTTGGCGTGCTTGTGCCGCCGTGAAATGATAAAAACGCAGGGTCACTTGACCGCTACTATCACGCACTACCAACTCTAAGCTGCGTCGTTTGCCCATCACAACCCGGTTAGAGTAAACCTCTGCTTCAAATAACGCATGCTGGCCTTGACGCAGCTGCGAAATGGGCAAAATACGCGTGCGATCCTCATAGCGAAAGGGCAGGTGAAAAAGCAAATCTTGCAGTGTGTAGAGCTCGAGCTTAGCGAGTGTTTCGGCCAGCTTATTGCCAACGCCTTTTAGTTGCGTCAACGGCACTTCTTCAAGATTAAGCATGCGCTAGTGATGCTCGGCCTTAGGATCAGCAGGGTTGCTTGTTAACGCCAAACTTTTTCCGCAGGCTTTGGCGCTGCTGGCGATGATGTCTATCGCCTTGGGTCGGGTAAAGCTGATTCGCCAGGCGAGGGCAACGGTTCGCAGCGGCACGGGTGCCTTAAACGGGCGTACTTCAATCATTTGTTTATCATAAAAGCCATCCATGAGCGCTGACATAGGCAAGATGCTAACCCCAAGGCCCGAGGCCACCATATGACGGATGGTATCGAGAGAGCTTCCCTCTGTCACCAGACGAGACGCTTCTTTGGTTTGCGTTGCTTGTGAAACGAGCTCTCTGAGCTCCTCATATTGATCAAGAATTTGGTCACGAAAGCAGTGTCCCGGCCCCAGTAGTAAAAGGTTGGTATCGGCCAACATTGAGCCGTCGATTTCTGTTTCCTCTGCCAAGGCGTGTCCTTTTGGCAAGACCACCATGAACGGCTCATCATAGAGTGGCATCGTCACGACATCGGGCTCGTTGAATGGCAGCGCCACGATAATAGCGTCGAGTGAGCAATCTTTCAGTCGTTGCCTTAATACCGAAGTGTAATTCTCTTCAATGTATAAAGGCATATCGTTAGAATGATTGATGGTTTCAGGAATAAGATATGGGAACAGATAAGGACCAATTGTATAAATTGCACCTACTTTTAACGGGGTGTTGAGTTGGTCTTTGCCTGAATCGGCAATATCTTTGAATACATGCGTTTGCTCAAGAATAGCGCCTGCTTGCTGAACTAGCCGCTGGCCTAAGTCGGTCACGGTAATGTTGCCTTTGTGTCGTTCAAAGAGGGTGACACCCAGCTCATCTTCAAGTTTTTTGACAGCAACGCTTAATGTGGGTTGGCTTACAAAGCACTTTTCAGCGGCACGACCAAAATGCATCTCTTGTGCTAGAGTAACCAGATATTTCAATTCGGTCAGCGTCATACAGAAATCTCCCTGCCTTTTTAATAAGTTCTTTTTATAACTTTAAGCATAATGGTAGACATTTTTTATCGGACGCTCAACTAAGAGTGTTAGTTCATGGCTATAAGCTCCCCCAAAATATTACTCATTGGCTATGGAAAGTTAATGCAAAAGCTTGCGCCTCGGCTCGCTGAGCATATGCAGGTTGATAGTGTTCGGCGCAGCCAGTCCGTACCTGGAGCACCCTGCATTCATGCCGCTTACTATGGCGATGTTTCAATGCCCGGCACTTTCACGCAATTGCCTACCCATTACGATTTTATCGTCTTTTGTTTAAGCCCCGGTGAGCGCAATGAGCGCGCGTATCGTAAAGTGTTCATTGATGGATTACGGCATACGCTCTCGCATTTCAGTGTGAGTAAGACCTTGCAGCGGATTATATTCGTGTCGAGCACATCGGTTTACCATCAGGATGATAGCTCCTGGATAGACGAAAATAGTCCAGCTCAAGCGCATAGTTTCGCTGGTCGCGTGTTGAGAGAGGCTGAGGACAGCCTTCAATTAAGCCATTTACCCGCGACAATTGTCCGTTTTTCGGGTATCTACGGTGGTAACCGGCAGCATTTAATTTCACAGGTGCAAAACAGGCAGGTAGCGATCAGCACAACCTTGAGGTTAAGTAATCGCATTCATGAAGATGATTGTGTTGGCTTTCTCGAACACTTATTACGAAGAGCGTTGGCGGGTGATTACTTACCACCTCTTTTTTTGGCGAGCGATGATTGCCCGGTTGATTTAAGCGAGGTGTATCAATTTATCGCAGATAAAATCAATGTATCCCTTGCTACCAGTGAGGCATTACCGACGCGTCGAACAGGTAATAAACGCTGCTCAAATAAGCGGCTGCATGCCTCTGGGTACGCGTTACAGTATCCAAGCTTCAAGGAAGGGTATGAAGCTATGTTGCAAAATTATGCCGAAGGTTAGGGCTGGTCTTTTACTTTAATTGTTTATGCATCACAAAATATACAATTCTCGCTTTTCGCGTGCTTTGTGAGGCCGCACAATGAGTGGCTAAAAAACGAATAACAATAATGAGGAATTTCACTAATGCAAGATGCATATCAAGCGGTGCTCGAATGGGCGCTTGGAAAAGGATTGTTTTTACAGAATGATCTAGAGCGGAAATGTGTCGATGGTCTTTACGGTATGTACGCGACGGCGCCGATTAGTGGTAAGACACTGTTGGCCAGTTTGCCCACTTCGGCATTGTTGGTCAGTTCAGATCAAGCAATTACTGAAAATGTTGGTGGCGTCAGTTTAAATTGGATCTACGCGGCGGCAAAAGAGCTTTCGAATATAGAGGGCTCTGAATATAGTGGCATGTTTGCTGGGTTTGAATCACTTGAGGCGATGCGTGACTACAGCATTTACTTTAGTAGTCATGATGAACTTAAGTCACTGCAATCAATGCATCCTATGCTATTTCGTTGGGTGAATGAAGCAAAGCGTCGGGCCGACGCAATACTTAATACTTTGCATGAGCATGACCCGACGATAGATGAAAGCATTTATTTGAATGTTTATTTAAATTATCGCAGCCGAGCCTTTCATCCGCATGGCATTGTGCCGGTGGTTGATATGTTTAATCACTCTGATCGACTTGGCCAACAGATTACGTTGGAAAATGACAAGCTCTGTATTCATGCCCAGCAAGATTATGCGCCCGGCGATCAGGTATTTATCAATTACGGGCCTAAAGACCTGTATACGCATGCGATTGATTACAATTACTTTGATCCAAAGGGTACGCATTTTATTGAGCTCGGACGTAAGACAGTTCAAGGCCTACAAAATGATACGGATGCGGCGGTTTTGGCACATTTAAAAACAATTTTTGAAGTGACCGAGTTTGAAAGCCAAGGGCAGAGAGGTTTTTTTGTCTCGGATCCGAGAACCTTGATTGTCGAAGATAAACCGACGCAAGGCTTGCTAGCCTTACTTAAAGAAACGTGTCGAGCGCGTTTTGGTCAGCCTTCGAACGAGCAAGAACTGACGCAGCAAGCGGCGCAATATTACTTGTTTTTGTTAGATCAGCAATTACAGATGAACCGAATTGATCAGATCGATAGAATGGCCTTGCCCTCAAGACTTCATCGCTTTTACGCGATGCTGGAAAAAGAGAAAACGATGCTCGAAGCTAATCGAAGAAATCTAATGGGAAGTTAGTCGTGGCTTTTAAAAGTAAGATCATCGTTTTAATTGAAATAGATCAAGACTTGAGAGGCGTAAACGAAAAAGTGCGAGTGTTTTACAGGTGGCTGAAAAATGATTGAAGTGGGTACAGTCGGTGAGCTTTGGTGCTATCCGGTTAAGTCTATGGAAGGGCTGCAAGTCGCTGAATGTTGCCTAGAGAAAACGGGCATGGTCGGTGACCGCAATTGGATTGTGAAAGATGAGTCTGTCGGCGAGCTGAGTACTGTGCGCAAGTTACCGAAGCTGCTCAAGTTTACCGCCCGCTATGCTGAGGCACCGAAGACGAATGGGGTGCGGCCCGTGACAATCGTATGTCCCGATGGAACGAAAATAAGTAGCCATGATCCGAATATCAATGCCGCACTGAGTCAGGCAATGGATACGCCGGTGAGCCTGTGGCCATTGCAACCGAAAACTAATTTAAAACATTATCGTTTGAAAGTGCCGGCAGGCGAGAAGGCGATGAAGAAGCAGTTTGCGATCCAGAAAATGCCGAATATGTCTTCAATCAGCTGGCGCTTGATAATGGAGCTCGCGGTTTTTGTGACACCACTTGGTCGCTATCATGATGCGTTTCCAATTCATTTGTTGACCAGTGGTTCGCTTGCCAAATTAAGCGCGCTAGAGCCTGAAGGCGATTTTCGAGTTGAGCGGTTTCGTCCAAATTTATTGATACAAACGCCATCCGGTCAGTTAGATTTTACGGAATTTCAGTGGGTCGATGGGAAGTTATACATCGGCGATGTCATTCTGAGCGTCGTTTCACGTACAGTACGCTGTTCGATGCCCGCCCAAGCGCAAGCCGCGTTTGAGAAAGATGCCAAGGTGCTGCATGCATTGGGGTCGCATACGGCACGCCATCTAGGGGTAAATATATCCGTTCTCAAAGCTGGGACGGTCCGTGTAGGCGATCGCGTTCTATTTGAAGCTGCGAAACGCTCTGTTATTAGCGAGAAAGCGAATGCTTTGTCTGCTCTTGTGCGAGACAAAGCGGTACACGGCGCATTCAAATTAATCGATTTGGTGAGTAAGTCCTAATTTCTCCCATCGTACGATGGCTTTTGAAGGGCTTGGAGATTTAACTGGACTCGCTCGACCTGTCGCGGCTTAAAACAATGTTGAGACGCTCGTTCAGCTTTATGAGAGAACGAGGATGCCGTCCATTTCAACCTCTGAGCCTTTGGGGAGCGCTGCAACGCCAATAGCCGCTCTCGCAGGGTAAGGCGTCTCGAAATAACGTGCCATAATCTCATTCACGGTCGCAAAATTCCCTAAGTCGGTTAGGAAGATATTCAACTTAACGATGTCTTGCAGTGTGCCACCTGACGCTTGGCAGACGGCAGTAAGGTTCTCAAATACCTGTGTGATTTGCGCTGAGATATCGCCCTCAACCAAGGTCATGGATTTAGGATCGAGCGGTATTTGACCGGACAGATACACCGTATCGCCGACTTTCACCGCTTGTGAATAGGTACCAATCGCCTCTGGTGCGCTGTCCGACTGAATGATGGATTTATTGCTCATGTGCGACGTTCCTTTATGGGGGGGCTATTAAATATGTTGTTGGTCATTAACCTTAGTTGATGACGCGCTGGATTTTAATGACCGCTTTCATGCTACGAATACGACGAATAACGCGTGCTAAGTGACGCCGGCCCTGAATGTGAATCACGACTTTAATGACGCCCATACGCGTGTTCTGATCGATGACACCAATGTGTTCAATGTTTGCCTCAGCGCGGCTAATGGCTGACGCAAGTTCCGCGATAATACCTCGTTGGCGTTCTAATTCTACTTTTAATTCAACCGCAAATTCATGCGTAATATGCTTCACCCAAGACAAGTGCATGCGCTCAGAGCTCTGGCTAAGCTTCACTGCTTTCTGGCAGCCTTCTGAATGGATCATTAGGTCTGCATGCATGCCCGGTAAGCCAATAATCGGATCACCAGGAATTGGATGGCAACAATGCGCAAAGGAAATATCCATGCCTTCAGTGCCTTTTATCATCAGCGGTAGATCGTCTTGCTCAATCTCGACTGCATTCTCAAGCGCCTGCGGATCGCCCGAGGCTAATTGCCGGGCAATAATGTAGGGCATGCGGAGTCCGCGGCCAACATTCATGATCAATTGGTCTAGGTTCTCGGTTTGGTTATGCGCAAGCACATGTTCTAAATGCTCAGGGTCAATATC